>DAIOUM010000196.1:0-1501 GCA_036759505.1 Alishewanella sp. | reverse complement strand
CGCATAGCGACCGGCCAGAACATCTTTAATAACAGCATGCGTCATGCAAACAACTCCAAAGGGACAAGCAGGGGCGGCATCAGCTCTAGCGCCCGGATTGAATTAAAGCAGTAATGATACTTGGCGCAAGGCTGAATACAAGCAAAAAATTGCGCCAGCAGAAAAGAGTTGGTTTGCCGGAAGAAAGTTGCGTACTAGGGCGTGGCGACCTGACGGACCTGCACCTTTTTCAAATTAGGTAAATACACCAGCTGCTGCCCATCGGCACTTAGGATCACCTCAGCTGTACCACGAAAGTGCCGGCTTTCGAGTCGATCTGCATCCAGCACCCAGAGCCGGATATTATTTTCCAGTAGCAGTTGCTTGCCATCCTGCTGACTGGCTATCAGCTGCAGCTTATAGCCTTGTTGTGCCTGCAACTGACCCGCCTGATAACTCAGATCAAACTGAAAGCCGCCACTTAACGCCTGCACGTTGCCACTGTCCAGGTCGCGGCCGCTGATCAGAATAGCGCTACCACGGGCTAAGGCGCGCGGCGACGTTAAACGCCAGAGACTGCCATCGGTCAGTGCCAGTTGGTTCGCGCTGCTGCCATTTATTTCTGACAACAGATACTGCACCGGCTCACCTGGAGTTTGTGACAAGATAGCGGCGCTGAAAAACAGTGCGCCAAGCAGGCTCAGGCGTTTTAGCATCAGGGCACCGCCTGATACAGGGTTTTTATCCAGCGCTCTTCGGTAATAAAGTTCCAGTGCCAGGCTTTGAACTCGTCACCCAAACCTTTGGCAATCAGCTCGGCCTCGGTCATGCCTTGCTGCTTAGCGGCGGCAACGATGGCCAGCGTTTGCTCCATCATAGCCAGTTCTCGCTGTAAGCCGGCTTTATTGGTCAGCTCACCATGGCCTGGAATCACCTGCGTTTGCTCATCAATTTTGCTAATCACATAGCGGGTATTTTCAATATATTGCTGCACATTGCCGCCATTATTGGTATCAACGAACGGGAAACGGCCCTGAAACATCAGATCGCCCATATGCACAATATTCTGTGCCGGGAACCAAATCAGCAAGTCGCCATCAGTATGGCTGGCCGGCATCGGTTCCAGCACCAGCTCCACGCCATAATGATTAAGCGTAGTTTTCTCTGTAATGGTAGTTTTCGGTAAGCCAGCCGGATCGAAATTGGCGTTAGCGGCCAGCCGGGTTTTAACATTGGCATGGGCGATAATGTCGGCCTGAGCGGCCAGGGCGGCATTACCACCAACATGATCACCATGCATATGAGTATTTATCAGGGTAGTGAGCTCAGCCGGGCTTAGGGTTTTTAAGCTGGCGCGAATTTTCTCAGCCAGCTCCGCGTACTGACTGTCAATCAACAGGACGCCCTGAGGTGCGGCTACCGCTGCCATATTGCCGCCAGCGCCGGTCAGCATATAGACATTATCTTTTAACGGGGTGGCACTAACCTGCACATCGGCAAAGCGGTTGGCCAACGCCACGCT
>DAIOUM010000195.1:0-1536 GCA_036759505.1 Alishewanella sp. | reverse complement strand
CCATAGGCCAGATGTGGTCCACCATGAATTTCCAGGATCAGCGGATATTTTTTGCTGGGATCAAAATCAGGCGGCGTAATATACCAGGCCTGAATTTCTTCATTACCAGCAGCAGAGGTATAACGCAGTTCCTGTACCTGACCCAGCTTACGCTGTGATAATAAACCGCCATTTAGGTCCGTTAGCGTACGGCTGCGGCCATTGCTAAAAACTGCCACTTCTGCCGGGCGCTGGCTGCTACCCTGGGTATAGGCGACAGTGCCGTTTGCGGCGACACTATACATGCCGCTCAGATAAGGCCGGCCCCAACTGGTGCCGCCTAAATCGGCCACCAGATCGGTCATCCGATCGCGGGTGCTAATTTGCGCAACCTTGGTTTGACCACGATCGGTGTACTGAAAGGTCAGCGTCGAATTATTCACCCAGCTTGGGCTTTCGACGCTGCGATCCAGTTCCGCTGCCAGCATCCGGATCTCGCCTGAGCGCAGATCCAGCAACTTCAGTTTGCTATTTACATAAGAGACCGCATCCGGACGGGTATAGGTAAAGGCCAGAGTTTTGCCATCGGGTGACAGGCTCGGCTCAGCTTCTTCCCCGTCTAAACGGGTTAACTGATTAAGCTGCCGGCTTTGCACATCTACCTGATACAGATCGGCTTGCCGGCTTTGCAGCTCCCAATCCGGGTGGCGGTTGGCCGGGAAAATCAGTGCTTTGCTGTCTGCCGTCCAGGCCAGTGGCCCATTATGCTGGTAAGGGCCGTTGGTCAGTTGCTGTTCGACACCGCCTGACGCCGGAACCACAAAGACTTGTGCATAAGCCGAGCGCATTACGCCGCGGCCATCGGCCTGATAATAGGTACGTTCAACCACTATTGGGCTGGCTGACCAGTTTGCGTTTGCCGGCTTGCGCGGTTGATAGACGCTTTTAGCAAAGTCGGTTGCCGGTGCGGCCACCTCAGCCAAAAACGCCAGTTGCTGTCCGTCCGGCGACCAGCTGAGCTGACTGGGCCGAACTTGCAGCTGGCTAATCGCCGCGGTTTTTTGTTCGTTTAACCAGTGTACCTGGATCTGGCTGCTGCCATCACGGTCTGACACAAAGGCAATTCGGTTATTATCCGGTGCCCAGCGTGGCTGGCTATAGTTGAACTTGTCGGCAAACAACGGGTAATGGGCACCGGTTGCCAGATCCAGCAGCCACAAGCTGCTTTCAGTGCGGTCAGTCATAATATTATTCTGCTGGCGCACATAGACAATCCGTTTACCATCAGCGGAAATCTGCACATCGCTGGCACCAGCCAGACGGAAAATATCTTCGGCCTGCAGTGGCGTGAGCGCTGAAGTCGCTGCATTGTTGCTGGTATTGGCCGCGGCTGGGTTAACTGCCAGGGCTGGAATGATGCTAAGGGCCGTCACCAGACCGGCCAGGGGAAACAGTTTCATAGAACCTCAATAGCAATGATTGTTGCCTGTACCTTACCTGTTCCGGCGCGCTCTGCCACTAAAAATCCGGCAAAGCTCATAAATTTCAGGACCATCG
>DAIOUM010000194.1:0-1560 GCA_036759505.1 Alishewanella sp. | reverse complement strand
GTAATAACCCCATGCCCAGCATAGGTTGATTGATCGGAAAGCGCTCAGCAGTAAATTTGGCGCGGTAATAGAGGGCATTGCCCCAGGCCTGGCGCTTTTCACCCTGGCCGGCCAGTTGCTGTAACGACAGGGTAAAGGGCTGCTCCGGAGCAATATCAAAGCGTGCTTCAATTTGTTTGGCTTGTTGTAGCCGCGCAACGTCGACTTCGTGCACCCAGGCCTCAACATAGAGCCCTTGTTTTTCCGTGACCTCGGCAATTTGCCAACCCGGCTGAGCGGTGACGCCGGCGAATAACTTAGTGCGGTACCAGGGATGCAGGCTGTAACTGATGGCGCCATCCCGTTCGGCATAAACGCTCATATTCTGTAAATTTTTCTCGGCCTCAGCCAGGTCTGCTGTCGCCTTATCAATCACCAGCTGCTGCTTGTAGAGCGCATTTTGTTGCTCCTGGCGCGCGGTAACCAGGGTTTCGCCGGCTTTTTTCAGTTCGGTGCGCGCCCGTTGCTGGGTAAGCTGGTTATTTTCATAGTCGTACAAACTTAAATTGGCCTTGGGTACAGCGGCATCGATATCGACCTTTTCCAGCAGTAACTGCCGCCGCTCCAGTTCATACTCGGCTTCCAGCACCTTTAACGCGTGCTGGCTTTCCAATTGTTTATACTGTTCCTGCGCACTGATCAGGGATGTTTTCAGGCGTTCAATATTGGCCTGAATAGTGCCGGCATCGAATACCGCGACCAGATCGCCGGCCTGTACGGCTTCATTTTCCGGTTTTAGCCACTGCACCTGAATACGCCAGGTGTCGCTCATCGGCGCCACGATATTTTGCCGGTATTCCGAGACCAGGCTGCCGGTTAACAGCAGCGGTAACGGCTGCTCGGCTTGCTGGCTGAGTGCCAGCGCAAAGACAAAACTCAGACTGAACATCCGCTATCCTCCAGGATCTGACCATCGCGCATCCGGATCACCCGTTGCGCATAGGCAGCGATATCATCCTCATGCGTCACCATCACCACGGTATTGCCCTGGCGATGTAACTCGGTTAACAGCTGCATAATTTCGACTGAGGTTTTACTGTCGAGGTTGCCGGTCGGCTCGTCGGCAAAGATCACCTTGGGGTTATTGATTAGGGCGCGGGCAATAGCAACGCGCTGGCGCTGGCCACCGGACATCTCAGCTGGCTTATGGTGCATGCGGTGGCCCAGACCAACCTGCTGTAACAAGGTTTCGGCCCGTTGTAATGCCTGCTCAGCCGGCGTAGCGGTATAGCGCAGCGGTAGCGCCACATTCTCGGCCGCGCTAAGGCGTGGTAACAGGTGAAAAGACTGGAAAATAAAACCGATATGCTGATTACGCATGGCGGAGAGGGCGGCGTCATCCAGTTGGCTGACATCGGCACCGGCTAACTGATAGCTGCCACTGCTTGGCGTATCCAGGCAGCCAAGAATGTTCATTAGTGTCGATTTGCCGGAGCCGGAGCTGCCCATAATGGCAACAAATTCGTTTTCAGCAATTTGCAGACTGACATCCCGTAACGCCTGCACCTGGGTATCGCCACT
>DAIOUM010000193.1:0-1563 GCA_036759505.1 Alishewanella sp. | reverse complement strand
ATGCTGATAGGCTTAGTGGCGAAGAACGGCATCCTGATTGTGGAATTCGCTAACCAGCTGCGTGATGCCGGTATCGCTTTTGAAGAGGCGGTAAAGCGCGCTGCGGCGCAGCGCCTGCGCCCTATCGTGATGACTGCCTTTACAACCGTGATGAGTAGCTTGCCGTTAGTACTGGCAACAGGCCCGGGCTCAGAAAGCCGGATGGTAATTGGTATGGTGATTTTAAGCGGTGTCGCCTTTGCGACCCTGCTAACGCTCTACGTAGTGCCTGTGACCTATATTGCGATTGCCCGTAACACTGGCTCACCGAAAGCATTAAGTCGTGAGCTGGAACGGCTGGAGGCGGCAGCGCCAGACGAACATGCGGCTGATGAGGTGGTACCAGGCGCTATCGATAGCGATAACTCGCCTGCAAAGCCCTAACTGGCGTAAGTAAAAATCCACCTCCATAGGAGGTGGATTAAGAACGACAATAAAAAACGGGAGCCTGGTGCTCCCGTTTTTTATTGGGCCGCATCAGAGCATTAAAAAGGGATCGGCTGCCCGTCCCAATTCAGCAGCAAACCGGAGTCCGTCGGCTGGCTTTGCCGGATCACGCTTAGCAAACGTTCGGCCGTTGCCGCTGCGCTTTGCAACTGCCCAGCCGGCAGCCGCTGCTGAAAAGGTGCCGACAAAGCGCTGTCGGTGGTGCCCGGATGCAGGCTAAACAGCGCTGCGGTTTTATTCACACGGCCAAGCTCAATACTGACGCAGCGTACCAGCATATTCAGCGCCGCTTTCGCCATCCGGTAACTGTACCAGCCCCCCAGCTGATTATCACTGATACTCCCGACCTTAGCACTGAGTACCGCCACCCGGATCCCCGGTTGTTTCTGTAGCCAGGGCTGCAGCGCCTGCAAATAGAAAACCGGACTAAACAGATTAATCTCCATACTCTGCTGTAGCGCCTCTCGGCTTACTTGCTGCAGACTTTTCTCCGGCAAATGCCCATCGCCATGCAACCAGCCCTGGCATATCACAACGGCGGTAACGGGCAGCTGAAAAATCCTGGCCAAAACCGCGTCCGCTGCGCTCTGCTCTGCACTCTGTAGTTGGTACCAGCTCACACCGGATATCGGCTCAGCTAACGGCTGGCGGCTGATCGCCGACACCTGATGCCCGGCAGCCAATAAATTCTGTAGCAGGCCCTGCGCAATACCGCCGCTGGCGCCAATAATTAACCAGTGTTCAGTCATTTTGTATCTGCTCCGCTACCTCGGTACCACTTAACCAGGCATTTTCTACCCTTCCGCCACGCAGCCAGTCACCGGCCAGCCAAAGGCCAGCTGCAAGACTAACCGGCGGTACTGGCTGTGCAACCTCCGCAATCTGAGCAAAGCGCCAGCGATGACAGATAGCAGCCGTAACCTCGACCGGCCGTGCCAAAACCTTAGCCAGCAATTCGGCAGCCAGCTCCTGCCAGAAGCTGGCCGGCTGCTCCAGATGCTGCTGACTAAAGGCTGCCGTAAAATGCAATAGCCAATGCTCCGGGCCTGCCCGCCCGGGTTTACTATTTTGCCGGCA
>DAIOUM010000192.1:0-1590 GCA_036759505.1 Alishewanella sp. | reverse complement strand
TTTGTGGCGATGATGCCAGAGGCTGAAGCCGCTTTTACCGGCTCAGCTGGCGGCAAGTATCTGGCCGATATCTATGCTTTGGCTCGTTTGCGGCTGCAGCGTGCCGGAGTCAGAGCCATCTATGGTGCAGAGTATTGCACCTTTACTGACTCAGCACGTTTTTTCTCCTACCGGCGTGATGGTCAAACCGGCCGCCAGGCCAGTGCAATCTGGTTAGAACCCTGAGTTAGCCGTGCTAAGTTGATGCAAGTCAATTTTTTGACGTTCGCTGCTTGAAAAATCCACAACAGCGCCCAATCTTACTACACATCATAGTTAGGGTAAGAGCGGGAGCCTGCCAATGCGTTTAGATAAATTCACCAGTAAGTTTCAGGAAGCTATTGCCGACGCGCAATCGCTGGCACTGGGGCGTGATCAACAGTTTATTGAGCCGGTACATATTATGTTTGCCTTACTGAATCAGGAAGGCGGCACCGTGCGCGAATTATTAAATAAGCTGGCGGTAAACTTTAATGAACTGCGCTCAAAAGTCAGCCAGGCTATAGAGCGTCTGCCAAGAGTAGAAGGTGATGCCGGTAGCTTACAGTTATCAGCAGCCACAGCTCAGCTGTTACAACAATGCGATAAGCTGGCGCAAAAGCGTAAAGATCAGTTTATCTCCAGTGAGCTGTTTGTGTTGGCCGCGACTGAGGATAAATCAGAGCTGGGCCGCATTCTGCAGTTATTGGGGATAAATAAAGACAAGGTCAGTGCTGCGATAGAGCAAATCCGTGCTGGTCAGAAGGTGGATGATGCCAATGCGGAAGATACCCGCCAGGCGCTGAGCAAATATACCATTGATCTCACCGCCAGAGCAGAGTCCGGTAAGCTGGACCCGGTTATTGGCAGGGATGAAGAAATTCGTCGCTGCGTGCAGGTACTACAACGACGCACTAAAAATAACCCGGTCTTGATTGGTGAACCCGGTGTCGGTAAAACCGCCATCGTCGAGGGCTTAGCACAGCGCATAGTTAACAAAGAAGTTCCTGAAGGCCTAAAAGATAAGCGGGTATTATCACTGGATATGGGCGCGCTGCTGGCAGGGGCCAAATATCGCGGTGAGTTTGAAGAGCGGTTAAAAGCAGTACTGAACGAAGTTGCCAAAGAAGAAGGCCAGATCATCCTGTTTATTGATGAAATTCATACCATGGTTGGCGCCGGTAAGGCTGATGGTGCTATGGATGCCGGCAATATGCTAAAGCCAGCGCTGGCACGCGGTGAGTTGCACTGTCTTGGTGCCACCACCCTGGATGAATATCGCAAATATATTGAAAAAGACGCTGCGCTGGAGCGGCGTTTCCAGAAAGTGTTGGTGGAGGAGCCAACGGTTGAGGATACCATCGCGATTCTGCGTGGTTTAAAAGAGCGTTACGAGCTGCACCATGCGGTAGAGATCACCGATCCGGCGATCGTCGCGGCAGCAACACTGTCACACCGTTATATCAGTGATCGGCAGTTACCGGATAAAGCCATTGATTTAATTGATGAAGCGGCTTCCAGTATCCGGATGCAGATGGATTCCAAACCAGAAGAGTTAGACCGCTTAGAGCG
>DAIOUM010000191.1:0-1654 GCA_036759505.1 Alishewanella sp. | reverse complement strand
ATCCGTTGCAGTTGACATTGGTAGCGGATATCCAGCCCCTGCGCCAGCTGTCGTAGCGGACTATGCATCGCCGGCACACCGACAAAACGCAACTGAGCGTCCGGAGATGGCTGCAATTCACCCGCCACAAACTGCGATATGGCTGCCAACCACGGAGCAACCACACCTTGCTGTTGCCATTGCTGAACCTGTACCATAAAAGACGGGTGCCGGGCGGTAAAGTATTGCGCCCCTAAGTCAAGATAACCGTCAGCGCTGCGTTTACTGGTCATACGCCCACCCGGCCCGCGGGCTTTATCAAACAGCTGAACCGGCTTGCCCAGTTGTTGCAGCCGGTTAGCACAAGCCAGGCCGGCGATACCGGCACCGACTACAGCGATCGTCATCTTTTACTGATCCCATCTAAACTAATAATGTGCTACTTACGTTAAACTTAGGATAGATGATCAGATCACAGTGCAGGGAGTATCAAAAATGGCAAACGAAGTAGCAACCTTTGGCGCCGGCTGCTTTTGGTGTCTGGAGGCAGCGCTGAATGAACTTGAGGGCGTGCATAGCGCGCTCAGTGGCTATATGGGCGGCCATACGTTAGCGCCGGATTATCAGAGTGTCTGCACTGGCCAGACCGGTCATGCCGAAGTGGTGCAGGTTAGCTATGACCGGGAACGCATCAGCTTTGTCGAGCTCTGTCAGGTATTTTTTGCTCTGCATGACCCGACCCAACTAAACCGCCAGGGCAACGATATTGGCAGCCAATACCGCTCAGTCATTTTTTATCACAGCGGCAGCCAACAGCAACAGGCCGCGGCCTTTATTAACGAGCTCAATCAGGCCGGCCTGTTCGATGCCGCTATCGTCACCGAGCTCAGTCCGGCCAGTACCTTTTATCCGGCAGAGGCCTATCATCAGGGCTATTACCGCCAGAACCCGCAACAAGGCTATTGCCATTGGATCATCACCCCGAAGCTGCAGAAGTTTCGCCAGCAGTTTTTAGCTCAGCTAAAACAAAGGCCGTCATAACGACGGCCTTTGGCGCACTATATCGCTTAGAATAAGCGGTATTGCAGGCTAAGATTCAGATTCACACCGGCGGTATTGTAACCGTCACTGGTTTGATACTGTTTATCCAGCAGGTTATCCACTTTGGCCCGCAGCGTCAGCGCAGGTTGCAGCTGATAGGCCAGGCCCAGCCCCCATAACGTAAAGCCGCCCAGCTCGCTGCGGCTGGCAAAATCACCCTGGTAGGTCTCACTCTGATAATCCGCTGTCACAAAGGCGCTCAGCGCCTGCCATTGCTGCTCTAATCGCCAGTGTAACGTATGTTTGGGCCGGCGCACCAAACGCTGGCCGCTTAACTGATTCTTGGTATTCAGCAAGGTATAGGCCAGCTGTTGGGTGAAACTGCCCAGCTCTGCGTTCACGGCAAACTCGACACCGGACAAACGCGCCCGGCTGATATTTTCCGGTCGGAAGCTGGTCATATCAAACTGGATCAGATCCTGAACCTGGGTTTCGAACCAGGCCAGTTCAAAACCACCATTGGCGACCTGATAGCTGAGCGCAATCTCATCCGCGACACTGCGCTCTGGCGCAAGCTCGGCATTGCCGCTGCCCGGATAGTATAAATCATTAAAGGTCGGCGCTTTAAAGGCCG
>DAIOUM010000190.1:0-1658 GCA_036759505.1 Alishewanella sp. | reverse complement strand
AAGCAATTTAGTAAGCCTCAGCGGTAGTTCAGTCGGTTACTCTCTGTTAAGAATCAGCCGGCCTATCACTTGTTGGTTTTGTGTTTGGCTTTTTGCTGATACATCGATAAATCGGCGAAATGGAGTAGTTTATCCAGCTCGGTTGCATGAAGGGGAAAACTCGCATAACCCAGACTGTATTGAATACTCACTTGCTTACCGTTAAACGTAAAAACATTGCTGCAGAGTTTGGCTGAGACCTTGCTGATGATATGCTGAAGGTCTTGTTCGCGATGTACGCGGGGTAGAATCACCAGAAATTCATCGCCAGATAAGCGACAAGCATAATCTGAGGCTCGTAATGCAGACTGCAGCCGCTTGGCCACTTCTTGTAGTAAGGCATCACCCATCGCATGACCGTAGTTGTCATTAACCTCTTTAAACTTGTCTAAATCCAGGCTAAGAATGCTGAATTCCGCCTTTTCATTGACCAGTCTCTGCAGTAATTGCATGGCAAAACGACGATTGGGTAACAAGGTGAGTGGGTCTTGCAGTGCGCTTAGGCGGGCATGCCGATAGGCATAATAAAGGCTGAACAGCGCCAGAAACAGCAGGATGCACAGACTGTAACCAAGCAACCGGACCAGCAGGCTGCTTAAACCAAATTGTCCTTGTTGAGCTTGAGGTAGGGCGATAGCAATTTGCCAGCTGCCACTGAGCAAACGAATATTTTCGATGGCAAAGGCATTAAAGAAAACTGAGGCGTCGCCCCAAAATAATTCACCATCAGCGCCGTAGCCGTCGACGCCGCGCATTGCCAGCTGGCTCTGGCTCGCTAGTTCGAGTAAGCCTGTGCTTTGAAATAACTTGTCGATATCGATGACTACGCTGCAAGTGCCCCAGTAACGTTGATTGCTGGGAGCATCGTTAAAAATCGGGATCCTGGCTATCACCGCCGTTCCGCCCTGCACCAACGTTAAAGGACCTGCGATTACAATATCCTGACGCTGTCTCGCCAGCTCAATTGCAACAAACTGTGCCGGAACAGTGCGGTAATCCAGACCAAGCGCAGCTTGATTTCCAGCGGTTGGGTAGATAAAGCGGATCACGTTATCCGGAGCCACGGCGATGTTACGGATGCTGGTTGCTTTTCGCATTAAGGCCTGAGCTAGCGGCTCCCAGTCTTCAGTGCCAGAAGCAGGATTAATGCTGATAATGGTAGCCAGGCTATCGGCCAGAAAAATGTTAGCGTTAAGTTCAGACTCTATATTGGCTCTTACCAAAGACAACTGACGACTGAGGCTTTGCTGTTGCTCCAGTGTTTGTTTCTGTAACAGGTTCTGGTGAAAAGTTTCAACTAATGCAATACAGCCGCCGAACAGCAATAAACTAACAAACCCGAGCAACCAACGATGGCGATGGCTGAGCAATTTTAGCAACATACTCAGCACCGTTTGGAGGGCATGCCGGTGCCTTGATAGCTTGGCCTAACAAGCCGATGAATCTGGTTGGGTAAGCTCATCGCTAATTTCTGCGGGCAAAGCGCGCTAATTGCGCCTGTGTTACCGCTGTACCGCTCAGTAAATTGCGGGCGGCATCATCAATAGCGGCCATTTGCTGATACGCCTGATTGGTCATCTGTTCGATGGCGCTCAAATGTCCCTGCGTTTGCTGATACT
>DAIOUM010000189.1:0-1690 GCA_036759505.1 Alishewanella sp. | reverse complement strand
GCTAAATCATATCCTTGGCGCACGCCATCCTGATTCATACAGTTCAGCACAATTTCACCGGCACCTAAACGCTGTACCTCGGCTACCCAATCACGGGTTAGCCACTGGGTTTTTTGGGTGCGGCTTTCATCACCGGTAAACTGATACACTTGATACTGGCCGGAGGCGACATCAAAAAAGCTGTCGATACCGACCACGACGCATTGCTGGCCAAAGGTCGCATTCAGTTCTGCTATCAGCTGTGGGTTGGCCAGGGCTGGGCTATTAATCGACACCTTATCGGCGCCCATTTCCAGAATTTTGCCGGCATCGGCAACCGACTTAATGCCGCCTGCCACACAAAACGGGATATCAATGACTTCGGCTATGCGCCGGACCCAGCTTTTATCGACCACCCGGCCATCACTGGAGGCGGTAATATCATAAAACACCAGCTCATCGGCACCGGCTTCGGCATAGCGCTGCGCCAGCGGCACGATATCGCCGATAATTTCATGGTTACGAAATTGTACGCCTTTGACCACCTTGCCATCGCGCACATCTAAACAGGGAATTAACCGTTTTGCCAGCATGCGATCGCCTCCTGCAGTGTAAATTTACCTTCCAACAGCGAGCGGCCTAAAATCACGCCGGCCACACCCGAACCAATCAGCGCCTGAATATCACTAAGCGCGCCAATACCGCCCGATGCCTGCCACGCCAGTTGCGGGTACTTGCTGCACAGCTCACGATATAAGGCAACATTAGAGCCGCTCAGGGTGCCGTCTTTGCTGATATCGGTACACAGCACATGTTTAGCGCCGGCTGCAATATAGCCATCTAATACCTGTTCCAGGGTGACACCTGACTCCTCAATCCAGCCATGGCTGGGCAGGGTTTTTTCGCCTTTGGCATTAATGGCGACATCCAGCGCCAGCACGATCCGTTCAGCGCCGTAGGTTTTGATCCAGCTTTGCACCAGTGCCGGTTCACGAATGGCTAAGCTACCAATTACCACCCGGCTGGCACCGGCAGCCAGTAAGTCTTTTACGTCCTGCTCAGTACGCACACCGCCGCCAACCTGAATTTGCAACGGCGAGTCAGTCATAAGTTGTGTTAATAAAGCAAGCTGGCGTTTGCTGGCATCTTTGGCACCGGATAAATCCACTACATGTAACAGCGGCGAGCCGGCCGCGGCGTAGCTGTCGCGCAGACTAATGGGGCTAAATTCGTACTCAGTGGTTTTATCATAAGCGCCCTGATACAGGCGGACGACCTTGCCATCAATAAGATCTATTGCCGGAATAATCACAGCTGCCACTCCAAAAAGTTTTGTAATAAACGCGCCCCAACCTTGCCTGAGCGCTCGGGGTGAAACTGGGCGCCGGCGACATTGTCTTTGCCAATTACCGCAGCAAAGTCAGAGCCATAGTGGCACTGTGCTAAGCTGTATTGGCTGGGAACCACCGCAAAGCTGTGCACAAAATACAGATAATCTTGCGCAGTAAAGCCCTTTAACAGCGGATGCTGGCTAATGCTATGCAAGGTATTCCAGCCCATATGCGGTAAGCGTAAACCGGCGGCGTTAAGCGGTGCCACTTTGCCCGGAATTAACCCCAAACAAGCCACATCGCCTTCCATACTATGGGCGGTCAGCAGTTGCATGCCCAGACAAATGCCCAGTACCGGCTGTTGTAAGCCTTGTAAGGTG
>DAIOUM010000188.1:0-1773 GCA_036759505.1 Alishewanella sp. | reverse complement strand
GGCAATAGCCGGGTAGCCGGGCCAACTGCGGGGCCAGATGCTGCTCGACCTGATTAATGTCCACGTCCAGATCGAACAGGCGCCGGATCTGTTGCAATACGGCCGGCAATACCGGCCAGTGGTCTAATTCCAGCTGTAGCCGAAAGCGGTGTAAATCGGGCTGATGATATAGCGTAAAATGGCCCTGAGCCTGCCGCAAAGTAAAGGTTCTGCCGTAATAGTCATTGCCGGCCCATTCCACCCCCGCTAATAACCGCGCCTGCAGAAATTGTCGTAACTGCTGCCAGGCAAAAGGCGGGCGATAGGCTAAAAACAAGCTAATACCGCTTGTAGCTGGTAGCTCGCGCTTGCGAATTTCACCGGGGCTGAGTTTCAGGATCTGTTTACACTGCGCATTAAAACTGCGGATACTCTGAAAACCACTGGCCAGCGCCACTTCAGTCACCGGCAAGGCGGTACTTTGCAGCAATTGTTTCGCCAGCAGCAGTTGCTGCAATAACGCATAACGTTTGGGTGACAGCCCCAACTGGCGGTTAAAAAGTTGCCGTAAGTAACGCTCTGAGACACCCAGTCGTGCGGCCAGTGCCGGCATCGCGCCCTGCTGCAAAGCGCCTTCGTCAATCAAGCGTAGTGCCCGCGTCAGGGTACTGTTTGTGCCACGCCAGGCCGCAGATCCGGGAGCGCTGTCTGGCCGGCAACGCAAGCAAGGACGAAAACCGGCAGCAAGCGCCGCCACGGCTGAGGGGTAATACCGGACATGCTGCTCTTTGGGTGCCGGCGCCGGACAAATATTGCGGCAAAAAATCCCGGTACTGGTTACCGCAACAAAGAAGCGGCCATCAAAGCGCGCATCGCGTGCTAAGCGGGCCTGCTGGAAAATTTGCAGCTCTGTCTCAGAAAAAACCATAACCGGCTCCGGTAACGAATTGGCCTCAGTATAACCAGAACCGGCCAAATAACTGGCAGTTTTCGGCACTGATTAGCTATCGCACCACTGCAAGCACCTCACTGCGGATAACCGGTGATCTCGCGGATTTTCTGATACAGTGGCTTTAACTGGCGGTACATTTTTAGATACACCTCGCGATACAGGCGTTGGTATTGTGCAGCCACGGCCGGCTCTGGTAAAAAACGCTGCGGGCTTTGACACATCGCCTGCTGCGCCAGCCTAAAATCCGCATAACGCTGTAATCCCACCATGGCAGTGATGGCAGCGCCCAGCGCTGAGGTTTCACTGGTATGCGGCCTTTCCACCGGTAAATTAAACACATTGGCAGTCAGCTGCAGAATCTGCTCACTTTGCGCGCCGCCTCCCGATACCCGCAGCCGCTGCATCTTTACGCCATTGCGACGCTCTAAACGCTCGCGGCCTTCGAGCAAGGCATAGGCCAAACCTTCAATCAGCGCCCGGTAGACATGAGCGCGCTGATGCACATCACCAAAGCCAATTAAGGCGCCCTTGGCTTCCGGCCCGGGCTCGCGAATACCGGGTGACCAGTACGGCTGCAACATCAGCCCCATACTGCCGGGTGGCACAGCTTTGAGCAGTTCGTCAAACAGCTGCTCTGGCGCGATGCCCAGCACCGCCGCCTCCTGCTGCTCCTGCAAACCAAACTGGGTTTTAAACCAACTTACCAGCCAGAAGCCACGGTAAATCATCACTTCAGTATTGTAATATCCGGGTTGAGCCGCCGGGTAAGCCGGCAACCAGGGGCCGGGTTCTATATAGCGCCGATTGGCTGTGCTGATGGTGGCTGTAGTGCCATAGCTGAT
>DAIOUM010000187.1:0-1918 GCA_036759505.1 Alishewanella sp. | reverse complement strand
ATGAATACCCTGATGCCGGGCCTGGCGGCCGCGACGCAGGAAGTATCGGAAGTATCGGGTCTGGGCCAGCATACCACTACGGTTTCCCGGCTGTATCACCTGCCGGAAGGTGGCAAGCTGATTGACTCACCAGGTATTCGCGAGTTTGCACTCTGGCATTTGTCGCCGGAGGAAGTGACCAACGGCTTTATCGAGTTCCGGCCCTGGCTGGGCCGTTGTAAGTTCCGCGACTGTAAGCATTTGACCGATCCGGGCTGTGCCATTCAGCATGCCGTAGCAGAGGGCGAAATCAGCCCGCTACGCTACGAGAGTTACCAGAAAATCCTGCACAGTATGGCGCAGGATAAACCGCATTATTTTTAACTTTTAGTCTTTTAATACGAGTAGCTGACATCTTATGGATAAATTTAAAATCACTCTGCAATACCTGTTACCCAAGCACCTGTTATCACGTTTGGTGGGTTATCTGGCCGCAGCGAAACTGGGTTTTATCAGTCATGCCCTGATTAACCTGTTTATCAAAGCCTATAAGATCAATATGCAGGAAGCCAGGTACGAAAAAGCCAGTGACTATGCCAGCTTTAATGAGTTCTTTACCCGGCCGCTGAAAGACGGTATCCGGCCACTGGTAGCCGATCCAGCCATCGTCGCGCACCCGGTAGACGGTGCCATCAGCCAGCTCGGCGATATCGTCGCTGGCCAGCTGGTGCAGGCGAAAAACCACGATTACAGCCTGCAAAGCCTGCTCGGCGGTAAAGCCGAAACCGCAGAGCCTTTTGCTGGCGGTAAATTCGCTACCATTTATCTGGCGCCCAAAGATTACCACCGTATCCATATGCCGGTTAGCGGCACCCTGCGCGAGATGATCTATGTACCAGGTGAGCTGTTCTCAGTGAACCCGCTGACCGCTGAAAATGTACCGGATCTGTTTGCCCGTAATGAGCGGGTGGTGACCATTTTTGATACCGAATTGGGCCCTATGGCATTGGTATTGGTTGGCGCCACTATCGTAGCCAGTATCGAAACCGTTTGGGCGGGCACCGTCACACCACCGACGGGTAAAGAAGTATTTCGCTGGCAGTATCCGGCTGAGGGCTTAAACAGCATCAGGCTGGAAAAAGGTGCCGAGATGGGCCGTTTTAAACTGGGCTCTACCGTGATCCTGGCGTTCCCGCATGGCAGCATCGACTTTTTAGCTGACCAGCAGCCGGGTACAGTCACCCGCATGGGCACTGCCTTTGCCAATATTAAGCCAACCAAGACGGCGGACTAAGATGCAGATTATTGCGCATCGTGGCGCCAGTGGCGAGTATCCGGAAAATACCCTGCTGGCATTTCGTCAGGCCTTAGCCCAGGGCGCAGATGCCATTGAGCTGGATGTGTTTGCGGTAGAGGGCGAACTGATTGTGATCCACGATCCGCATTTACAGCGCACCACCAATGGCCGCGGCAGTATTTATCAGCATAGCCTGGCACAACTGGCCACTATCGACGCCGGTGCCGGCGAACCGATCCCACTTTTGTGGCAGGTGCTACAGCTGGTACAGGGCCGCTGTTGGCTAAATATCGAATTAAAGGGCCCGGATACGCTCGAACCTTTGCTAAAGCTGCTGCAGCGCGCTGAGCGCGAGCTGAACTATGATCTTAACAGCCTGCTGATTTCGTCCTTTAATCATAAACTGCTAGCTGCCATTAAAGCAGTGCGGCCTGAGCTAAGAACCGGTGCTCTAACGGCTTCACTGCCCACCGACAATTGCGCCTTCGCTGCGCAATTGCAAGCGTACTCTGTACACTGTGATGCCGGTTTTATCGACGAGGCACTGGTTGCCGATGCCAAAGCCCGGCAACTCCAGCTTTATGTTTATACAGTAGATGAGGCGGATGATTTAGCGCGGCTAAAGGCGCTCGGTGTCGATGG
>DAIOUM010000186.1:0-2127 GCA_036759505.1 Alishewanella sp. | reverse complement strand
GTTTTTAGATCGTTCGCAGAAAAATGCAGCGAAAAGCGCTTTTTTAGAACATTTACTGCATAATAACGCAGCACTGGAGGAAATGATGACGATAAGAGCTTATAAAGGTGTATTGCCGACTCTGGCAGAAGGCGTTTATGTGGATGAGTCAAGCGTACTGGTTGGCGATATCGTGTTGGCTAAAGATGTCAGTATCTGGCCCTTAGTTGTTGCGCGGGGGGATGTTAACTATATCCGCATTGGCACCCGCACTAATGTGCAGGACGGTTCAGTATTACATTTATCCAGGCCTAGCAACGGCAAGCCCGAGGGTTCGCCGCTTATTATTGGTGAAGATGTTACCGTAGGCCATAAGGTGATGCTGCATGGCTGTACCCTGGGTAACCGCATCTTGATTGGGATGGGTGCTATCGTGATGGATGACGTTGTTGTCGAAGATGATGTCATTATCGGTGCCGGTAGTTTAGTACCACCAGGTAAAAGACTACAAAGTGGTTATCTGTATGTTGGCAGCCCTGCGAAACAGGCACGTCCGCTTAATGATAATGAGAAAGCCTTTTTAAAAGAATCTGCCAGCAATTATGTGCAACTAAAAAACGAGTACCTGACTGGCTAGCTCATACCAAGATTAATCGTTGCCGGTTAGCCAGATCTCACCGGCACTATTATATGTATCTGCAGCAATCGCGGCCTCTGCTACATCTTCCCAATAAAAGCTATCGGCCTGTACTTGCTGCAAAAAATCCGCAGCGCTCTGTGTCGCAGGTATCGGAATAAAGCAGCGGACTTTTAGTCCCGCCACCAGGCAACTAAAGCTGATAGCCGCTGCGTTGCTGGCAATCGAAAAGTCATTGTTGAAAATTAACTGTTGATTCATCGCCCGAGTTCCGCGCTTAACGCCTGCAGTACCGGCGCCACCTCCGGTAGCTTGCCACGCCAGATCCGAAACGCTTCCGCTGCTTGCCCGACCAACATACCCAGGCCATCAGCAATCTTTGGTACGCCCTGCTGCTGACACCAAACTAAGAACGGGGTCGGCGTCTTACCGTACAACATATCATAAGCCAACTCACAGCCGGCCAGATGCTGCGCAGCTAACTCAGGACGTGCACCGGTTAACCCAGATGAGGTGGCATTAATGATTAGTTGATACGCAAGGTCTGGGATCGCCGTTAAGGCACAAGCTATGACCTTTCCCGGGAAACTCGCTGCGATAGCCTGCGCTTTTTCGACTGTACGGTTGGCGAGGATCACCTCACTCACACCGGCCGCCAATAGCGGACCTATCACACCGCGACTGGCACCACCGGCGCCCAGTAACAGCACCCGCTTTGCTTTTAGTGTTATGCCAAGCCGCTGCAGATCCGTCACCAGACCAATACCATCGGTATTGTCGCCCCATAGTTGGCCACTTGAGTCAAAGTATAGAGTATTGACGGCGCCAGCTGCGCTGGCTCTTGCGGTTAACTGTTCAGCCAGATGAAATGCTTGTTCTTTAAAAGGTACGGTGACATTGCCGCCCTTTCCGCCAGCCGCCACAAAAGCGTGCCAGTGTTCTGCAAAGCCGTCGACTGGTGCTAGAATGGCCTCGTATTGCATCGACTCTGCCGTTTGCTGTGCGAACAGGCGGTGGATAAAGGGTGATTTTGAATGCCCTATCGGATTTCCAAACACAGCGTAACGGTCCACTTTATTTATGCCTTTTAAAAAGTTAGTCCAAATGTTCAGTAAAAAAACCAGCAATCAGGATAATACGGCACATCCGACACCCGGGCAAACCCCTTACCAGCTAATAGGAGGGGAGGCGGCAGTGCGGGCGCTGGCAAATCGCTTTTACGATATTATGGCAACCGCACCGGAAGCCAAAGAGTTGTACGCCATCCACCCACTGCCGCTGGATGGTATCCGGCAAAAGTTTTTTGAATTCTTATCCGGCTGGCTTGGCGGCCCGGCCCTGTTCGAGCAGAAATATGGCCATCCGCGGCTGCGTGCCCGCCACCTACCCTTTACAGTCAATAAGCAACTCAGAGATCAGTGGATGTTCTGTATGGAGCAGGCGTTAGATGAGGTGGTAGAAAACAAAATGCTGCGTGATGGTATTCGCCAGTCGATTGGGCAACTGGCGAG
>DAIOUM010000185.1:0-2282 GCA_036759505.1 Alishewanella sp. | reverse complement strand
ACAAAGGCAATCCACATGCTGGCTTTGGTATTCCCCAGGCCTTCAAACAGATTGCGCATCACCATATAGCCGGCCGCGGGGAACAAGCCAAAACTCACGTAGAACAAATAATCGAGGTTTTTTTCCCGTAGCAGTGGGTCCATATTAAGCCGGGCGAGCGGCAGATCGGCAAATAGCATCACCACAAACAGCACTGCCGCCAGCAACATCGCCAGATAAAGCCCCTGCAGCGTAAAATGGCTGATCGGTTTAGTCTGCTGGCTGCCATAATATTGCGCGATAATAGGTGTCAGAGCCAGCAGCAAGCCCTGCATGGTTAGCACCACTGGCAGCCATAAGCCCGAGGCCACAGCAATAGCGGCCATATCGGTAGCACTGACCCGGCCGGCCATAACGGTATCAACAAAATACATCAGGGTTTGGGTAAGCTGAGCTAATACTATCGGGCCAGACAGTTTTAAAATGGTTCTGGCTTCAAAGCGGGAAAAAGGTAACATGGGCGCCAATGTCGTTTTAAGCGTAAAAATGGGCGACTAATGTACCACAAACAGAGGTGTGAATGTTTACCGGAATAGTGCAAACCAAGGCCGAGATCAGCCAAATTCGCGATATAAACGGCATTCGCCGTTTAACGGTACAGGCTGGCGCGGCGCATTTACAGCAATTAACCCGCGGTGCCAGCATTGCCATTAATGGTGTCTGCTTAACTGCAACTGAGTTTGATGCCACGGCCGGCTGGGTTTGTTTTGATGTGATTGCCGAAAGCCTGCAAAAAACCAATCTTGGTGATCTGGTGGTGGGCAGCTGGGTTAATCTGGAGCGCTCTTTGCGCTTTGGCGATGAACTGGGCGGCCATATTGTCTCGGGTCATATCCAGGCGACCGCTACGCTTCGTGCGATTAATCGCGACGCTGACAATGTCGGCTTTGAGCTGAGTGTACCAGCCGAGCTGCTGCGTTATATCCAGCCGAAAGGCTTTATTGCGGTGGAAGGGTGCAGTTTAACGGTCGGTGAAGTGACGGCGCAGGGCTTTAGCCTTTATCTGATCCCGGAGACGCTGCAGATCACCAATTTAGGTACTAAGCAAGTTGGCGATAAACTGAATATCGAGTTAGATCAGCAAACAGTAACCATTATCCGCACCGTAGAGCGGCTTTTGGCTGAGCGCTTTGCCAAGGCAATAGACTAAGTTTTAGTAATATTGCTCATCATCAGCATCGACAAAAATCTGCACCCGATGTCGTAGTTCATCAATATGCACCCGGATATGCATCGGATTGCAGCAGTTGCTGCAATCCTCGGTGTAATCCTGATCTTCATCGGTGGCTTCGACACTAATATCGGTTGAGTGTCCGCAGAACGGGCATTGGATACTGTGAAATATCGGCTGCATATTGGCCTCCCACTTAACGTTATCCGCTTATTGAAACAGCTGTTTAACAAACTCCTGCGCTTGCAATAAATAACTGCCGCGAAATTGATTAGCGTGATTCAGAACATGATACAAATTATAGAGATTTTTTCGTTCCTGATAGCCATCGCTAAGCGGATAAACCGCCTGATAACTTTGATAAAATGGCGCCGGGAAACGGGCGAATAAGGCGGTAAAGGCAAGATCGGCTTCCCGATCACCAAAATAGCAGGCCGGATCAAATACCACCGGCCCCGCGTTTAAAAAGCCAACATTACCGCGCCATAGATCACCATGTAGCAGGCTGGGCTGCGGTTTATGATGGGCGAGAATTTGCCGGCTGTGCTCAACCATTTTATCGATATTCCCCAGACCAAAGCCTTGTTCGGCTAACAGTTGCAGCTGCCAGCCTAAGCGCTGCTCGGAGAAAAAACTGCTCCAGTTGCTTTGCCATTGATTGGGCTGCACGGTCAGGCCAATAAAGTTATCCCAGTCAAAGCCAAACATCGCCTGATCGTGGCGGGCGTGCAGCGCGGCCAGCTGTTCCCCCAGTTGCTGCCAGCCAAGCTCAGTTTCAATTTGCAGCGGCAGGTATTCCAACACTAAAAAGGCTTTATCCAGCGTCTGACCCACACAAATCACCTGTGGAATCCGGATGGCGCCTTGCTGCGCCAGTTTTTGCAGCGACCATTGTTCATTTTCAAATTGCTCCAGTCGCTCGCGCTGGTTCAGTTTGACAAAAAACTGCCGCCCCTGGCCCTGAATATGCCAGGCCAGATTCACCGAGCCGCCATTAACTGAAGCCTTGTCGGTGATCTGAAAATCAATATCCAGCTCGCTGCTGATTTGCGCTGCAATACTCTGCCACATA
>DAIOUM010000184.1:0-2418 GCA_036759505.1 Alishewanella sp. | reverse complement strand
TGATTTTGCCCGGCTGGAGTTTGAACGCCGCACGCTGTCAAAGTGGGAAATTGATTATCTTTACCATAAGAGGCACTTTGGTTAAGTGCACTGGTGCACGATTATTTAAATTTTACCGTCGACGTATTGCAGCGGGTATTAGTGCAGCGGCAATTTTTACAGGTCTTTCAGTTTATTCAGCTCGCCAGTGCAGCGTTACGATAACGGCTAACGCTGTGTAGGTTCCGCATTCTTAACCTGCCAATTACCCCATACCGGGTTACCCTCTACCTTAAGCCCCAGCGCTCTTAACCAGTCGGCAGCCTGATGGTTGGAGTTATAGTGCATGGTGTAGGGCTTATCGCTGGGGATAAAACTAAGATGGCGCTCAGGGCTATAAAAAGGCGCGGTCTGGCTACGCTGAAATTGTTGCTCCAGTGTTTCGATCAGGGCATCGACTTTGGCGGCTTCAACTTGAAATTGCCAGCGCTGACCAATACCAACGCCGATTTGCGCTTCGAGGTTTTCTCCGGTGCTGGCCGGGGCGATCTGTTGCCGGCCCAGTGCGCCTTTACTGTCCAGAAATAACGCCCGGCTGCCGCTGGCCAGGCTTTGCTCGTTTGCAACATACCAGGCCCAGTCACCAAAGGAATAACGCAGCCGGCTTTGATCGGCGGCGGTTAGCAGAATAGAGCTGTGGCGACCATGCAGCAGTAACTGCACCTCACGCGGCTCTGCCACCTGTGCCGGCAAGCTAATGGTGGCGCTGCAGCCGCTTACTAGCAGCAAGGGGAAGCAAATTAACAGTATCAACACTCTTGGTATCAAAACGTTCTGCATCAATGCTCTCCCCATAACTATTTTGTGCATAACTACTTTGTGCATAACTATTTTGCGCTTTAGTGGCCCCATCCTGGCTCCTTAGTCTTTACCTATAACGGCGGCGATTTTTCTGGCCCAGCCTGACCGCGTTAAGCCAGAGCAGCCTTTACATCATAATAGCGACTTTTGGCGCAGGCAGCGCGGATCTGCATCCGCTTAGATCGCGACTTAAGGCGCTTGCGATGACTGCACTAGGAATGAATATATACTTCATATATAATTCGTATATTGCGAACTGCAGGAGTCAGGAACTTGGGTATTGTAAAAATTGCCGATGAGCTACACGAAGAAATTCGCAAAGCCAGTGGCGCTATGTCGCGCTCGATTAATGCGCAGGCGGAGTTTTGGCTAAAAATGGGCATGCTGGCTGAGCTGCATCCGACCCTTAATTATCAGCAATTGGTGGTGATGTTGTTACAGCAGGCTGATGTGAAATGGGCGGGGGGCCTGGATGAGCGGCGTTCAGCTTAAAACGGCGGCCGAGCTGGCGTTACAGCGCGAGGCTGGCCGGTTGTTAACCCGGGTGTTTGCGATGCTGGATACCGCGATCACGGCCGGAATTTCAACCCTGCAAATTAATGAACTGGCTGAGCGCTATATCGTCGATGAGTTACAAGCCCGCCCGGCCAGTAAGGGCCAATATGGCTTTGCCTATGTGCTAAATACCTCGGTGAATGAGGTGGTGTGTCACGGCGTGCCGTCGGCCAGTCAACGCTTAAAAAACGGCGATATTATCAACGTCGATATTACGCTGGAAAAACATGGCTTTATTGCCGATTCCAGCAAGATGTATCTGATTGGCGAGGTGGCACCGGCAGCCCGGCAGTTGGTGGCCGACTGTTATCAGGCGTTGTGGCTGGGTATTAAAGCGGTTAAACCCGGCGCCCGGCTGGGCGATATTGGTTTTGCCATTGAGCAGTTTGCCTTAAGCCGCGGCTATAGCGTGGTGCGGGAATACTGTGGGCATGGCATTGGCCGCGAGATGCACGAAGCGCCGCAGGTGCTGCATTATGGTGCCGCCGGCAGCGGTATGCTGTTAAAGCCCGGCATGGTGTTTACGATTGAGCCGATGCTTAATCAGGGTAGCGCCAAAGTGAAAACCAAAAAAGATGGCTGGACTGTGGTCACCCGCGATAAGAAATTATCGGCACAGTGGGAGCATACCGTGGCGGTAACAGAAAACGGGGTAGAGGTATTAACGCTGCGCCCGGAGGAGCTGGCGCAGCAGTTAGCAACGGCTGGTTAGCGGTAAAAGGCTTCTACTGTGCCTTTTACGGTCAGTAATAATGGCTGGCCACGGCGATCCAGTGCCTTGGCGGAGGCGACCTTTACCCAGCCTTCGCTGATGCAATATTCTTCTACGTCAAAACGCTCTTTGCCGTTGAGCTTAATGCCAACTTCATGCTCAAAGATAGCCGCATCATAGAATTTGCTGCGTGGATTTACTGATAAACGGTCTGGTAAAGTCGGGCGGGTGCTGCTGTCGGTCATCTTGATTCTGCCATTAAAATTACGATGCGGCATTGTAGGCAATGCCGGCAGCGCACTCAAGCCTAT
>DAIOUM010000183.1:0-2460 GCA_036759505.1 Alishewanella sp. | reverse complement strand
GCCAGATAAGCAAAATAATACTGTACTGGCATTAACAACGCCGCCTGCTCTAACTCTTGTTGCAACAAGTCAAAATACAATTGGGGTAACGGGGCTTCAAAATGCCGCATACTGTTTACCGCCGCCACCGGCCGATAAGCCTGCAAGCCCACGGCCTGGCAGGTGTCAACGGCGGTCAGCTCGATATCCTGCGCAGCAACCCGATACCGCTGTCGATAGCGCGCTAATGTGCTGCTATCCGCGCCGACTAACAGATTAGGCGCGATCCGCCCGCTCTGGCAAACGGCGCGGGCAGCCAGCGCAGAGAGCGCATATTCGTCAAGAAAACCGGCAATATGTAAAAATTCATGCCGTAGTAAAGCCAGATTGGCATCTTCTGGCAGTTGGATAATGCCATTATTAAAACTGGCAATACCGCGACCACCCAGTAATAACAGCTGTTGAAACTGGCCTTGCTGCACCAGCTGCTGCAATTGCTGATACTCACAATGGATCCGGCTGGCTGCTTGTTCGCTGCAATTTAACAAGGTTGACTGCACTCTGACCACAGCGGCGAAACAAACCGGCAGCTGGCTGAGTTGCGGATCCTGCTGCCACTGCTGCGCTAACAGTTGATAGGTACGCTCAGCCGCGGCTGAGGTCACCACCGGCTGGATCCTTAAACTACAACTGGCGCCCGCCAGATTTTCCGCCGCGCTAAACTCGGTTTGCGGTGGCATAGCCCAGAGCCCGAGTTCCGCCAGTAACTGGGGTTGCAGCTGATGAGTATAGTCTTGCCCCGCAGCTTGCTGCGCAGTAAGCCAATGTGCCGTCGCCAGTTTACCTTCCAGCCGGACTTGCAGCATCAGCGCATGCTCCAGCGCGCCGGGCGCATCCAGCGCAGCAGCCTGACGCCACCACTGTAAGGCCGCAGTCAGATCATTTTCGGCCAGTCGTAAGCGGGCTAATTGCGCAGCAGCGGCACCGTCTGTGCTGGCGCGGGAAAGTAGCTGTTGTTCGGTCGTGGGCGCGTCCTGACAGGCGACAACACCAAGCAAAAGAAAAAAGCCAGCAAGCCGGCTTCTTTTAAATACAGTCGCAGCGCTAGTGCTGCTCATGCTGTTCATGGCTCGGCTCATCGCCGCGGATCCTGGCTATTTCCATTCTGGCATAGCGATGTTCGACAAACTCGTAGACATTGGTCGACAGCGTTTTATGGTAATAAATCAGTGCCTGCTCCAGATTACCCCGCGCCTGATGCCACTTCGCCAGGTAAAAATACGCTTCGCATAAACGCTCTGCCAGATGACGCGGATTATTCAGTCCCTGCAGAATGGATTGCAGCAGCGCCTGCTCTGACAGTTGTCCGGCGTAGAAACGCACCAGATTGGTGGCCCAATCATCCGGATCCAGCAAACTCAGCTGTTGCCGCAGCTGCTGCTGCGCCTGCTCAGGTCTGGTTTCTGCCACACCTATGTACCACCACAACACCCGGTAGGGATCATTGGGTTTTAACTGGTAAAACTGGGCAAAGTCAGCTTCTGCCAAATCCAGCCGGCCTGCATAGTAAAAGGCAATGGCACGATTCAAATACGGGAAATCATAATCCGGCGCCAACTCCAGCGCAGAATCAAAGGCTTCATACGCCTCGCTGAATTGACCGCTCAGGGTGTAATGAATACCCAGCAGATTATAGACTTCCGGCATATCCGGCTTTAAACGCAGGGCGCGCATAAAGTCGAGCCGGGCCAGTGAGCGCAAGCCTACACTGTCGTACATCACGCCACGGTCATAAAATAACTGGGCACTTTGTGCTTCAGTCAGTTCAGCCCGTTGCAGAATTTCAGATAAGCGGGCGATCGCCAACTCATTACGGTAAGGCACCTGCAGTGGCTCTGGCGTCAGCCAGGCCTCTGCTGGTGTGACCGGCCGCTGTGCGCAGCCGGTTAGGGTAATAAGCCCTGCAAGCAGGGCTAGCTTATACAGCGTTTTGGTCACATTAAGCTTCTGTAGCCGCTTCTGCAGCTGGTTTCGCCGTGGCTTCTTTGATGCTCAGACGCACGCGGCCTTGCTTATCCACTTCCAGTACTTTCACTGCCACTTTCTGGCCAACCTGCAGATGGTCGGCAACATTCGCTACGCGCTCATCAGAGATTTGTGAAATATGCACCAGACCATCTTTACCTGGCAGCACATTAACGAAAGCACCGAAATCAACGATCCGTACTACTTCGCCCTGGTAGATAGCACCAACTTCAATCTCTGCAGTAATAGCATTGATCTTATCGATGGCAATCTGCGCCGCTTTCGCGGTGGTGGCAGCAATCTTAATGCTACCGTCATCTTCCAGCTCGATAGTGGTACCAGACTCTTCAGTGATCTGACGGATTACGGCGCCACCTTTACCGATAACTTCACGGATTTTCTCCGGGTTAATCTTCATGGTGTAGATGCGCGGTGCATATTCAGACATCTCTGAAC
>DAIOUM010000182.1:0-2479 GCA_036759505.1 Alishewanella sp. | reverse complement strand
AATGCCAGCAGCGATTGATCCTGCCACTGCGGCCGGCGTTGAAAATCCGGCTCCGCAGTCAGCGGTGCCTGCCGGTTCACCGGGCATACCAGCTGGCAATCATCACAGCCGTAAATGCGATTACCCAGTAAGGGTCTGAATTCCGTTGGAATGGTGCCTTTCAGTTCAATTGTCAGATAGGAGATGCAACGGCGGGCATCAACGACATAGGGCGCGACGATGGCGCCGGTAGGGCAGCTGGTAATACAGGCGACACAGCTGCCGCAATCGCCCGGGTGTGGCTGGTCAACCGGCAAGGCCAGATTAACCAGTAACTCGCCGAGAAAAAACCAGGAACCGGCTTCTTCAGCCAGCAACAGACTATGTTTCCCTATCCAGCCCAGACCGGCTTGCTGCGCTAAGGGCCGTTCTAAAATCGGCGCCGAATCGACAAAGGGCCGGCCGTCCAAGTCCGAGATCAGGGTGGCAATTTTCTGACCCAGTTGCTTTAAGCGGTTACGCATTAACTTGTGATAATCGCGACCCAGCGCATAGCGGCTGATATAGGCCTGACTGGGATCGGCCAGGTTAGTCGCAAAGGCGGCGGCTTTGGGCAAATAGTCCAGCCGTACGCTAATCACACTTAAGGTCCCCGGATGCAGCTCGGCGGGTCTGGCGCGCAACATGCCATGCTCTGCCATATACTGCATTTCACCATGGTAACCGGCGTCCAGCCACTGCTGTAAACGCGCCTCCTGCTCGGCGCCCAGCTGCGGCCGGCTGATGCCACAGGACTGGAAGCCCAGTTCTTTGGCCCAGGTTTTAATTTGCTGACTAATCTGTTCTGCTTGCATGCTATCCGCTCAGCAGCGCCAAAAGATGCGGCTGAAAGTGACTGAGGTTGAGATGCGCTAACTTTAACATAAGACGGGACTTTTTACCCAAGGTCGGCGTAATTGAGGAACTTGTGCTACAAAGCGCCGTCGAAGCGGGAGATTTAAGCGGTTTTTCTGGCTCAGGGCGCGCCACCTTTGTTACCATAGCAGGCAAAATGTCCGGGTGCTGTGGTTAGGAGTATTAGTGTGTCGTCTTATGTGGTGCAACTTCCTTCGGAACAGGCTACGCTGGCGTTTGCGGCTAAGTTAGCGGCACAGCTACAGGGCGGGATGGTCGTGTTTTTACAAGGCTCGCTCGGAGCCGGAAAAACTACCTTCTGCCGTGGCCTAATCCAGGCATTGGGGCATCAGGGTGCAGTCAAAAGCCCAACCTATACCTTGGTGGAGCCGTATCAGCTGGGACAATTGCAGCTTTATCATTTTGATTTATATCGGCTGCACGATGCAGAAGAACTGGAATTTATGGGCATCCGCGATTACTTTAATCAACAGAGCCTGTGTTTAATTGAGTGGCCGGAGCGCGGTGAAGGGTTTTTACCGCTACCGGATTTGCGGATACAGCTGACTCAGCAGGGAGAGTTGCGCACCTTGCGGTTAACGGCAACGAGTCAGCCTGGCAGTAAAATAATAACGATATTGACGGATAATGATAAAAACTAACGCGCTGTCACTGCTATGCCTGTGGTTTCTGTGTCTGCTGGTTTCACCGGCGGCACAGGCCACTAGCCAGGTGCAGAATGTTCGGATCTCGCCAACGGTAGATAATACCCGGGTGGTGTTTGATCTGGCTTCGGCCCCGGACTTTAAGTACTTTACGCTGGACAATCCCGACCGGCTGGTCATTGATCTGAGTAATGTCCGCGGCAATACTAACCTGCCGGCCAGTCAGGGCCAGGCTGAGCTTATTCGCGGCATTCGCAGTAGCGGTGGTCAGGGTAAGATGCGGATAGTACTGGATCTGACGCAGGGCGTAAAACCGAATGTGTTCGCATTGGCACCGGCCGCACCGCATGGCCATCGCCTGGTGGTCGATTTACCGGGTCGCACCGGTAGTGCTGCAGTCGCGGTTAATCCTACTAGCACAACGCCGCCGGCCAACACCGGCGCAACCACCTCTGCGGGAAACCGAACACCACAGCCTGTGCCGCCTGCGAGTATCAGAGCGGCCCGCGATATTGTGATTGCGGTCGATGCCGGTCATGGCGGCACCGATCCCGGCTCTATCGGCCCAGCCGGCACCTTTGAGAAAAATCTGACCTTACCGATTGCCCGCCAACTGGTGGAGCGTATTAACCGCGAACCCGGCATGAAGGCCGCTCTGGTGCGTACCGGGGATTACTTTGTGCCGGTGAATAGCCGTACCGACATTGCCCGGCGCCTGCAGGCTGATTTATTGATTTCTGTGCATGCCGACGCCTTTACTTCACCGCATCCGCGCGGTGCTTCAGTCTGGGTGCTGTCATTGCGTCGTGCCACCTCAGAAGTGGGCCGGATGTTGGAGCAAACAGAGCGCCACAGCGAATTGCTCGGTGGCGTGGCAGAGGTGATCAAAGACTCTGCGAATGAGCGTTATCTGGCACAGACGGTACTGGACTTATCTATGA
>DAIOUM010000181.1:0-2503 GCA_036759505.1 Alishewanella sp. | reverse complement strand
GGTCTGACCGGTACCGGAGTGCTGTGGATAACTACTGGTTTTGTAGTTGGGGGAAGTGTTTACGCAGTAACTGGATTAACTCATATTCAAAGGCAGACAATCCCTCGATAGGAGCTTGAGTTGGCTGCTGATTCACCAGCGCGGCTTCAATCATCCCCGCGCCTACTGTCAGGTTGCTCAGCCTGTCGATGATAATAAAGGCGCCGGTTTGTTTGTTTTTGCTGTACGCATCAAATGGCATTGGCTCGGCCAGCTTCAGATCGACCAGGCCAATTTCATTCATTGCCAAGACTTCTGCCGTTTTCTCAGCCAGGGTGTTAACATCAATACGATAATGCAACTTCTCAACTTCACCGGATGTGGTCTTGCAAGCGAATTTAATGTAGTACTGCCGCTCTGGCTTCATCGCATTTTCATGCATCCAAATCAGTTTGGCGCGCAGGCGTGATGACACATGCGGCAACGCATCCTTTTTCACCAACATATTGCCGCGGCTAATATCCACTTCATCATTCAGGGTCAGCGTGACAGCCTGGCCAGAGTGGGCTGAAACCAGGTTACCATCGAAAGTAACGATCTCTTTGACGGTAGAGACTGTACCTGATGGCAGCACCCGCACCGCGTCACCTACTGCGATACTGCCTGAGGTAATGGTACCCTGAAAGCCACGAAACTCGGAGTTTGGCCGGCTTACCAGTTGCACCGGGAAGCGGAAATCCTCATTGGCGACCGGACTGATGTCGATGTTTTCCAGATACTGCATCAAGGTTGAACCACGGAACCAGCTTAGCTTTTCACTGGTGTTCACCACATTATCGCCTTCCAGCGCCGAGATCGGCACAAAGCGGATATCCGGAATATCTAACGCCCCAGCCAGTTGCAAATAATCATCCTGAATTTCCTTGTAGCGACTTTGCGAATAGTCCACCAGATCCATTTTGTTAATGGCTACGATCACATGCTTGATGCCCAGCAATGAGCAAATAAAGCTATGTCGCCGGGTTTGGGTTTGTACGCCTTTACGCGCATCAATCAGGATGATCGCCAGATCACAGGTCGAGGCGCCGGTGGCCATATTACGGGTATACTGCTCGTGGCCCGGCGTGTCAGCAATAATAAATTTGCGCTTATCGGTCGAGAAATAACGATACGCCACATCGATGGTAATACCCTGCTCGCGCTCAGATTGCAGACCATCAACCAAAAGTGCCAGGTCAACTTTATTGCCCTGCGTGCCGACTTTTTTACTGTCTTCGGTAATAGCCGCCAGCTGATCTTCAAAAATCATTTTGCTGTCGTGTAACAGCCGGCCGATCAGGGTACTTTTACCATCGTCAACACTGCCACAGGTAATAAACCGCAGTAACTGCTTGTTTTCGTGCTGTTTTAGGTAGGCCAGAATATCTTGTTCAATTAATGGTGATGCATGACTCATAACGATAACCTCTGACCTTAAAAGTAACCTTCAATTTTTTTCTTTTCCATCGAGCCACTGCTATCGTGATCGATCACCCGCCCCTGCCGTTCGGAGGTTTTGGTCAACAGCATTTCCTGGATAATCTCCGGCAGCGTTGCGGCAGCGGACTCTACTGCGCCCGTCAGCGGATAACAGCCCAGGGTTCTAAAACGCACTTGTTTAAGCTGCGGCACTTCGCCATCTTTAAGCGGCATGCGCTCGTCATCCACCATAATCAGGGTGCCGTCGCGCTCTACCACCGGCCGCTCCTTGGCAAAATACAACTTAGGAATTTCGATATTTTCCAGATAGATGTATTGCCAAATATCCAGCTCGGTCCAGTTTGAGAGCGGGAACACGCGGATACTTTCGCCTTTATCGACCCGGCCATTGTAGATGTTCCACAGCTCCGGGCGCTGATTTTTCGGGTCCCAGCGATGGTTGCGATCACGGAATGAGTACACCCGCTCTTTGGCGCGGGATTTTTCTTCATCACGCCGTGCCCCACCAAAGGCAGCATCGAACTTATACTTATCCAGAGCCTGTTTTAGGCTCTGGGTTTTCATAATATCGGTATGCTTGGCACTGCCATGGCTAAAAGGTCCGACATTCAGTGCCAGGCCATCCGGATTGATGTGCACCAGCAGCTCAAAGCCATGCTGTTTCGCCATCTGGTCGCGAAACGCAATCATCTCTTTGAATTTCCAGGTTGTATCGACATGCAACAGCGGGAACGGAATTTTACCGGGGTAAAAGGCTTTGCGTGCCAAATGCAGTAGTACAGAGGAGTCTTTCCCTACCGAATACAGCATCACAGGATTCTCGAACTCGGCAACCACTTCACGGAAAATTTGAATAGACTCGTTCTCGAGGGCTTTTAGATGGCTCAAGCTAGGTGTGGCCATAACAACTCCAACATCAGGATAAGTAATGGCGGCAGCTTACCAGAACGCTAGCGCGGCAATTATCGTGTTTTGGAATAACTTATTTCCATCCAGATGTCTGCAACTTATCCACAGCACTCCGGTACCGGCCTGACCTCTGAGG
>DAIOUM010000180.1:0-2518 GCA_036759505.1 Alishewanella sp. | reverse complement strand
TTAAATTATAAAGACGCGCTGGCGATTACCGGCAAAGCGCCGGTGGTACGGGACTTTCCGATGGTGCCAGGCATCGATCTGGCCGGTACTGTGGTTAGTAGCCAGAATCCGGCGTTTAAAACCGGTGATCAGGTGCTGTTAAACGGCTGGGGCGTGGGTGAGAAACACTGGGGTGGCCTGGCGCAGCGCGCTGCTGTGCCTGCTGCCTGGTTACAACCGATCCCGGCACCACTGACTGCCAGGCAAGCGATGATTATCGGAACTGCCGGCTATACCGCCATGCTGTGCATACAGGCTTTGTTAAAACATCAGTTAACCCCTTCTGCCGGCCCGGTACTGGTCACCGGCGCCACCGGCGGCGTCGGTAGCTTTGCAGTATTGCTGTTAGCGCGGCTGGGCTTTCAGGTTACAGCCGCGACGGGCAAAGCCAGTGCCGCAGACTATCTGCGCCAACTTGGTGCTGCGGAGATTATCAGTCGTGATAGCCTATCCGCTCCGGGCAAACCTCTTGCTAAAGAACTATGGGCTGGTGTTGTAGACTCAGTCGGCAGTCATACGCTAGCTAATGCCTGTGCCCAAAGCCGTTATGGCGGTGTGGTGGCTGCCTGTGGTCTGGCACAGGGGATGGATTTCCCGGCCTCGGTAGCACCCTTTATTCTGCGCGGCATTACACTTTGTGGTATCGACAGCGTGATGCAACCGATGGCACCGCGACTGGCGGCCTGGGCACAACTGGCCGGGTTATTAACCGCAGACGACTTTACCTTACTCAGTCGGGAAATCAGCCTGGCAGACGCCATACCTCAAGCCCAAGCGTTGCTGGCCGGAGACATTCAGGGCCGCTTACTGGTTAATGTGAACAGCTAAAGCCCTAACGACAAGCCTCCAGTTGCTGCAGCTGTTGCAGCAACTGCTGCGCCTGCTCACGTAGCGCCAGCAGCTGGCTTTCCGGTAGTGCCACCTGGCAACGCAAAGCCGGCATCACAGTTGCGACCTCAGTTTCTAAAGCCCGACCTGCCGCGGTTAACAGCACCTTTTTCACCCGCTCGTCACTGGCATCACTCACCCGCTGCAGCCAACCTTTTTGTTCCAGCTTCTTTACCAAAGGCGTTAGGGTACCCGAGTCAAACAGTGTCGCCGCACCAAGCTGCCCCAGGCTGATATTATCCTGCTGCCACAATGCCAACAGCACCACATATTGCGGATAGGTCAGATCAAAAGGCTGCAATAACGGCCGGTACAGCCGCATCATCGCGTTATTGGCGCTATAGAGTGCAAAGCATACTTGCTGTGGTAGCGGGAGTGTTTTGGCTGTCATCAACCAAGCCTCGGGCGAGTAAAGTAATGAGTGCACTGATTATAACTGAAGCCCGGCGCTATCGCGCAAAAATATTTCACGCAATTATATTGCGCACAAGATTAATTGCCGTTAGTATGCTCTGGCAATCAACCTTTAACTGAATGAGGTAACAAAATGGATATTCTGTATAAAGCCGTGGTCACCGCGACCGGTGGTCGTGATGGTCAGGCGCAGTCAAACGATGGCTTACTGCAAACAAAACTGGCGGCCCCAAAAGAGCTGGGCGGTAAGGGCGATGCCACTAACCCGGAACAACTGTTTGCTGCCGGCTACTCGGCTTGCTTTATTGGCGCTTTGAAATTTGTTGCGGGCCAGAGCAAACAAAGCCTGCCTGCCGATGTGTCTATCCGTGCAGAAGTCGGGATTGGCAAAATTGACGGTGGCTTTGGGTTGGATGTCGACCTGTTTATTAGCTTGCCTGGTTTAGCACAGCAAGCAGCTGAGCAACTGGTCGCGGCCGCACACCAGGTTTGCCCCTACTCTAACGCCACTCGCGGCAATATCGAAGTAAGGTTGCATACCAGCGTCTGATTATGCCTGAGCCGGATGCCGCCAACCTCTGTTGACGGTATCCGGTTTAATCGCTCCTCGTTTAAAACCAGTCCGGGTTTAAAAACGGGATTAATGCCAGCGTCAACGCCTGCTGATAAACACCACTGCGACTTAACCGGTTCTGGGTTAATAAGCCGATAGCGCCACCAGCCTGTTTAATATTCTGGGTACCAAATAGCTCATCCATCACATCGCCCAGCTCCTGCCCCTGTTCCAGCGCCTGCAGCGCCGCCTTAGGTAACATTAAACTGGCCGAACGCGCCTTGCCGAGCTTGCCCTGATGTTCAATTAGCATCCAGGCAAAGGTCATCTCACCATCCAAACCGGCCTCTATGGCCACATAAAAATCGGCTGCGCCCTGCTGCTTTAACGCCATTAAGCGGTTTTTCGCTCCGGCATAAGTTTCTTCGCTACTTAGCGGCTGCTCAGCAACACCGGACGGCACGCTAATACCGCGCACCGCAATAGCTTGCTCGGGGAAATTCACCTGAAAACACTGCTCAACCGCCCGGATTTTGGCCGGATTGGCTGAAGCGACTAATATTTGCCAAACCATTTTTAAACCGTCAGACTAAAATTCAATAACACATTCTAACACAATGCCCT
>DAIOUM010000179.1:0-2549 GCA_036759505.1 Alishewanella sp. | reverse complement strand
TGGCTTTGCAGCACCACTAAACCATAGGGAGCCAGCTGACTGACATTAAGATCAAAGCCCCAGCTGGCATTGAGCTTGCTTTCCAGAGAGGCACTGATATCTAACGGCTGTTCGCTCAGGTTCAGCACAAAGCGGGTATGGCTGCCGTTAAGCTCGCGGTCAATCTGCAGCAGGCCGGCGGCTGGCTCTGTCACCTGATAGCTGCCTGCCAGTTTTAGCTCGGGCCGCTGCTTTTTCTGCGCGATTAAGAACTGATACAGCCGCCACAGTGAGTCTGGCTGGGCTTGCTGCTCTGCTACGGTATTACCACCGGCGCTTAACTGCTGCTGTAAAAAGCCCGGCCACCAATCGGCAAACTGCACGGTAAACTGCTCTTTTTGCTCTACCCAGCTAAGCGGCGCTGCGGTAAAGCCAGCCTGGGCCTCAGTGTTCCACAGCATAGGTGCGCGTTTGTATACATCATGGCCACTTTGTGCCTGCGTTAAGCCAATCTCTTCACCGTAGTAAAGATACTTAGTACCGGGCGAGCTAAACAGCATGGCGGCGGCCAGTTTGGATTTTTGCAGTACCGTCGCACGATCACCGCTTAACTGAAAAGCGACGCGGTCCTGATCATGGTTAGTTAAAAACGGCGTGAAGAATGCCAGTGGCGCGGACGAGTCCAAACGGCGTTGCAGGTTTTCCTGTAGCGGGTGTAATTCGCCACTTTGCGTACCGCTAATAGTACCAAACTGCGCAGCATTGCCGGCATTTTGCTGCAGCTGACCAATAATTTTATAACCCACTTCAAAGTCAAAGCCCTGATCCAGCCCCTCACCGTTGCCCCAATATTTGGCGGCAATCGGGATATCTACCCAGGCTTCGCCAACTAAATAGGCTTCCGGGTTCACGCTTTTTACAAAGGCATTAAAATCGCGCCAGTAATCAATAGTGGCAGGCAAATCGGCCTGACCATCCGGGCCACTTTCCATCACAAAGCGCACCGCATCTAAGCGGAAACCGGCCACACCCTTGTCCAGCCAGAATTTCGCCATCTTCTTCATTTCGGCCACCACATCCGGGTGTTCTAAATTCAGATCCGGCTGGGTCGCACCAAAGGCGGCGTAATAATATTCACCGCGCCGTTCATCAAAGTGCCAAACTGCGTCCGGCTGATCATTATCAGCCCAAGCATGGCCCCAGCCTTGGCCTTTGGCTGGTAAATCCTTACGCCAGACAAAATAATCTTTATAGGGCGCGATGCCTTCGGCTGACTTTTGAAACCATTCGTGCTCACGCGAGATATGGTTAATCACTAAATCCAGAATCACCTTAATGCCTTTGGCATCGGCCGCCTGAATAAAGGCTTCAAATTCTGCCATGCTGCCGTAGTCACGCTCCACCTGATAAAACTCAGTAAAGTCGTAACCGTGATAGGAGGGCGCTTCAAACATCGGCGTTAACCAGATGGCGTTAATACCCAGCTCCTGTAAATACGGCAGCTTGGCGGTCATACCATTGAAATCGCCATGGCCATCGCCGCTAGTATCGTAAAAGCTACGCGGCCAAATCTGATAAAACACCGCATCCTGCCACCAGGGGCCAGGCTCAGCTGCTGCGGTCGCCGCCAGCGGTGCGGCAACAGTTTCAGTTTGCTGTGGCGCCGGCTTGCAGGCACTAAGTGCCAGCGCCAGCGTCAGCGCGGTTAATGAGGTTTTTAACATGGTTTATCCCTTTACTGTTTCGGTTTTTACCCGCAACACATAAAGTGCCGCTATCACATAACTGACGCCACCAATCGCCAGCGCATAAATCGCCTGCCCCTGGAACAGATAGCCCACCAGACTGCCCAGAATGGCTGCCGCCAGCAGCTGTGGCAACACGATAAAGATATTAAACATGCCCATATACACCCCCATTTTATGGGCGGGTAAACAGTTAGATAACAGCGCGTAAGGCAGTGACAAAATCGAGGCCCAGGCAATACCAATGGCAATCATCGGTAACCATAATAGTGTCGGATCTTTAATCAGGAAGAAGGAGAATAAACCCAAAGCACCGAATAGCAGGTTAATACAGTGCGCTTTTTGCGTACTGGTGGCTTTAACCAGTAGCGGGATCAGCAAGGCAGCGATGGCGGCGAAACCGTTATACACCGCAAACAATACCCCAACCCAGTCAGCGCCATTGTTATAGGCCACCGAGGTTGTATCGGTGGTGCCGTAGTGGTAGCTGGTGACGGCGGCGGTGGTGTAGATCCACATCGCGAATAACGGAAACCAGGAGAAAAACTGCACCACGGCCAGTTGGCGCATGGTTTTCGGCATGGTAAATAAATCATCGGTCAGCTGTACCAGCATATTGCGGTTTTGCTGTTGCTTAAACCAGCTGGCCGCCCATTGCAGTAAACCAAAGGCGGCAATTAAGGCGCCAAGTAAATACAGTTGCTTATCCAGCTGCCAGAATGCCACCGCAGCAAAGGCTGCCAGGCCAATCACCACAGCGGCGGCGCCACTGCGCCAGTAATCCTGAGCCGGGGTTGCCATAGGCGCACTGGGGTGTTCTGCCTG
>DAIOUM010000178.1:0-2557 GCA_036759505.1 Alishewanella sp. | reverse complement strand
ACATTAATACCGACCCGATCACCACGCCCAACCACTGCCCTGCCTGCCAGAACGGCTGCAGATATAAAGTCCCCGAGCTGGCGCCCAGATAGTAAAACACCAGATAAAGCGCACTGGCGCTGGCCTTAGCACGGAGCGCATGTTGACTAACCCAGCTACTGGCCAGTGAGTGACATAAAAAGAAGCCAAAGGCACTGATAAAAAAGCCTGCGCCAATCAGCACTAAGCTTTGCCCTAGGGTAATGACCGACCCCAGCATCATAATCAGAATACCGGCCGCCATGGCGCCGGGTGCAGACAAGCGCGCCGCAATTTTTGCCGATAATGCTGAGCCGACAGTGCCGGTTAAATAGGTGACAAACAGCAAGCCAATCAAACTACTACTCAGGGAAAACGGAGCGGCCGCCAGCACGAAAGCGATATAGGTATATTGATTTAAAAACACCAGAAAATTCAGGCCGCCAATCAAGTACACCAACAATAGCAACGGCTGGCGCAGATGAAACAGGTTATCACTTAAGGCTTGTCTCAGCCGGAATGGTTGGCGCTGAAATTGTAACGAGGCGGGTAAATAACGCCATACCAGCCAGCAACTCAGTAAACCCAGCAGCGTCATTGGATAGAACACCCACTGCCAGTGGCCAAGGTCGGCCATGGCCCCCGATAATAAACGGCCGCTGATACCGCCCAGCGAATTGGCACTGATATAAAGCCCAACCGCACTGACCAGCGCGGGCTTGCTGTACTCTTCGCCCATCCAGGCAATGGCAATAGCCGGTAAACCTCCAAGAAAGAGCCCCTGCACCGCACGCCAGAACAGCAATGCCTGAAATGACGAAACCTGACTGAGGATCAGCGTACTGAGCGTCATCCCAATCAGGGTGATTAACAGCAGTTTTTTACGCCCCCAGGCATCGGATAGCGCGGCATACACCAGTAACGACAAACCCAGACACAGGGTACCCATGGTATAGACCCAGCTTACCGTTAACGCCGAGAGCTGAAACTGTCGGCTCAACTCAGGCAAGAGCGGTTGCATCAGATGCAAATTGGCAAATACCGCAGCGGCGGCCACACAGAGCGCCAATGCACTGCGATAAAACGCTGCCGATTTATATTCAATCAAAGCCGGTGATCCTGTTTCTACTCAGAGCCTTATTGTAACCGATCCCGGGCGCCGTCGGATGCGTAATGGCAAAGTTAGCGCCAATATCGACTTAAAACCCAGTCCAGGCTGAAAAGTGCAGAAAATCGAAAGATTAGTTGGATTTATTGCACTGGTCTTACCGCAACCGCGCCCATATCTAGCCCGGACTGTAATTAACAACCCTAAACTAACCGGAGTGCTATGAATACCGTATTCTCACCAATAAAACTGGGCGCTGTGGCGCTAAAAAACCGCATCCTGATGGCACCCTTAACCCGCTGCCGCGCTACCCTTGACCACTACGCCACCGAACTGATGGCCGAGCATTATGCCCAGCGTGCCAGTGCCGGTTTATTAATCGCGGAAGCCACCATGATTGCGGAAGGCAACTCTGCATTTTACCGCGAACCGGGCATTTACTCGGCTGCGCATGCCAATTCCTGGCGGCAGGTTACTCAGGCTGTACATGCACAAGATGGTAAGATTTTTCTACAGCTTTGGCATGGCGGCCGCGCCTGCCACCCGGCCTTAAATAACGGTAAGGTGCCGGTTTCAGCAGGCACCGACGCCATCGACGATTACACTCACACGCCTGAGGGTAAAAAAAACTACACCGCGCCGCGTCAATTACCGACTGCTGAGATTGCAGAGGTGGTCGAGCAATTCCGCCAGGCGGCGATCTATGCCAAACAAGCCGGCTTTGACGGTGTAGAAGTGCATGGCGCCAATGGCTATTTAATTGACCAGTTCCTGCGTGATGGTATTAATAACCGCACAGACCGTTATGGCGGCAGTCTGGAAAACCGCGCACGCTTTTTAATGGAAGTGCTGCAGGCGGTCATCAGTGTCTGGGGTGCCGATCGGGTGGGCCTGCGCTTATCACCGCTAAACAGCTTTAATAGTGCCAAAGACAGTGACCCTATTGGTCTGATCAGCTATCTGGCCAAAGCATTAAGCCCATTAAAGCTGGCTTATCTGCACCTGATGCGCGCCGACTTTGCCGGCCTGCAATTTGGCGATGTCGTGAGCGCCACCCGTGCTCATTATCAGGGGCAACTGGTGGTAAATATGGGCTATGATCTGGCTGAAGCCAATCAGGTAATTGGTCTTGGCAAAGCTGATGCGGTAGCTTTTGGCAGTGCCTTTATCGCTAACCCGGATCTGGTCGAGCGGCTGGCACAAGGCCTGCCATTGGCCCAGCCCGACGTTGCCACCTTCTACACCCACGATGCCAAAGGCTATACCGATTATCCGCGGGCCAGTGTTTAAAGCGAAAAGCGCAGCTCACACCGCTACCAGAAGGGGTTTGAGCTGCGTTATCGCGGCCTGCTTGCAGCTGGCTGTCAGCTCGGGTACAGTTATCAGGTCAAGAATGGGGTGAGATCGGCAGATCTGGCCCCTTTTTACCTT
>DAIOUM010000177.1:0-2588 GCA_036759505.1 Alishewanella sp. | reverse complement strand
TCCTGACAAACACGCTGACAATGCGGGCACAAATCAATATGAGTGGCTACGGCAAGGGCCACATCAGCCGACAGAGTGCCGGCAACATATTGCTCCATTAACATCATGCCGGGATGGTATTTAACTGCGTGTGTCATCTAATGCCTCTCTTAAACGGTCTAACGCCAACCGGATCCGTGATTTAACGGTACCCAGCGGGATGTCGAGCTCTTCTGCTACTTCCTGATGTGATTTTTCTTCCAGATAAACTTTTTGCATTACCAGCCGCTGTGCGACAGGTAAGGCATCAAAAAACGGTGCCAGCTTCTCGCTGAGTAACATGGTTTCCCACTGATCGGTGGCGGACTCTTCCAGCTCCGGATAGTCACCGTCGGCCCACAGATCGTCCGCGCTAATGTCATCTTTGCGACTCTGCTTTTTGCGCAGCATGTCAAAGCGTACATTACGGGCGATGGTAAAAATCCAGGTTGAAGCACAGCCACGACTGGGATCAAATAAGCGGGCTTTCTTCCAAACGTTTAACATGGTGTCCTGCACCATCTCCAGCGCCTGTTGTTCGTTACCAAACATTTTCATACCAAAGGCTTTTAACCGTGGCGCAAAATAATTAAACAACTCCGCATAGGCCGATTTATCGGCGTGCAAGGCAACAAAGGTCAAGGCATCTTCCCATTGACCGGTGCGGATATGTGGCTCGGCGCTCTCGGCACTGATAGTCATTCGGTCTGGCATCCTCGTGGTCGTCCCCGAGTGCTCATGATGCCCTGTCAGCACGGTAGAATCCAACATAATTCGTTTTCCTGGTATGGCCAGTAGCTGTTCTAATGGGTTCCTGATGTTTTACGCGGCTTGACGCTGAGTAGATTGATTTTTTATCAATTAATAAATCGAACATAAACAGCAAAATTATCGGATTTTTTTCCTAAAAAATCTAAGTAAACTAGCTTTATTGGATTAGCCAAAGGAGGCAACGATGAAAAACATTCTGGTAATTAATAGCTCTATCAGCGGTAGCAATGGCAACTCTAACAAGCTGGTGCAGTTTTTACTGGCACAGCTGTCTGGCGCCCAGGTAACGGAAATTGATTTAAATGCACAGCCGTTGCCGCATCTGGAAATGAGTGAAATCGGTGCCTGGATGACGCCAGCCGCCGAGCGCAGCAGCGAGCAACAAGCTTTGGCCGCCCGTTCAGATGAGCTGATCGCTAAAGTCGAAGCGGCAGATGCCATCGTCTTTGGTGTGCCGATGTATAACTTCGCGCTGCCAAGCCAGTTAAAAGCCTTATTAGATCGCCTGGCTCGTGCCGGTGTCACCTTTAAATACACCGAGACTGGTCCGGTTGGCCTGTTAAAAGACAAGCCAGTGATTTTCGCGCTGGCCCGCGGTGGTATTTATGCCAATACGCCGGCTGACTCTCAGGTACCGTTCCTGAAAACCTTCTTTAACTTTATCGGCCTGACCCAGCTGCATTTTGTTTATGCGGAAGGCCTGAATATGGGCCCGGAAGCGGCAGAAAAAGGCCTGGCCGCTGCACAGCAACAACTGAGCGAACTGGCCAAGCAACTGTTCATTTAAAAGAGGTTGTCGAAAGCGGTTATTGATAACCGCGGCAATAGTCTCCACCAAGCCGGCAGTTGCCGGCTTGGTGCTTTTTGGCGTATCCACTTTGCATTCAGCCGCATAAGGTTGCGTTCTGTGGGCAGCCTTTGTATAACTGTGCGGTCTTGTCATTAGTAAGAACCAAAATAATGAAAACATTCCGTAAAGCCTTACTCTCACTAAGCTTAACCGCGCTGTGCTGGCATAGCAGCGCTGCGCTGGCCAAAGCCGAACCGCAAACCTGGACTACTGACACCATCAGCGTGCAGCAGGTCTTTAGCGCTAACCCAGATATTCGTTTTACCATGGAACAAATCATGGCAGATCCGGATTGGTTGGGGCGTCAGCCGGAAACGGCGTTCTGGTCGCCGGATAGCAGCACCATTTATTACCAGCGTAAACGCGAGGGGAGTGAGTTACGCGATTGGTTTAGCCGGCCCTTGTTAGCCGAAGGCAACGGTGAGCTGGTTAAGCTGGCACACTGGCATCAAATGGGCGCCTCGCAGCTGGTGTATAACAGTGATCGCAGCAAAGCGGCCTATGTGTTTGAAGGCAATGTGTTTGTGCTGCAAAACGGTGAGTTGCTGCAGTTAACCCGCAGTAACAACAGCCACAGCCGGCCGCAGTTTTTGCTGGATGGTCGCCTGGTGTATCAGCAAGGCTGGGATTTTATCGCCTACGACTTTAACAACGGCAGTCATACTGAGCTCGCCAGCCTGAAGACCGAAGATGCGCCAAAAGCACCGGCTGTGCCCAAAGGCTATTTGGCGCAGGAGCAACATAAGTTGCTGGAGTTTGTCGCGCTGCAACAACGCAATCAGGCTGAGCGCTTTGACGCACAGCAACAATTACGGCAGCAAAACGCCAGTTTAGCGCCAGCTGCTATCTATGTCGGTAAAGGCCAGCAAATTGTCGATGCCAGCTTATCACCCGCCGGTACTCATCTGATCCTGGCCAGTCGCAAGCAAAGCAGCCGCAACGAGAAAGA
>DAIOUM010000176.1:0-2589 GCA_036759505.1 Alishewanella sp. | reverse complement strand
TTACACCGCTCCTTGCAAAAAGTCCTGCGCAAAGCGCTGCAGTACGCCACCGGCTTCATAAATGGATACTTCTTCCGCCGTATCTAAACGGCAGGTGACCGGTACTTCTACCACTTCACCATTAGCGCGGTTAATTACCAGCGTTAAATCAGTACGTGGCGTGCGGGCGCCTTTCACATCATAAGTTTCAGTGCCGTCTAACTGCAGGGTTTTACGGTTAGTGCCTGGCTTAAACTCGAGCGGCAATACGCCCATCCCGATTAAGTTGGTACGGTGAATGCGCTCAAAACCTTCGGCAACAATGGCTTCGACGCCGGCTAAGCGCACGCCTTTGGCAGCCCAGTCGCGTGATGAGCCCTGGCCATAGTCAGCACCGGCAATAATAATCAGCGGCTGTTTGCGATCCATATAGGTTTCAATCGCTTCCCACATCCGCATTACCTTACCTTCCGGCTCTACCCGCGCCAGCGAACCTTGTTTTACCTTGCCGTTTTCCAGCACCATTTCGTTAAATAGTTTAGGGTTAGCAAAGGTAGCGCGCTGTGCCGTTAAGTGATCGCCGCGGTGCGTGGCATATGAGTTAAAGTCTTCTTCCGGTAAACCCATTTTGGCCAGATACTCACCGGCCGCACTGTCCAGCAGAATGGCGTTCGACGGTGATAAGTGGTCAGTGGTAATATTATCCGGCAAAATCGCCAGCGGCCGCATGCCGCTTAAGCTGCGCTCGCCTGCCAACGCGCCTTCCCAATAAGGGGGGCGGCGAATATAGGTACTTTGTGGCCGCCAGTTATACAGCGGGCTAATTTGCTCACCGTAATCCACACTTAGCGCAAACATCGGCTCGTACACTTTGCGGAATTGCTCTGGTTTTACGCTTTGTGCCACTACCGCATCAATTTCGGCATCGCTTGGCCAGATATCTTTTAAGGTAATGGCTTTACCGTTATGGTAGCCCAGTACATCTTTTTCGATATCAAAGCGGATAGTACCGGCAATGGCATAGGCGACAACCAGCGCAGGTGATGCTAAAAACGCTTGTTTGGCATAAGGGTGAATACGGCCATCAAAGTTACGGTTACCCGATAACACTGCTGTGGCGTACAGATCACGGTCAATAATTTCCTGCTGAATCACCGGATCCAGCGCGCCGCTCATACCGTTACAGGTAGTACAGGCAAAGGCGACAATACCAAAGCCCAGTTGCTCCAGCTCTGGCAGTAACCCCCCCTCTTCCAGATACAGTTGCACCGCTTTTGAGCCGGGCGCCAGCGAGGTTTTCACCCATGGCTTGCGGCTTAATCCCAGCTTATTGGCATTACGTGCCAGCAAACCGGCGGCAATAACATTACGCGGGTTAGAGGTATTAGTACAGCTGGTAATGGCCGCGATAATCACCGCGCCATCCGGCATCTTGCCCTCTTCAATTTCATACTTACCGGCAATGCCTTTCGCGGCTAAATCGCTGGTTGATAAGCGGGCATGCGGGTTCGATGGGCCAGCCATAGTGCGACCAACACTGGATAAATCAAAGCGCAGTACCCGCTCGTACTCAGCCGTTTTTAAACTCTCGCTCCACAGGCCAGCGGCTTTGGCGTAAGTTTCTACCAGTTTCACCTGCGCCGGCTCACGGCCAGTCAGAGTTAAATAATCCAGCGTTTGCTGATCGATAGAAAACATCGCCGCAGTGGCACCGTATTCTGGTGTCATATTAGAAATTGTAGCCCGGTCACCTAAACTCAGGCTGTCGGCACCCTCGCCAAAGAATTCTAAATAGCTTGATACCACTTTTTCTTTACGCAAAAACTCGGTCAGCGCCAGTACAATATCGGTTGCCATAATACCTGGTTGCGCTTTACCGGTTAGCTCTACGCCAATAATATCTGGCAGCCGCATCCAGCTGGCACGGCCCAGCATTACGCTTTCCGCTTCTAAGCCGCCCACACCAATAGCAATAACGCCCAGCGCATCGACATGCGGCGTGTGGCTGTCGGTACCCACTAAGGTATCCGGAAAGGCCACGCCGTCTTTAGCATGGATCACCGGCGACATCCGCTCTAAGTTAATCTGGTGCATAATGCCGTTACCCGGCGGGATCACATCCACATTCTTAAAGGCCTTTTTGGTCCAGTTAATAAAATGGAAACGATCGTCGTTACGTCTGTCTTCAATGGCGCGGTTTTTCTCAAAGGCGTCTTTTTCAAAACCGGCATGTTCTACCGCTAATGAGTGGTCAACAATCAACTGCGTTGGCACCACCGGGTTTACTTTGGCCGGATCACCGCCCTTTTCCGCGATGGCATCACGCAGGCCGGCTAAATCAACCAGTGCGGTTTGGCCTAAAATATCGTGGCAGACCACACGGGCCGGAAACCACGGAAAATCGATATCGCGCTTGCGGTAAATCAGCTGTTTTAATGCATCTGGCAATAGCGCCGGATCGCAGCGGCGCACCAGGTTTTCGGCATGCACGCGCGAGGTGTATGGGAGTTTGGCATAAGCACCTGGCTCAATGGCGTCTACCGCTTCGCGGGCGTCAAAGTAGTCGAGCTGGGTACCTGGTAAATTTTTGCGGTATTGGCTATTCATGGT
>DAIOUM010000175.1:0-2629 GCA_036759505.1 Alishewanella sp. | reverse complement strand
CCTGTGCTAGGGTAAGCGCTGCAAAATAACCAGAATAAGTGCTTGCTATGAAAAGACTTCAATACTCTGTTAGCCGTGTCGCCCTGGCACTGGCTCTATCGGTAACCCTTGTATCCTGTAGTCAACTTGGAACGACAACTAACACGGCGCAGCTGCAGCCAAGCGCGGTGACTATTGCGGCCAGTAGTGCCGATGTGAGCAACCTTAAACCGTTAAGCCTGAGTGATATTATGCAGTTTCGCGAGATTAAAGAGCGTGCGGTTAGCGGTAATCAGCAGTGGCTGCTTTATACGGCTGAGCCGGATTTTGGCGACAGTACCGGCTATGTGCGGCATTTACTTAGCGAGCGCGAGTTTAGTATTGAGCGCGCAGATCGTGGCCAGCTGAATCAAACCGGTAGTTTTGCGCTGTTTCGCCAGCAGGCGCCGCTGTTAGCGCGTGAACAGGCCAAAAACGATAAAGCTAAACGCGATGCCTTAGCACAGAACGCTATTCTGCTTAATACCACGACTGGAGAGCAGCGGGTGTTTGCCAATATCGAACGCTTTAGCTTTACCGGTGCCGGTAATTATGCCCTGTTACTGGCGCGCAAAGCCGATGGCAAAGACAGTAGCCAATCACTTCAACTGCTGGATTTACAAAGCGGTAAGGTGAGCGATTTAGGGCAGGTGACAGAGTTTGCTACCGCCAAAGACTCGGACTTAATCGCCCTAGTTGTTGAGCAAGCGGGCATTGATCAAGCAGGTATTGGGCAAGCTGCCAGTAAGCAAACCGCAACAGACAAAGCGGCAAAAAACGCCAGGCCAAGCCAGCAGGTGTTAGTCTATTTGCCTGCCGAGCAGCGCAGCCTGGCACTTACTGAAGCTAACGCCGACATCAAACAGCAATTACGCTTTAGCCCGGATGGCCAGCAACTGGTATTTTTTAGCGCTGCTAAAGCCGAAAAAGGCCAGGAAAGTGCGCAGCAACTGTGGTATTGGTCGGCTAAAAATTTAACAAGTAGCAATCAAAACCCGGCGCGGCCATTAACTTTGGCGCAAGAAGGCTGGCTGTTAAGCGATAAGCAGGCACCGGAGTGGCGTGACGATAGCCGGGCGGTACTGTTAGGTTTTCGGCCGCTCGTCGCGCCGGCAGTAGAAGCGGCGGCACTGGAAACGGACGAGCAGCTGTTTGATTTAGCCCGCCTGGCCGCTGGGCGCAAGCTGCAGGTGTGGCATGGTCAGGATCCGCGGATTATCCCGCAGCAAAAAGCGGAGTATCAGCAAGCACAGCGCCGCACCGCCCCGGCTTTGCTCTGGTTGGATAACAGCAGTCTGGATAATAGTAGCCTGGCAAGCGACGCCACACCGCGACTGGTAGCGCTAAGTGCCGATATCGAAGATCGGCTGTACCCATCGCAAAACCCGCAGGCGGCGCTGCTCAGCAATGGCCGGCCTTATCTGCAGCAACTGACCTGGCAGGGCCGGTTACATGATATCTGGCATGTTAATTTGCACACCGGACAGCGGCAGCAGGTCTTTGCCGGCAACCCGTCTTACGAGCGTGCGCACCTCTCGCCCTCTGGCCGTTATGCGTTGTATCAGCAGCAGGGCAAACTCTGGTTATTTGATAGCAGCGATGGCAGCAAACGCCAGCTGGCTGCGGATATTAAGGTGTCCTGGGTTGATGAAATGCACGATCGGCCCGAGCCTGCTGCAGCTTACGGCGTAGCCGGCTGGCTAGCCGATGAGTCGGCGGTACTGGTTTATGATCGCTTTGATATCTGGCAACTGGACCTGAATGGCGACAACCGTAATCTGACGGTAAATGGCCGCGACACGCACTGGCGTTATCGCTTTGAACAAACCGATGCTAAAGCGCAGGCTATTGCCGTGAATAGCAACCTTCTGCTTCGTGGTTTTAATGAACAGAGCAAACAAAGCGGCTTTTATCAGCTGAATTTGGCAACGGGTGAACGGCAAAGCCTGATCAGCGGCAATAAGCGCTATGATTTTGTTGAAGCCTTAGAGCAGCAGGATGCCTACCTGTTTACCGAGCAGAGCTTTCGCCAGTTTCCAGATCTGCTGCTGGCGAAGCCTGATTTTAGCGAGCCAAAGCAGCTAACGAATGTTAATCCGCAGCAGCGCAATTTCGTCTGGGGCGACAGCCATCTGATTGACTGGTTTACCGCCGATGGTGAGCGGCTGCAAGGCGTGGTATTAACGCCGGATGGGTATGACCCAGCTAAGCGTTATCCGGTGCTGGTGTATTACTATGAGCAATTCTCTGACCGCTTATTTAACTACAACCAGATGCGGGTTAATCACCGGCCGAACTTCCCGTTTTATTTAGGGCAGGATTATGTGGTGTTTTTACCGGATATCCGCTTTCGTGAAGGGGCGCCCGGCCCAAGCGCCACAGAGTCGTTACTGCCAGCGATTGACCGTTTAATCGAACTGGGGATTGCCGATCCTAAAGCTATCGGTTTGCATGGCCATAGCTGGTCGGGTTATCAAACGGCTTTTGTGATCACCGAAACCGATCGTTTTGCGGCTGCCGTAGCTGGCGCGCCGGTAGCGAATATGACCAGTGCCTATAGCGGTATTCGCTGGCAAACCGGCCTGGCGCGACAGTTCCAGTATGAAACCGG
>DAIOUM010000174.1:0-2630 GCA_036759505.1 Alishewanella sp. | reverse complement strand
CACGAAGTACCGCCTCAACATCTTGTACTGTGACACCACGGGCAGCCATCGCATCGCGGTCTAGCCAAATCCGCATCGCATAATCGCGGGCACCACCAAACTGCAACCGGGCCACGCCATCGACGACTGAGAACCGTTCTGCAATATAGCGGTTGGCATAGTCGGTTAGCTCCAGCGTGGTCATATTGTCGCTGTTTAGCAAAAACCAGGCGATAGTATCTTCATCAGCATTGGCCTTGAAGACTTCCGGCGGATCAGCCTGATCTGGCAAATTATTCATCGCGCGCGAGACCCGCTCCCGCACATCGTTGGCTGCCGCATCGATATCGCGTTCCACGTTAAATTCAATGGTAATACTGGAACGGCCGTTACGGCTGCTGGAGTTAATACTTTTAATGCCCTCGACACCGCTGATCCGGTCTTCGAGCATTTGGGTAATTTTGCTCTCAACGATTTCGGCGGAGGCACCGGGATAATTGGTATTGATACTCACAACAGGTGTATCGATATCCGGATATTCCCGCAGCGGCAGCATGGTGAAACAAACAATACCGAAAATAACCAATAACAGGTTGATAACAGTGGCAAAAACCGGGCGCTTTACTGAGGTATCAGATAACCACATAGTTAACCCTCAATTTTGCTGATAGTGATGCCGGTACGGACCTTTTGCACCCCTTCGACAATAATTTCATCACCCTCAGCTAAGCCCGATTCCACCTCTACCCAGCCAGGTATCCGCTGGCCGATTTGCACTTCCCGTTGCTGCACGCGGTTATCGGCATCCACCACAAAGACATACTGCCGGTTCTGTTGCGGTACCAAAGCCTTTTCAGAAATTTGCAGCACCTGCCGGTCGTCCAGTTGCAAACGGACGTTGAGCAGCATGCCTGGTCTTAACATCAGGTCATCGTTAGCAATCCGGCCATGAATAGTCACTGAGCGGGTTACCGGGTCCAGTCTGGTATCAATGGCAGTAACTTCACCCTGGAAGGGTAAATTACCGTACGCGATGTTGGTCACCCTAAGCGGCATACCTACGGCCACATCCGCCAGATGTCGCTCAGCAATACGAAACTCTACCCGTAATTGTTGAATATCGTCCAGGGTCGTGATCACGGTACCGGCATTGACGAAGGCCCCGCGGCTAATTTGACGTAAGCCAAGGAACCCACTGAACGGGGCGCGGATGGTCATATCATTTAACTGTTGTTTGGCAATATCAAGTTGCGCCAGAGTGCTGTTAACCCGAGTCTGCTGCTCATCCAGCAAAGATTGCGCAGTAGCTTGAGTGGTAGCCAGGTTTTTTAAACGATCAAGCTGCCGGCGCTGCTCGGTTAGAACGGCTTCCAGTTCAGCTACCCTGGCTTTCTGCTGTACGTTGTTTAACCGCGCAATCACATCGCCAGCATTGACTTTTTGGCCTTCACTGACATTGAGTTCAATTAAAAATTCGCTGCTTGGTGCAATTAGCTGTACCGAGTTATTAGCGATACCGGTGCCGATGGCATTGACTTCCCGCATCATTTGTTGGGTGCTAACGGTGGCAGTTTTAACGGCAACAGCACCGCCCGGCCCGCGGCTATTGCCATTACTTTGTTGCGATTGCCAGTACAAAAAGCCGACGAAACATAATAAGGCCAGTAAAATGAACCAAATCAAGCGAGAGTGTAAAGGCGCCAAGTGAACTCCAATTTAATCAAAAAATAAACTCTGGGTATTGTATGGAAAGAATCGCCATTCAGATTTCCTGTTATCGCACTCATCCGGCGGTCTGTCGTATCAGTCTAGTCGGTTAAAAGCGCTAAACCCAAGAGCATCGAAATAACGTAAGATAATGCAACAAGATTATGACAAGATGAGGTAGCGGTATGAGACGGGGCTTCGCAGGTTCCGCCAGTAGTGGCGGTGCCAGATTATTATTGGGCAGTTTGGCTGCCTTACTATTTTTAGTGTTGTACACCTTGTTGTTTGCCAGTCAATTTGCCTGGTGGTTAGGTATTGCCTATATGGCCGCTTTGTTAGCAGCATTTCTGGGCTGGGCGAAACTGGCTGAACCCAAATACAGTCTGGAACTGGATGAACAGGGCATTCTGTACTGTCACCGGGCAGGCAGTTGCCGTCTGGAATTTAGTGCCTTTGCCTACTGTGCCGTGCCAGAATTGGACGGCAAAGCATTGGCTTTTATCGGCTTTAAGATCACCGATTTCGATGCTTTGCTGCAGCAACTGCCGCTGAGGTTAGCGGTCAGGATGATGACCGAGCAGCGGCCTTTGTACCTGGAAGCGATCCGGCAAAGTTGCGCCAGTGGCCAGTGTGCCACCGAGCTATTAAAAGAGAAGGACTTTTTCAATAGCGGTAAACAGCGCTATGACGGTGTCCGTGCCGCCTTTGCCCAGCGTATGCAACGACTGGCTGAGGCATGCGGTTTTGAGTTTATGGTGCCGGTCAACGTGTCGGCAGAGATAGCCCAACAGTGGTGTCAGGTGATTAATAAGCAGCGGTTAGCCAGCTTACAATCAGGGAACTAGACAGTGCTAAACTGCTGTATCATAATAACCTTAATCTAAGCAATCGGCAGAGTAGTAATGAATAATTATGAAAAAGCTTTTCTGGTCAGTGGCCGGAAT
>DAIOUM010000173.1:0-2654 GCA_036759505.1 Alishewanella sp. | reverse complement strand
CCGCGGTTGCCTATTATGCGTTTCGCGGTAAGGCGGATGGTTTGAAGTATTACTAAACTTTAAACTGCGCCAGTTGTTGTTGCAGGGTAGTGGCCGCGCTATCCTGCTGCTGCCCCAACTGCCGTAACGCACTGGCAGAGCCCGCCGTGTCGGCAGCGGAGCTGGCAATCTGGGCAATGTTTTTATTTACATCCTCACAAACTGCGCTTTGTTGTTCAGTCGCGGTCGCAATTTGAAAGTTCATTTCACTAATCAACGAAATCGATTCTTTAATTTGCGCCAGGGCCCCTTCCGCCTGGCGGGTCAATTTAACACTCTCCTGCACCCGTTCAGTACTGGTTTGCATCATCTGCGCGGCTTTGCGGCTCCCCTCCTGCAAAGTACCTAACATTACCCGGATATCGTCGGTTGCAACCCGGGTGCGCCCGGCCAGGGCTCTGACTTCATCAGCGACGACTGCGAAACCACGCCCCTGCTCCCCCGCTCTGGCGGCTTCAATAGCCGCATTCAGCGCCAGCAAGTTAGTTTGCTCGGCAATACCCTGGATCACCGCCAGAATACCGATAATCTCATTACTATTGCTTTCCAATTGTTGCATGGCCTCCCGGGCCTGACCTGAGCTGCTCTCAACATTGGACACGGCCTGCACAGTTTGTAAAACCACCTGATTACCATTGTCTGCCGCCTGATCCGCTTTTTGTACCGCCTCCGCTGCCTGTGCTGCACTACGCGCGACATCCTGTGCCGTGGCCGACATCTGTGTAATAGCGGTAACTACCTGTTCGATCAGTTGCTGCTGCGCTGAAACCTGCAGATCCGTTTGTTGGCTGATGCTATTGCCATCGGCAGCCAATTGCCGCACCTGCTGCCCCACCGTGACCAGCTCGCTGATCATCCGTTGCAGCCGGGTAATAAAGCTATTAACGTAAGACGCCAGTTCACCCACCTCATCCTGGCGGCTGATTTGTAGCCGCTGCGTCAGATCACCCTCGCCTTCGGCGATGGCGGCAACCATCTTAGTCATGCCTTTTACCGGCGCAATACTGCTGCTGGATACCAACCAGATAATGCCGACACCTGCAGCGGCCAGGATCAGACCCACGACAATCAGCACCCGGGTAAACTGTGCGCCGGCATCAGCCAACATTTGTTGCTGCGTTGCCACCTCAGCCAAGACTACCGCTGCCGGCAAGGCAATATAAAGCACCCAGGGTTGCGGATCCTGGTCGACCAGAAAGGGCGCCACTATGGTAAAGCTCTCGCTGTTGTAATTAGTGCTAACCTGCTTGCTGGCCATCGTCGCACGAATTTGCTGTTGCTCCAGGCTGCTAAGGGCGTTGATATTCTTGCCCACCAGTTCGTTTTTGCTGCTATGGCCAGCGATGGTACCAGACGGACTTAGTAAGATCGCCGCGCCTTGCCCCTGGTATAAGCGGGCGGCAGTTTCCTGAGTAAGCTGCTGGATAAAGGCGGCAGACATATCAAAACCCGTCACACCGACCAACTGACCATTTACCAGAATTGGCGCCGATAGGCTGGCTAACAACACCTCTTTGCCATCTACCGGGTAAAGGTAAGGCCCAACCACGCAACGACGCAGACTCTCTTTCGAGCAAAGGTAATAATCACCGGCACGCAGGCCATTTTCATCGCGGCTCTGATCTTCCAGCCCCTCCAGCGTGTCTAACACTAATTGATTGCCGGAGCGGGCCAGATAGGGTTGAAAGCGGCCACGACTATCCTGTGCCAGCTGGCCCTGAAAATCACTATCCCTGCCATCCAGCGCATTGGGCTCGAATGCAATATATTTACCGAGATAGTCAGTGCTGCTTTGCAGTACATCGCGCTGCAGTGCCAATAATAACGGTCTTTTATCAACCGAGTCAGTTTGCGCTACGCGGCTGATTACCGCAGCTGAGGTTGCTGCAGCCCGCAGCGCCTGTTCAAATCGGCTGGCAACCCTTTGTGATTCCTGTGCTGAGATCGCTCTGAGATAGCTGTCGGCCTGCGCTTTTAGCGTTTGCTCACTTTGTGCCGAGAGTTGCCCGCTGATCCGGGAAAATTGCCATAAGCCTACGCCAGCACACACCAAGATAGTGATAACCAGGCAAATACCTGCCCAAAACGCAAAGCGCTGTTGAATCGTTAGTTGCAGCATCTCATATCCTTACTGCCTTACGGCTAAAAAATTAAACGACAGAATGCTATCCGTGTGTCCAGGTAGGTTAAGCATTAAGTTGGCAGCGTGGCCACTTAACTTATTGTTATATATCGTCATAAAATACAAACCTGCAGCAACCAAATACACTTATTCGGCCATATAGCAGGCTGTCGCTAACCTTGAGCAAGTATTGACGAGATTGCCAGGCTTTGCCAACCTGACACAAAGTTTTAGTGCCGCTAAGGAGTACCTTACGACGGAATATATGGTAGCTCTATTCGTGAGCCGGCATCTTTACCGATAGCTGGGATTGCTAATATTTCGATATCGCAGCTGGCGTCTCCGGTACGCCAGCATACCGGAGACGGTAAGCGGTATGGCTTAGCGTCAGGTTTGGCGTAAGAAAGCAAAAAAGCCGCTTGGGTAAGCGGCTTTTTCGGAATTTGGAGCGAGTTACGAGGTTCGAACTCGTGACCTCGACCTTGGCAAGGTC
>DAIOUM010000172.1:0-2684 GCA_036759505.1 Alishewanella sp. | reverse complement strand
ATTAGAAATATTTTTTCCAGAATAATAAAGCCGGCATACCAAACAAAGGTGTCGATAAAAAGCAACGCCGGCAAGCTCAGCAGTAGTTGAAGTCGGGCCAGACACATCGCAGCCAGCGCCAGGGCCCAAAACCCGGCTCCCGGATTGGTGCGCGGTACCCGCGAGCAAATCAGAAATAACAACAGCAGCAGTAGATACAAGGCACTGCCAGCAATATGCACAACCTGATACCAAGCCATATCCATCTTTGCCTGTCACCCGCTGCTGTCAGCACCCGCGGTGCCGGCTAATACAGCATTGCCGGAATTAGTATCTAAATACTATAGTGCAGCCCGTTGCAGTTTGCCACCCGGCATCCAGCGCCTTTAGTGTTGAGGGTGCGCGCGAGTATTTAAATGCACTCTGGCTGGGACTGGCCGTAACTGCGACTTAACACGTAACGTTCGACGGGGGCGTGCTTGGCGCTGCTCCAGCAACTTGCCGACGCCAAAGGCCGTGCTAAGTAATAAAACCGGTATTGCCACCAGGTGCATCAGCAGAGACAGCTCAGCAGCAAAGTTGATCCACAAAATCAGCCACCAGTTACCAAGCCAGGCCAGCACAGTGAAAGCCGTTGCAAATTTAGTTTTCATCTTGTTTCCGTCCGTTGTTATGTCTGTAGTTTGCAGTTTACGCCTTGCCAAAGGGGGACCATAGTGTCACTATTGATAAAAATAAGGTGAATAGTGCCAAAGCGGGGCCGGTATGAAACAAATCGCCGTATTAGCAACCAATAACAGTATCAGCAGCGATCTCTTTGGTGTGCTGGACTTTTTTGAGTACTGTAATGTGCTGTGGCAATATCAACAGCAACACCAGGCAACGCCTTTGCTGCATTGCTACCTGGTGTCACCGGACGGCACGCCACTGCAACTGAAACAAGGGGTTAGCCTGCCGGTACAACCGCATCGCTGGCAAGAGGCTGATGCCATTATCCTGCCACCGGCTTATGCCTATAACCGTGCGCAACTGACAGCCATTGCCGAGCCATCACGCCCTTATTTAGCGGGCTTGCTTGAGGCGGCACAAAGCGGCAAGTTGATTGCGGCGAATTGCACTGGCACCTTTATTCTTGCCGCAAGCGGTTTACTGGCGCATAAAAGGGCCACGACCAGCTGGTTTTTCAAAGACGCTTTTCAAAGCCTGTATCCGGATGTGCATTTGCAACTGAATAAATTGTTGGTGCAGGATGATAATCTGCTTACGGCCGGTGCCACCACGTCAAATGTAAACCTGTGTCTGGCTATTACCGAGCGACTGGTTGGTGAACACTTTGCCCGGCAAATTGCCAAGGTCATGCTGACCGATCCTAATCGCAGCTCGCAAATTCCCTATATGGATCTCTCAATAGGCCAGCCACATAACGATCAGGTGGTTAAACAAATACAGGCCCAGCTTGCCAGACAACTTGCTGAACCCTTCTCACTGGATCTGCTGGCGCAGCAGTTTTATTTAACCAAGCGCACTTTGCTGCGGCGGTTTAAACTGGCATTAAACGACACCCCGCTTAATTATTTGCAGCGGCTACGGGTCGAACATGCCAAGCGTTTGCTTGAAACGACCGATCAGGCTATCGAGCAAATTGTTGCCCAGGTGGGTTATGAAGATGTCAGCTCATTTCGGAAGCTCTTTGTCAGCTATACCGAGTTTACGCCGGGGCAGTACCGTCAGAAATTTAGCCAGGAAGGTCATTTCAATTGCTGTCCGGTTAGCTGAATACGCCGATCGCAGTACATCAAAAAACCGCTATTTTTTGGAGTAAGCACTATGTTGGTTGTACCTGACTCAGGCCGCCTGAGTTTTGCGTTAATAACCTTAGCTGATGCGGATCTGTTATATCAGGTCGATCAGGATGAGGAGGTCATGCGTTATATTAATGGCGGTACGCGCAGCACTATGCAAACCATTGTTGCGGTGATGCTGCCGCGATTGGCGTTATATCACAGTCCGGCAGCAGGATTTGGGATCTGGCAAATCCGGCGGCTGGACGATCAGGCCTATCTTGGTTGGGTCTTGATCCGGCCCATGGGGTTTAACACCGAAACGCCCAGTTTAGATACTTTGGAGATCGGCTGGCGGCTACAACGGCCTTATTGGGGGCAAGGTTATGCCAGCGAAGCCGCGTTAGCCATTGCCCGGGCTGTGTTAGCGGATAAGCCGCAAATCCAGTATCTTTCTGCTATTGCAATGCCGGATAATGCCGGCTCTATCGGTGTGATGAAAAAGCTTGGCATGCAGTTTATCAAAACCTTTTTGCATCGCGATGCCCTTGGTGACGTGGATGCGGTGCTGTATCGTGTCCACCGTTCGGCGTTGCCGCAGCTAAGTTGCTAGCCCTCGGTTTCATCTTTAACGTATTTTCAGGAAGTGTTAATGACAGCGGAATTCCAGCAGCAGATCGCCAGTATCGCCTTATTGGTTGCCGACTATGATGAGGCTATCGCGTTCTATACGCAAAAGCTCGGCTTTAGCTTGCTCGAGGATACCCCTCTTGGCGCTGGTAAACGTTGGGTGCGGGTTGCACCTGCTACTGCCGGTACGGCGTTACTGCTCGCCAAGGCCAGTACGCCGGCACAGTTGCAGCAGGTGGGTGATCAGGCCGCGGGCCGGGTATTTTTGTTTTTACAAACCAAGGATTTTTGGCG
>DAIOUM010000171.1:0-2825 GCA_036759505.1 Alishewanella sp. | reverse complement strand
TGGATGAGATGGTCGGCGGCCAGCATCAGGGTATTGTGGCTAAAGCACGGTTAAGTAGCAGTGGTAACGAGGCCGATCTGGCGGCGATTATTGAAGCCCAGAGTAAACCCTTATTATTGGTGCTGGACGGTGTGACTGATCCGCACAATCTAGGCGCGATTTTACGTAGCGCGGATGCCGCTGGCGTACATGCGGTAATAGCACCGAAAGATCGTTCGGTAAAATTAACATCAGTAGTACGTAAAGTGGCCTGTGGTGCCGCCGAGTCGGTGCCCTTTATCACGGTAACCAATCTGGCGCGCACGTTGCGGCAATTACAGGAAGCCGGTATTTGGGTGGTAGGCACAGCCGGTGAAACCGAGACTTTGGTCTATCAGGCCGATTTAACCGGGCCTTTAGCACTGGTATTGGGAGCCGAAGGCGAGGGCTTGCGGCGTCTGACCCGGGAAACCTGTGATGCGCTGGTGAAAATCCCGATGTTTGGCACTGTGTCCAGTCTGAATGTCTCTGTCGCAGCCGGGATTTGTCTGTTTGAAGCAGTCCGGCAACGGCAGTAACTCATCTGACACCCGCTATTCCCCGTACTATACTCAGGGGCACCAGAGTGTGCTTAACTTGCAGCTTAGTGCAGCTTGTGTTAATTTCACGTAAATTAATAGCTGCGCTATAGTTGTAGATGGAGGTTTAGCATGGGTAAGCAACAGTTTTCGGGTCGTTCAGCGCTGTCATTATTGGCATTGTCCTTAGTTACGTTGTCGTTGACGGCCTGCGGCGGTTCAGACGGTTCTGGCTCCGGCGGCGTGGGCGGTGGCAGTGGTGGCGGTAGTACCATACCAGCTGCGCCGGCCTGGGTTGCAGGACAGTTTTCGGCTGAGAGTACGCTAAAGGATTTTTGCCAGACACCACGCACTGGTACTGATCCTTTTAATAGTAACCGCCCCTATCCGGACCGTGCAGGGACTGCCATGCATGAGAAAATGTGGCTGCGCTCCTGGACTAATAATACCTACCTCTGGTATCGCGAGGTTACAGACCGCGACCCGGCGCCGTTCTCGGTAGCGCAATATTTTGACCTGCTAAAGACTGAACAGCTTACCGACTCGGGTACACCAAAAGATAACTTTCATTTCACGGAAAATACCGCTCAGTACCAACAGCAAACTCAGGCCGGTGTGTCGGCTGGTTATGGTATTCGTTGGTCTTTTGGTCGCAACTCACCACCTCGCTCTCTGACTATTGCCTATACTGAGCCCAATTCACCCGGCGCCAATGCGGGTCTGGCGCGTGGTGATCAGCTACTGAGCATCAACGGTGTCGACTTTATTAACGATAATACCCAGGCTGGTATTGATCTGCTGAACCGCGCGCTCTTTCCATCGGCAACCGGCCAGAGTTATAACTTTGTCTTTCAGTCTGCTACTGGCGTTCGTAAAGAAGTCAGCATGACCTCGGCGAACGTGTCCAGTACTCCGGTGCAGAATGTCCGGGTATTGGATACCGCAGCCGGTAAAGTCGGTTATATGCAGTTTAACAGCCATATTGCGCTGGCCCAACAGCAGCTGATCAATGCGGTCAACCAGTTTGCTTCGGCGAACGTGAATGAACTGGTGATTGATTTGCGTTATAACGGCGGCGGTTTGCTGGCCCTTGCCTCGCAGCTTGGCTATATGGTCAGCGGTCCGAATATTATTCAGGGCCGTTTCTTTGAGCGCACAATTTTTAACGATAAGCACCCAACCATCAATCCGGTTACCGGTGGGACTTTGTCACCTATACCGTTCTATAGCCGGGTGATCGACTATGAAGCCGGTGTTCTGACTAATACCACGCTACCATCATTGAATTTAAGCCGGGTTTTTATCCTCAGTACAGGTAATACCTGCTCCGCCAGTGAAGCCTTTGTTAATGCGATCAGAGGTATTGATGTCGAGGTTATCCTGATTGGTGGCCGTACCTGTGGTAAACCCTATGGTTTTTACCCAACTGATAACTGTGGCACCACCTACTTTACGATTCAGTTTACCGGTATCAATGCCAAGGGCTTTGGTGAATATGCCGATGGTTTTGTACCACGCACTAATCCGGTGTTCCAGGCCGATGTAAAAGGTTGTCCATTAGCTGACGATTTCAGCCAACCTCTTGGCGACCCGGCAGAGCGGTTGTTAGGCGCTGCGCTGTACTATGCTCAGCACAACAGTTGTCCGACGGTGAGTGCAGGCGCATCAGGGGTGGGTGCAGCAGCCTGGCTGCAATCAGAAGCCAGAGTCGACAGTGATGAGCCAGGGCAAATGCGCTTATTAGACCCGCGCTATCAGGACATCCTGCTTAACAATAAGTTGGTTACCGAATTGCTGCCGGCTGAGGGGGCGCAGTGAGAGCTTTTGCCCTGCTATTAAGTTGTTGCGCGGCTATGCTGGCAGCTTGTCAGCATAGCCGGGCGGCTGAGCCTGCGGTGTTAAGTAGCGTGGAGCCGGGGGTACGGCAACAACTGAATGAGTTTATCGTCAGTATTGTCGGTGGCACCAGTGTTACGTTGGCTGACGATGTGCTGATGCACAGTGCTGAACTTTTTATCGAGCAGCGGATGCCAGTAGATAGTCAGGGCCGGCCGCTGGACGGGCGGCATAGTTTGCCGTCCTACCGATTTGTGCTGGTTAAAGCCGGGGACAGTTGTATTTTACAGCATCCTGGCTCAGGCAAGAGTGTCCGGCTTAGCGGTGCCCGTTGCCAGCTGGCGCCGCGCTAAAGTCGATTACCCGCTGAATCTGATGTTCAGGCCAGCTTGCTGGCCTGAACTTTTTTTGTGCAATCTGCCGCTTTCACTT
>DAIOUM010000170.1:0-2852 GCA_036759505.1 Alishewanella sp. | reverse complement strand
CTGGCAACAACGGAATTTTACCCAAGCCGCCAAAGCAGTGAGGCAGCAGGATGTTTAGTATTAACCCCAATAGTGGCGAACCCATATACCGGCAGCTCACCGAGCAGGTCAAACGTATGGTGGCAGGAGGTCAGTTGCAGCCGGGCGCTGAGCTGCCCTCAGTGCGGGAATTAGCCGCGCAATATGCGATTAACCCAATGACCATTTCCAAAGCCTATAGCCTACTGGAAGCCGAAGGCCTGTTGGAGCGCCAGCGCGGCAAGCCGATGACGATAGCCGCAGCCAGCGCGCCGAGCCAAACCGAAGCCAGCCGCCTGCAGCAACTGTTGCCGCAATTGCAACAACTGGCGCTGGCCGCAGATCAGTTGCAACTTTCCAAAGAAATTGTAATATCCACGTTATCAAACCTACTCGACAGGATGTCAGATGATGCTTAAACACCTCTCACCACTGCTGAAAATCCGTAACTTTTGCCAACGTCACCCATTACGTGTATTGCTTGCGACTATTTTTGCAATTGCAACAGTACATTATGCCCTGCAGCATGAGGTTATCTTCACGATTGCGGCATTAAATGGTCTGCTGCAAAGCCTGTTGTTAGGCCTAAAGCCCAACCCTTCGCACGAGCCAGAATGGGTAGCCGATATTTTTACTCAGCTAAAGCGCGAGCAAGATGTGCTCCACGTGAAACAACGTCAACTTAAAGTGCAGCAGATTAAAAAGGTGGCGCTCAGTAGGCTGGATGAGCAGCAAGCGCTGCTGGACTTCCCGTTTAACCTTTACCGCGTCACCGCAATGCGCTTTCCGGCTGCGCAATTAGCTGCCTTGCAAGCCTGGCTGGCGACGGAACTACCGCAGGCTGAGATTATCGACTAACTGGCTAAACCAGCCAGAGCAGCTAACGCTGACCGGAGTGTGATATGCTCTGCCCTGGGGAACAACCAGGCAGAGCGACTATCGCTCTGGTAAACCAGAATAACGAGAACCATCTATGTTACTGATCCTGAAATTAGTCGCCGGCATAGTGCTGGGGATGCTGATGGGGCTGTATGCGCCACATTGGCTAACGCAAATCCTGATCACCTTTAAAGCCTTATTTGGTCAGTTGCTGTTTTTTACTATTCCACTACTTATCCTGTTTTTTATTACCAGTGGTATTGCCGCCCTGCCGCGTAATTCTGGTAAGTTATTGGGCCGCACCCTGGGCATAGCGTACTTATCGACTATCGCGGCCGGTAGCTTCGCGTTTTTAATTGCGGCAGGAGTTATTCCTTTGCTGGCGCCAGCGGCGGCCGATCTGGCCAGTACTGCTGGTGTTAACTTAACGCCTTATATCGAACTGAATATCCCACCACTATTTAACGTGATGACGGCGTTAGCACTGGCCTTTATCTTTGGCCTGGGTATCGCCAGCACTCAGGCGACCTCATTGAAGCAACTGTCGGATCAGGGCCGCGATATTATTCAGTTGTTACTGACCCGGATTATTATTCCGTTGTTGCCGTTATATATTGCTGGTGTCTTTGCACAGATGGCTGCCGCAGGCAGTGTTTTTGTTACCTTACAAACCTTTGGCATAGTGCTGATTATGGCGATAGTACTGCACTGGTTATGGATTATTACGCTCTTTCTGATTGCCGGCCTGAAAGCCGGTAAGTCACCACTGAGCCTAATTAAGAATATGCTGCCCGCTTATTTTACTGCGCTGGGGACTATGTCGAGTGCCGCTACCATTCCGGTATCGCTGCAAGCCACCAAAAATAATGGTGTAAAAGAAGATGTCGCCAACTTTACCGTGCCGCTGTGTGCGACCACGCATTTAGCCGGTTCAACCATTACCATCGTATCCTGCGCTGTTGCGGTGATGATGATGAAGAGCAATCTCGAAATCCCGTCTCTGCTAACCATGCTGCCCTTTATTCTGACCTTGGGTGTCGTGATGCTGGCAGCACCGGGCGTGCCAGGCGGAGCTGTGATGTCGGCCGTCGGATTATTGGGCTCAATGCTGGGCTTTGGCGAAGGCGCCATTGCGCTGATGATAGCGCTTTATATGGCGCAGGATAGCTTCGGTACCGCCTGTAATGTCACCGGTGATGGTGCCATAGCAGTGCTGGTAGATAACAGTTAAAGCTGCGGCTGGCCGGGGCTGCCCGGCCAGCTTATTTGGCTAAAGATAAGCGTAAGATGATCGAATCTCCCTGCGTCGCCTGCTGTAAGTTAGATAGTGCCAAGGTCTGCATTGGCTGCTATCGGCATATCAGTGAAATTGTCGACTGGAACCGTCGCTCAGAGGCGGAGCTGGCTGCTATTATGCAGCAGGTGGCGGCACGTAAAGCCGCTTATCAGCAACGAGATATCTCCAATATCACAACCAGCCCAATAACGCAGGCCGAGTGGCAGGCAGCAAAACAAGCTTTAAAGCGTTCACCAGACTAAATCTTACACAAAGCCTGTCCCGACATAAAATTAACCCCACGACTTGGTGGGGTTAATAACAATCATTATTTCTTGATTTTCACCGGCCGTTGCCAGCCTTCGATATGCCTCTGCTTAGCGCGGGCTACCACCAGCTCGCCATCGGCGGCATCGCGGGTTAACACCGAGCCGGCGCCGACAGTCGCATTCACGCCTACCGTAACCGGTGCGACCAGCGAGCTGTTAGAGCCAATAAAGGCACCATCTTTAATGGTGGTAACAAACTTATTAGCGCCGTCATAGTTACAGGTAATGGTACCAGCACCAACATTCACTTTATCGCCGATCACCGCATCACCCAGATAGGTCAGATGGTTGGCTTTGGAACCTTTGCCCAGCGTGGTTTTCTTCATCTCAACAAAGTTGCCAACATGGCT
>DAIOUM010000169.1:0-2866 GCA_036759505.1 Alishewanella sp. | reverse complement strand
TTGCCAAGGGGTTGGTGCCGCATGGTAAAGCCATTACCCGCAGCGGGGCCAAGGTCGGTGATTATATCTATGTTACCGGCACTTTGGGCGATGCCGCGCTCGGTTTAAAGTTAGTGCAAGGCCAGCATCAGGTCAGTAAGAAACATCAGGGCCACCTGCTGCAGCGGTTTCATTACCCTTCAGCCCGTGTGGCTTTGGGACAGGCGCTGCGCAATCTGGCAAGCAGTGCAATGGATATCTCTGATGGTCTGGCCGGTGATTTACCGCATATTTTGCGCCGCTCTGGCGTTGGCGCCTTTATTGATGTCAATCGCATTCCGATGTCACAAGCATTAAAAGACAGCTGTGATCAGGCCGAGGCCTTACAGTTAGCTTTATCCGGTGGTGAGGACTATGAGCTGCTGTTTACGGTGCCGGAGAGCCGCCGTGGTGCCCTTGATGTGCTGTTAAGTCCTTATGGCGTGCCCGTTACCTGTATCGGCCGTATTACCGGCGCCAGTGGCAAACTGGAATTAAAAGCCGGGGAACAGGCCATTAGTTATCAACATACCGGCTTTGTTCATTTCTGATGCAAAACACAAAATTTCAGCTGTCTAAATGGCAGCATTTCTTAGCTCTGGGTTTTGGCAGTGGTTTAGCGCCAAAAGCACCGGGTACCTTTGGGACTATTGCTGCGGTGCCACTGATCTTATTATTCAGTCAGTTAGGCACGCTGTGGTACGGGCTGTTTTTGCTGTTTGGTACCGCTCTGGGGTGCTATATTTGTGGCAAAGCCGCGGCGGATGTTGGCGAGCATGACCATGGTGCCATTGTCTGGGATGAAATCATCGGCTTTATGCTGACGATGCTGCTGGTGCCAATTTCTGTTAGCAGCCTGTTAGTGGGCTTTGTATTATTCCGCTTCTTTGATATTGTCAAACCCTGGCCGATCCGTTGGTTTGATCAGCGGGTGCATGGTGGCTTGGGCATTATGCTGGATGACCTGTTGGCAGCAATACCGGCCTTACTGATTATGCACGCCTTGCTGAAGCAGGGTTGGTTATAAGGACACCTAATCTACGGAGGGGAGATGCGACTACTCTGCATGTTACTGGCGTTGTGCTATTTGTTACCGGTGCAGGCAGCCACCTCTTCGGTGTTCGATTATGATATTAAACACTGGACCAGTGCCAACGGCCTGGCCAGTAACTCAGTACGCACCATCACGCAGGATCAACAGGGTTATTTATGGTTCGGCACCCTCTACGGCTTGCATCGCTTTGATGGCCAGCAATTTGAAATCTTTACCACTGAAACTCATCCTCAGCTGGCCAGTAATGCGATTACCCAGCTACTAGCCGATAAAGAAGGCCGGATCTGGGTCGGTACCAAAGCCGGTTTATCAGTGTTCCATCCGCAACAATGGCAATTTCAGCGTTTACCGCTCTACAACGAAGTCACATCATTACTCGAACTGGATAACGGTGAAATCTGGGTTGCTGCCGACCAACTGTTCAGTGTCAGTCAGGGCCAGGTGAAACGGGTGGAACATATCAAAGCCGTTGTCAGCCAGCTAACGTATTTTCAGCAACAGCTGTGGGTTGCCGCGGCGGAATATTTGTATCAGCGGACCCCTGAGGGCGAGTGGTTACAACATGCGTTGCCAACAGAGTTAATGCAAACCCCACTCTACGATCTCAGTGGTACCGATGAAGGCTTATTTCTGGCCAGTGAATCCGGGCTATACCGGCTGACTGAACAGGGAGTCAGAGCGCAGTCTTTGCCGGACGGTAGTGTGGCACCGGTGTATCAGGTTATGCAGGATGCGCATGGCGCAACCTGGATCTCAGCCTATCGCAAGTTGTTCTACCGTTTCGGCCAGGAACATTGGCAAACTGTTACGCTGGAGGAGTTGGGCAGTTCGCCATGGTTTAGTGCGCTGTATCAGGATCAACAACAACATCTGTGGCTAAGCAGTTTTAGTGACGGCGTGTTTCGTGCCAGTCTGGCACAGATCCGGCGTTTGCAGCCCGGACATGATCCGGTGGTCCGTAGTCTGGGGTTGACCCCTCAGGGACAGTTGTTGATCGCGGCGCAGACCGAGTTAGGAATTCTTGATAAAGCCGGTTTCTACCGGCAATTGCTAGCAGAAGAGGCATTACAGGCGCAAACAGTCCATGACATGTTCTGGCCGGATGGTCAGACGCTGTGGTTGGCCATGGAGCGCGGACTGTATCAGCTGGATGAGGAGCGGGCGCGTTTACTGCCGGTATTCCCGCAGTTACAGGGACAAACGGTGAGAGCTATTTTGCCGGATCAGCAGGGACAGATTTGGATCGCGGCCTTGCAGGGCCTGTATCAGGTTATTGATGGCGAACTCCATTTCTCAGAGCTGAATCAGCAGCTTGAATCACGTCAGATCACCACCCTGAATCGTAACGAGCGGCAGCTATTACTGGGCACCAGCCGCGGTTTGTACCGCTGGCAGAATAACAGATTAAGCCGGCAGGGATCAGGTACTGCGCTCTACAACGCCTATATACTGGCGGCGCTGCTACTACCGGATGATACTATGCTGGTCAGTACTCTGGATGACGGGATCTTTATTATGTTACCAGGGCAGAGCTGGCAGCATTTGCACGGTGGTAATGGCCTGGTGCATGGTCCGGCAGTGAGTTTTTACTATCATCAACATAGTGGCTGGATTTGGGTTAGTACCCACAAGGGTATCTTTCGTTTGCAACGCGCCAGTCTGGAAGCCGCCCGCACTGAGGGCTACCGGCTGGAAGAGATTTTATCGCCATTTGATCGGCAAATGGGCTCGCTGTCAAGCCGATGCTGCAATGGCGCTGGTGCAGCCAAGGTCGTGTACTGGCAGCAACAGCTT
>DAIOUM010000168.1:0-2873 GCA_036759505.1 Alishewanella sp. | reverse complement strand
GCTTTGACCATATTCTGACTATCGAAGATCCGATTGAATTCGTACACAGCAATAAATTCAGCCTGATTAATCAGCGTGAAGTGCATCGCGATACCCATAGTTTTAGCAATGCCCTGCGCTCAGCGCTGCGGGAAGATCCGGATGTGATCCTGGTCGGTGAGTTGCGCGATCTGGAAACCATTCGTCTGGCGATGACGGCAGCAGAAACCGGCCACCTGGTGTTTGGTACCCTGCATACCACCTCAGCGCCTAAAACTATCGACCGGATTATCGACGTCTTCCCCGGTGAAGAAAAAGATATGGTGCGTTCGATGTTGTCCGAATCATTAAGAGCCGTTATTTCGCAGACGCTGCTGAAAAAGGTCGGTGGCGGTCGCATCGCTGCGCATGAAATTATGGTTGGGGTACCGGCGATCCGTAACCTGATCCGTGAAGATAAGATTGCCCAGATGTATTCAGTGATTCAAACCGGCGCCGCCCATGGCATGCAAACCATGGATCAATGCCTGGTGAACCTGGTAAACCGTGGTTTGGTCACACAGAAAGACGCCGCGGCCAAAGCCCAGGATAAGAATACCTTTGGCGCCATGGGCCGAATCTAGAGGTAGGTATGCAACTAGTTGATTATTTGAAAAAAATGGTTGAAGTGAAAGCTTCAGATCTTTTTGTTACCGCAGGCATGCCGGTGGCGGCCAAAATCAATGGCGAGCTGACACCGCTGGATGACAAGGCGCTGACCGAGATGGACTCGCTGGCACTGGTGTTGTCAGCGATGAATGAAAAACAGCAGCACGAATTTAATACGCAGAAAGAATGTAACTTTGCCATTCATAACGATGCCGGTCGTTTCCGGGTGTCGGCTTTCTGGCAACGTGATAAGGCCGGTATGGTGATGCGGCGCATTGTGACCACCATCCCCAATGTCGAAGATCTGGGTCTGCCACCGATCATGAAAGAAGTGATCATGACCAAAAGGGGCCTGGTACTCTTTGTCGGCGGCACCGGTACCGGTAAGTCGACGTCTCTGGCCGCCCTGATTGGTTATCGCAACAAAAATGCCCGTGGCCATATTCTGACCATTGAAGACCCAATCGAATTTGTGCACGAACATGGTCGCAGTTTAATTACGCAACGTGAAGTGGGTATTGATACCGAATCCTTTGATGCTGCGCTGAAAAGCTCACTGCGTCAGGCGCCGGATGTGATCCTGATCGGTGAAATCCGTTCGCAGGAAACGATGGAGTTTGCGCTCTCGTTCGCCGAAACCGGCCATCTTTGTATTGCAACCCTGCACGCCAACAATGCCAACCAGGCTATTGACCGTATTATGCACTTAGTGCCGAAAGAGATGCACGATAAGTTATTGTTTGACCTGTCGTTGAACCTGAGGGCTATCGTTGCTCAGCAACTGGTCCCAACTGCAGACGGCAATGGCCGGGTAGCGGCGATAGAGGTGTTGTTGAATTCGCCGTTCGTGGCGGACTTAATCAGCAAAGGCGAAGTCGGAGAGATTAAGAGCGTGATGGCCAAGTCACGCGAGCTTGGTATGCAAACCTTTGACCAGGCACTGTATGACCTTTATCAACGCGGCACCATCAGCTATACCGACGCCATCCACCATGCTGATTCACCGAACGATTTACGTTTGATGATTAAGCTGCGTAATAACGAGGTTAAGGGCTCGGGTTTCCTGTCTGGTGTGACGCTGGATGGGATGGATAAAGAATAGTGAGGTAAGCAGATGTCTTTACTTGCCATTATGACCCCAAGAACCAGACTGGTGACAACAACCGGGGATGCTAATCTGGCATCATTGCGGGCGGTCTTTAGTCAGGCCCGTTTCCAGCATGTGCCGGTGGTGGACAGTATGGATCGTGTGGTGGGCATAGTGTCCGTTAAAGACTACTTTAAAGAGTTAAGCCCGATGATGGAGGCGGCCAGCGAACAGGCGATTGGTTTGATGATGCGCAGCCGTAAAGTCAGCCAGGTGATGTCGGCACCAGTGTTTACCGTCGCACCTGATACCAGTGTCCGTCAGGCTGCCAGCATGCTGGTGGAGCGTAATATCAGTTGTTTACTGGTTACCGATGCCCAGCAACGCCTGTTGGGGCTGGTATCCTGGAAAGATCTGATGAAAGCCGCTTTACTGGCTAAACCAAAACCTGCTCAGCCACCGGCATAACGTTGCTTTAAAATCATGACCCGTTCGATATAGGCGGTGGTTTCGGCGTAGGGCGGTACACCGCCAAAACGCCGGACTGCACCAGGTCCGGCATTGTAGGCAGCCAGCGCCAGTCTGAGATCGCCATCAAAGCTCTGCAGTAACTGTTGCAGATATAAGCTACCGCCACGAATATTCTGTTCTGGCTGGCTGGGGTCCTGCACCCCAAGCATAGCGGCCGTTTCTGGCATCAGCTGCATTAGGCCCTGGGCACCACGACGCGAAATGGCTTGCGGATTAAAGGCCGACTCGGCATGGATCACGGCCCGGATTAAAGCCGGCTCAAGCACCAACTCGGCAGCAACCTGCTCAATCACCCGCGCAAAGCGGCGCTGGAACAAGGGCGTGGTATGCCAGTTGATTGGCGAACGCACCGCACAAGCAAAGCAATCAAACCGTAGCAGCTCATACTGCTGATCAACAGGTGGCCGGTCGGAAAAAACGGCAGAACCATCCTGGCGTAGGCTTTTATACACCAGGATCTGTGGTGCCGTTGGCTTGCTAACAGGCATAGCGGTGCTGTGCGGACTTAACCGCTGTACCGGTTTTGCTTCATCTGCTGTTAATGGCTGCACCAGCAGTGCCAACAGCAAAGGAGACCACTTCAGATTGCTAATCAAGCTACCCTTTCCTTAAAGACTCCGTTTTAAGC
>DAIOUM010000167.1:0-2914 GCA_036759505.1 Alishewanella sp. | reverse complement strand
GCACTGCGCATAAAGCTCAACTCTGCTGCCGTCATACCATTTTGCTGGTAGTTGTTCAGCTCCTTTAAGAACTCTTCGATTGACTCGCGCGTCACGTCAGCGCGAACTGCGGCACTGGCAGTAAACAGACCCACTAGCTGATCACCACCAAAACCACTGCGCGCACCATAGGTATAGCCTTTATCTTCGCGTAAGTTCAGGTTGATCCGGCTATTAAAGTTACCACCCAGCGTAAAGTTCATCAGGCCGGCGCGATAGAAGTCACCGGTCAGATCGCGCGGCATAGCGCGGCGCACGATACGGATTTCTGACTGTGGCGACTGATCTTTATGCACCAGATAGATCGCACCTTGTTGGATCTGTGGTGCCGGTAAATCCAGCTGCTGCTGTGGCGCCTTACCTTGCCACTGCGGTGCCATGCCAGCCAGCAGCGGTTCTAATTGCTGCTGTGATAAATCCGATACGGTCACCAGCTGGGCACCTTCAGGTTTAACATAGGCCTGATAGAACGCCCGCACCTGCTCCAGCGTCATTGCCTGCAAGCTCTGCTCAGTACCAATACCGGGTTGGCCGGCAATGCTGTCACCAAACATCAGGGTTCTTACTGCTTGATCCGCTAGAAAGCCGGCATTTTTTTGTGCCTGCGCCAGCGACTGTAAACGCTGCTGCTTCAAGCGGTTAAAATCTTCCTCTTTAAAAGCCGGGCGTAACAGCTTCTCCTGTACTAATTCCAGCGTTTTCGGCAAATTACGGCTCAGGCTGCTGACAAAGACATTTAACTCATTATCTGAAGCACTGACTGAAACCGAACTACCCAGCAGTTCCAGCGCCATACTCATTTGTTCGGTGCTGAAGTTCTCAGTGCTCTCATTGAGCAGTGATGCCATCATCGCGGCCACGCCTGTTTGCTCAACCGAGTTACGGTAGCTTCCGGCCGGAATACGCAATAAAATAGAGGTAGTCGGCGTTTCATCACTGCTGGCACCCAATACCTGAATACCGTTACTTAACTTAGTCGTCCAGGTAGCTGGCAGCAGGATGGCAGGGTTGGCACCAGCCTGTGGTACAGCTTTGCGATCAAAAGTTTGCGCGGCGTAACGCATCGGCAATGGTTCTGAAGCTTGACTATCCGCCGGATCAAATTTCTGGGCCGTAAAATTATCCGCGGCAGCAATCAGGGCAGTTTTACCACGCGGTACCACACTGCTGATCACGGCCGGGCTATTTTGCACATATTGCCGGTAAACCCGCATCACGTCGTCAGCGGTTACCGCCTGATAACTTGCCAACACAGCGGCAATACGGTCCGGCTCACCAAAGAAAATTTCGTTATAGGCCAACTGACTGACCTTACCCGCCACGCTCTGCAAACCAAAGATGCTGCGCGCTTCAACCCGCGCCTTAGCCCGTGCCAGGTCTTCCGGCTTAACGCCGCGCTCTGCCACTTGCTGTAAATTTTGCCGCAATAATTGCTCGATATCGGCCAGATTTTTGCCGGCTGCCGGGTGCGGCAGGGCGTTTAAACTAAAGGTACAGGCTAACTCCATACAACGATGGCCGGCGGAGGCATTTACCGCGATCTGTGGCCGCACCAGGCTTTGGTACAACATAGAATTGTTACCGTTGCCCAGAATATCCGCCAGGATATCGAGCGGCGCTTCATCCGGGTGACCAGCATAGACAGTAGGGAAGGTCATGCTAAGCAGCGGCAGGTGGACGTTATCCTCCATCGACACATAGCGATCTGCATCCAGTTTCGCTGGGGCTTTAGCCATTTTCTCTACCGCCGGACCGGCTGGGATGGTGCCGAAATATTTCTGCACCATGGGCAGGATTTCTTCAGCTTTAACTGCGCCGCCGATAGTCAGGGTCGCATTATTAGGGCCATACCAGCGCAGGAAAAACTGTTTTAAATCTGGCATAGTGGCGCGGTTTAAATCATCCATATGACCAATCACCGGCCAGGAATACGGATGCCCATACGGGTATAGTGCACCTAATAGCTGCTCAAAATAGCGGCCATAAGGCTGGTTATCAACGCGCTGACCACGTTCATTCTTCACCGTCGAAAGCTGAATATCAAACTTTTCCTGGGTGACCGAATCAAGGAAGTACCCCATCCGATCCGACTCTAACCACAGCATTTTTTCCAGCTGATTGACCGGCACGGTCTGGAAATAGTTAGTGCGATCGCTGTTGGTAGTGCCATTCAGGGTGCCACCGGCTTCGGTCACGTACTTAAAGTGCATCTCAGCGCCCACGTTGTCCGAGCCCTGAAACATCATATGTTCAAAGAAATGCGCAAAACCGGATTTGCCCAACTCTTCGCGCGCTGAGCCAACGTGATAGGTCACGTCGACATGCACCAGCGGATCAGAATGATCTTCGTGGATAATTACCGTTAAGCCATTTTCTAACTGATATTTTTTATACGGCAGACTAATGCGGTCATCCTGTTGCGGATTTACCGCAACTAACTTTACCCCTGCAGGTAAGGTTGTTGCTTGTTGGCTGCTGCAACCAGCTACGCCGAGCGCTACTAGCAGGGCGAGCGAGAGGGCGGAATATTTCAAAATAAGCTCCTGAACATAAATAGATGCTCAAGGATTAAAGCAGCTGTAGTTATTAATGAAAACCTTACAGATGTAACAAAATATATCAGTGACAGCGCATGCGACCAAAGCCGCATAGCGCTAAGCCCTTGTCTGGCCTAGTCTTAATCACCTAGTTTTGCGGAGGTATCTGATGTTTAATGCTTTAGTGATCGATAAAACGCCTGATTATCGCGCCAGTTTACAGCAACTCGATGCCAGCCAGTTACCGGCGGCTGAGGTTGTGGTGGACGTCGCTTATTCCACGTTAAATTATAAAGACGCGCTGGCGATTACCGGCAAAGCGCCGGTGGTACGGGACT
>DAIOUM010000166.1:0-2915 GCA_036759505.1 Alishewanella sp. | reverse complement strand
GGTAACAGGGTGGAAGTAACCAGTTTAATACTCATTTAAATTCTCAAATAAAACGCTGACAACACAGTAGCGGAAATTGGGATCCCCAGTCCAGGAATCAAGTCTTAGCGGTAGCGCTCTGCTAAAAAAGCTTACCTGCAGCAATTGTTATACTATCACAATCTTGGCAATAACGGTTAAGGCTTTTACCCACAGGATCGGTTACAATCAGCTGGCACTTTATTGTTTTATGTTTGGCTATTTCGTTTTTAGCTATCCCGCTTTTCTCTATCGGATTAATTCGCATGCTAGGTTTTTTTGAACGCTTAACGCGCCCTTTTCCAGAACAACAACCCTCGCAACCGCCACAGGGCCTGCTGGCCTTTTGCCGCCACTATACCAAAGGTATGGAGCTACCGCTGCTGGTGATGTCGATAAGTTCGGCACTGTTAGCGATCCTCGAAGTGTCGTTATTTAGCTTTATGGGTCAATTGGTCGATTGGCTGGTAGCGAAAGAACCCGAAACATTCTTTAGCGAAGAACGGGCTAACCTGATTTGGATGGCGTTAGTTACGCTGGTCTTATTGCCGCTGTTAACGCTGTTTCATTCCGCGCTGGTGCATCAAACCCTGCTCGGCAACTATCCAATGTCTATCCGCTGGCTGGCTCACCGTTATCTGCTAAGACAAAGTATTGGTTTTTATCAAAATGACTTTGCCGGCCGCATTGCAACCAAAGTAATGCAAACGTCGCTGGCGGTGCGCGAAACCGTAATGAAGCTGTTGGATGTGCTGGTGTATGTGCTGGTGTATTTCTCTGCAATGCTGTTTTTTGTTGCCGATGCCGATTGGCGCCTGATGATCCCGATGCTGATCTGGCTGGTCTGCTATATTGGTTTACAACTGTATTTTGTACCGCGTTTAAAGCGGGTATCAACGGAACAGGCTGATGCGCGCTCAGAAATGACTGGCCGCATTGTCGATAGCTACACCAATATCAATATCATTAAACTGTTCTCGCATACCCGGCGCGAAGAAGACTATGCCCGCGAGAGTATGGAGGTATTTTTAAAACCGGTATACCGGCAAATGCGGCTGGCGACCGGCTTAAGTGTGTCGGTACAAAGCCTGAACTATCTGCTGGTGTTTGCCGTCGCCGCCCTGGCGCTGTACTTATGGGCTGGCAGTGCCATCACCGTTGGTGCCATTGCCATTGCTGTTAGTCTGGCACTTCGGTTAAACGGCATGGCACAGTGGATTATGTGGGAGGTCAGTAGCCTGTTTGAAAATATCGGTACTGTCGCCGATGGCATCACCACCCTGTCGCAACCGGCCAGCGTGCTGGATAAGCCCAATGCCAGTGAGCTGGTGGTCAGTCAGGGCGAGATCCGCTTTGCTGCCGTCAGTTTTAACTACGGTAAGGCCCTGAACACCACAAAATCCCCGGTGATCGATGGCTTGAACCTGACCATTAAACCGGGTGAAAAAATTGGTCTGGTTGGCCGCTCCGGCGCCGGGAAATCGACGCTGGTTAACCTGTTACTGCGTTTTTATGATGTCCAAAGCGGTCAGATCCTGATTGACGGTCAGGATATCAGTCAGGTCAGTCAGGAAAGTCTGCGCCGGCAAATCGCGATGGTCACGCAGGACACCTCTTTGTTGCATCGCTCGGTACGTGACAATATCAGCTATGGTAAGCCGGATGTCAGTGAGCAGGAACTGCTGACAGCCGCAGAGCAAGCGGAAGCCTCGCTGTTTATTGATGAGCTGACCGATCCTAAAGGCAATAGCGGACTGGATGCCCAGGTGGGTGAACGCGGCGTTAAGCTCTCTGGCGGCCAGCGGCAACGTATTGCCATTGCCCGGGTGCTGCTGAAAAACGCCCCTATCCTGATCCTGGATGAAGCGACGTCTGCGCTGGACTCTGAAGTCGAGGCTGCGATCCAGGCCAGCCTGAATAAACTAATGACCAATAAAACGGTAATTGCTATTGCACACCGGCTGTCGACTATTGCCCAGATGGATCGCTTAATTGTGCTGGACCAGGGTAAGATCGTTGAGCAAGGTACGCATGCCGAACTGGTTGCCGCCGGCGGTATTTACGCCCAGCTTTGGGCGCATCAAACCGGCGGTTTTATCGGTCTGGATTAAACCGCCTGTACTCCGGTACGCAGGTCGGCAGTGATAGTGCCGACCTCTGGGATCAGAGCATCATGTGCCTTGTCCAACCAGGGTTCAGCCAATGCCTGCTGATACCAGTCCTGCATTGCCGGCAGTTGCAGCAAGCGGGCAAAATAGGCATTGACCTCTTCGCTTAAACTCAGGCCATAGCTTTGCAGACGAAAAGCAACAGGCGCATAAAAGGCATCTGCCGCAGTGAACTGTGCGCCGGCCAGAAAGGGGCCGCCAAATTTATGCAACCCTTCAGTAACCAGCTCATCCAGCCGGGCCAGATCCCGTAATAGCGGCGCACTGTGTTCATGCAGCTGAATACGCAGGCCGCAGTTCATGCTGCAAATACTGCGTAACGCATTAAAATTAGCATGAATTTCTGCCGCTGCGCAGCGCGCCCAGGCCCTTACCCGGCGATCCGCTGGCCACACCGTCGGATAATGTTCATACAGATACTCGGCAATCGCCAGCGAATCCCAGATCACCGTATTGTGCTGCACCAGACAGGGTACCTTGCCACTGGGTGAGAAACTACGGAATTTAGCAAAGCTATCTTGTTCGGCAAAGGGAACCAGTTGCTCGGTAAAGGCGATATCCAACTGTTTCATCAACAGCCAGGGCCTTAATGACCAGGAAGAATAGTTTTTATTGGCAATATAGAGTTCCCGCATAACAGACTCCGTCACTTGTTTAGGTTTACCCCTCAATGTTAGGGCGTGTTGACGTTTGCTGCTTGTTTTTGCAGCCGTTTGGCTGGTGTTTATA
>DAIOUM010000165.1:0-2935 GCA_036759505.1 Alishewanella sp. | reverse complement strand
ACGTTCATCACTTTTGGAATTGAGCGCGGATCTTCAATCATATAGGTCATCAGCTGCCGGGTGATGGCCTCATATTCGCGGTCAATTTTCTTATCTTCCTTGTGCACCGCTAACGCCGCTTCCACGTCCATCCGGGCGAAGGCATCCAGCACATCATGTAACATCTGCCCGACATGACGCCCCATATTTTCCAGATTCACCAGCAGATCCTGCTGATCACTGTTAAAGGATTCTAAGGCAACCTTAGCAATACGTTTGGTCTCATCGCCAATTCGTTCCAGATCGGAGATGCTTTTTAAAATCGACATAATTAAACGCAGATCACTGGCCGCCGGCTGGCGTTTCGCAATCATCCGGGTACATTCTTTGTCAATCTGAATTTCCCAGTCATCCACTTTCAAATCGTTGGCCATCACTTCCTGCGCCAGGTCGCTGTCGCCATTGGCGATGGCGTTCAGCGCATCAAATAACTGCCGCTCAATCAGACCACCCATTGACATCACATGGTTACGGATCTGCTCCAGTTCTTCGTTAAACTGGCTGGAAATGTGCTTTGATAAGTTCAGTTTATCCATGTGTATCATCCCCTTGTGGTCTGCTTGACCCGGTGACGCTTTAACCAAAGCGGCCGGTGATATAATCTTCCGTTTGCGCTTGCTGCGGATCGGTAAAAATCTTATTGGTGGCATCAAATTCCACCACCCGTCCCATATTCATAAAGGCGGTAAAATCGGACACCCGAGCTGCCTGCTGCATATTATGGGTCACTATCACTATAGTGTAGTGTTGTTTCAGTTCGTAGATCAGCTCTTCAATTTTCAGAGTCGAAATCGGATCCAGTGCCGATGCCGGTTCATCCAGCAGTAACACCTCCGGCTCGATGGCGATAGCTCTGGCGATCACCAACCGTTGCTGCTGGCCCCCCGATAAGGTCAGCGCATTTTCATAAAGCCGATCCTTCACTTCCTGCCATAAGGCCGCTTTCACCAAGGCCGCCTCGACCAATTCATCCAGCTGCCGCGGGCTATTCACCCCCTGCAAGCGTAAGCCAAAGGCGACATTTTCATACACCGACTGCGGAAACGGATTGGGCTTTTGAAACACTATGCCGACCCGGCGCCGCAACTCAGCCAGGTCTATGCCGTCCTGGTAGATATTTAATTGATCCAGCCAGACTTGGCCCCGGGTTTCCGTGTCGTCCAGCAACTCGTTCATACGATTAAAACTACGCAGTAAACTCGATTTGCCGCAACCGGACGGGCCAATCAGTGCGGTCACCTTATGGGTCGGGATCTGTAGATTGACCTGATCCAACACCATTTTTCCAGCCAGCCTGACTGATAAGTCCTGCACCGAAATTTTCACAACCAGCTCCTGTGTTGAGTTTAACAATCAATCATTACAGTTTTATGACGAACGTTGCTGTAACTGCCGATAGTGACGGCGTAAGCGCATTGCCAGCAGATTAAGCGCGCCGATCAGCAGCAGTAGCACCAACGCAATGGCAAATACTCTTGGCTCAGCCGCATCCGCATTGGAGCTTTGCAAACCCACATCATAAATCTGGAAGCCCAAGGTCATAATCTGTTGCTCCAAATGCAGATAGGGCCAGCTGGCAGACACTGGCAATACCGGCGCATATTTTACGACCCCGACAAAGATCAGCGGCGCAACTTCACCGGCTGCCCGCGATACCGCCAGGATCAAGCCGGTTAGCATCGCCGGTCGCGCCTGAGGCAAAATCAGTTTATATAGGACTTCGGCTTTGGTCGCGCCTAGCGCATAGCCACCCAGCCGCAAACTTTGCGGGATCCGCGATAACCCTTCTTCAGTGGCAACGATCACCACCGGCAAAGTTAACAACGCCAGCGTCAATGACACCCAAAGTAAGCCGGGTGAGCCAAAAGTCGGTTGTGGCAAATGCCCGGCATAAAACAACTTATCAATACTGCCACCGAGCACATAGACAAAAAATCCCAGGCCAAAAACACCAAATACCACTGAGGGTACGCCGGCCAGATTGTGTACGCTCAGCCGGACCAAACGCACCAGCCGACTATCGCGGGCATACTCATGTAAATAGATGCCGGCCATAATGCCAATAGGCGCCACCAGCAGCGCCATCAATAATACCGACAACACAGTACCCACTATCGCCGGCAGGATTCCACCGGCACTGTTCGCCTCACGGGGTTCAGTGCTTAAAAATTGCCACCATTGCTGAAGATAAAGCTTTAGCTTGGCCGGCCAACTTAGCTGATTAGTCGGCAGCAGTAACTGGATCTGGTTAGCTGCAACACTGAGCTGATACCCATCAGCCAACAGCAACAGATAACCGTCGGCCGTTGGCTGCAGCTGCAACGCATACAGATCACCCAACTGTTGCTCCCGCACCAGGGTCAGTTGCGGCGGTTGTTGCCACTCTGAAATCTGGGCCTGCCAGAACCAACGATAGCCGCCCTGCCCTGACGGTAAATAACCCTGCCTTACCAGAATTCGCTCTGCCGGTTCGCTGGCATCCACACCAGCAGCGGCCAGTTGCGCAACCGATACCTGCTGCCGGCTAATCACTTCACCGGCAATCAGCCTGCTTTCGCCAGCCTGCTGATAACGGAATTGCACTAAGTCCTGTGGCCAGAATAGCCCCAACCCACGCTGTAGCATCAGCCAGGACAATAGCAGCACCAGCAGTAGAATTAAGGCACTGGTTAAGGCTGACAGCCAAAACCAGGTGTTGGTTTGTAGCCGCGGTCTGGTCATCCGTCTAGCCTCTGAAAGTTTTGCCGCAACCGCTGCCGCAGTAAATCAGCCAGGGTGTTAGCGGTAAAGGTAAACACAAACAGCAGAATAGCGACCAGAAACAGCACCCGGTAATGGCTACTGTCCACTGCAGCTTCCGGTAATTCGATGGTCAGAGCTGCGGTCAGACTGCGCA
>DAIOUM010000164.1:0-2974 GCA_036759505.1 Alishewanella sp. | reverse complement strand
TGACATATTTTCTTACAAATCCGCTACCGCTCAGACTGGCGTGTTATTAGCGTTTTCGTTAGTATCAGGCTACGTATTTTTTACATTTTTTCGGTAGAAGGATCCGCAAAATGAAAAAACTCTTTATTGTCAGTGCAGTAGCTTTAGCTGTAATCACTGGCTGTGCTCAGCAACAACCGGTGTCACAAGGAACCGCTGTCGAGCAACAACAAGCTACCGCGATTCTGGTTAGCCCTAACGATCAACGCCAGTATAAAACCCTGACCCTGCCGAATAAAATTGACGTGATCCTGGTATCGGATCCGACCACTGAGAATTCAGCGGTGTCGCTGAGTGTCGGTGCCGGCATGTTGCAAGACCCGATGACACAGCAGGGCCTGGCGCATTATCTGGAGCATATGCTGTTTATGGGTACTGAACGCTACCCGGATCCGGCGGAATACAGCAACTTTGTCAGCCAGCACAACGGCGCCGCCAACGCCTATACCTGGCTTGATATCACCAACTATATGCTGCAGATCAACAATCAGGCCTTTGATGAAGCCTTAGATCGTTTTTCTGACTTTTTTAAGAGCCCGAAATTCTATCCTGAGTATTCAGATAAAGAGCGCAATGCCGTCAACGCCGAGCAGTCAATGCGCCGTGAACAGGATTTCCTGGCGCAGTTTGAACTGATGCGCCGGATGTTTGGCGAGCACCCGTCAAACCGTTTTCTGGCGGGCAGCCTGGAAAGTCTGAGCGACAAGCCCGGTAGCAAGCTGCATGATGAAATGCTGGCTTATTTTGATAAGTACTACTCGGCCAATAATATGAAGCTGGCGCTGATTAGTAATTTGCCACTGGCGGAGATGGAGCTACTGGCGCGTAAGCATTTTGGCGAAATCGTCAATAAAGATATTGAGATCCCTACGGTAACAGCCGAACTGGATAATAGCCTGTTTGGTGCTAAGCGCATTCACTATGTACCAAATCAGGATGTGAAACAGCTGCGGTTAGATTTTACCATCCGTAACAACAGCGAGCAGTATGCGGTTAAACCCAATGAATTTATTGCGTATTTGTTACGTTCTGAAATGCCGGGTACTGCCGCCGCCCAGCTAAAAGCCGCAGGCCTGGTTTCTAGCTTTAATGTGTCGGTGACCCCGGATCTTTATGGTAACTACGGTACCCTGGCGATAGATATGAACCTGACTGATGCCGGTATGCAGCAGCGGGAAGCCATCACGGCGGTGGTGATGCAGTATCTGGATCTGATTAAGCAGCAGGGTGTCGATAGCAAATACTATAACGAGATCAAAACCAGCCTGGCCAATCAGTTCCAGTTTCTTGAGAAAACCGATGGTTTTGGCTACGTTGCCGGTTTAACCGCCGCGATGTTAAAGCTGCCGGTAAAACATGTGGTGGCAGCACCCTATATTTACGAACGTTTTGATGCAGAGGCCATCAACGATGTGTTAACCCAGCTGACACCGGCCAATCTGCGGGTGTGGTATATCAGCAAGCAGGAGCCGCATGACAGCGAGCTGATCCGCCATGTCGGTAAATATAAAATCGTTGATATCACTGCCGAAGAAAAGGCCGCCTGGCAACAACCGCTGGTGGCGTTAAACCTGCCGATGGTCAACCGCTTATTACCGGAAAGCTTCGCCATCAAAGCCCGTAGCGCGCAGCAAAAACCTGAGCTGGTTGTCGAGCAGCCGGGCATTAAGGCCTGGCTATATCCAAGCCAGGCGTTTGCCGACCAACCTAAGGGCCGGCTGGATATCGTGCTGAATAGCCCGGCGGCACAGCAGGATATTAAAGCCCGGGTCGCCTTTGCGCTGTGGCGTGATCTGTATAGCCTGGAGCAAAGTGCACTTCGCACCGAAGCCAGTGCTGCCGGCATGGATGTGTGGTTAAATGATGGTAATGGTCTGATTTTAAACCTGGACGGCTTTACCGATAAGCAGCCGCTGTTGCTGGAGCAGTTATTAGCCGGTTTAACACCGAAGATCACGGCGGACGGTTATGCGCAGGCGGTTGACCGCTATGTGCGTGGCCTGGCAAACCAAACCCGGCAGGTACCATTCCGTCAGGCATTCTGGGCCTTTAACAGCCTGTATCGTGGCGGCAGCTATAATCCGGAGCAGTTAATTGCGACAGCTCAGGCGATGACGGCGGCAGATCTGCAGCAATTTATCGCCAGTACACTGCAGCAAAATCAGGTGCGGGTGTTTGCTTTTGGTAATTACGATAAGCAGGATGTGCAAACTCTGGTAGCAGTGTTACAGGCCGCCTTACCGGCTGAGCGTAAGGTAACGCCTTACACACAAAGCCCCTTCTGGTTACCCAAGCCGGGTGATGTGATTACCCTGCAGCGTGATATTGATGTCACAGACGTGGCCTTAGTGGATATGCATGTGCATCCGGTGAAAGGGATGGCAAGCCGGGCAGCGGCCAGTGTGCTGGCTTCGCACTTCTCCAATCAGGCGTTTGACAAACTTCGTACCGAAGAGCAATTAGCTTACGCTGTGGGTGGTACGGCGATTGATCTGAACGATTACACCGGTTTTGGTTTGTATATTCAGACTCCGGTCAAGGGCCCGGCTGATATGCAGCAGCGCTTTGAGGAATTTAAACAGCAGTACTGGCAAACCCTGCAGCAGGTCACGCCGGAGCAATTTGCCACCTTAAAGCAAAGCTTGCTGATTAGCCTGAACGAGCCACCAAAAAATCTGCAGGAAGAAATGGGACCTTTAGTCAGTGACTGGTATCGCGAGCGCTTTGACTTCGATTCCAAGCAACAACTGATTGCGGCTGTGGAGCAGGTAACCTTACAGGATGTGCAGGATTTCTATCAGCAAACGCTGCTCAACCCGCAGGCCGCCCGTTTATCGGTGCAAATGCGTGGTACCAGCTTCCGCGAGCAACCCTTCGCCAGCTTGCCAAATCAGCGCCTGGTAACGGATATTGCGCAGTTCCAGCGCCAGATGGC
>DAIOUM010000163.1:0-3189 GCA_036759505.1 Alishewanella sp. | reverse complement strand
GCCAGTACCATTGCCAGCAAGGTCAACAGGTTAATAGAGAAATCCAGAGCGAAGAGTACTGTTACCGCAGAGACCAGTGCCACCGGTACGGTAATGGCCGGAATAAAGGTGGCTCTGATATTGCCGAGAAACAGGAAAATCACCAGAATCACCATGCACATGGCGATACCAAGGGTGTTATAAACTTCTTTAATCGACTGCGCAATAAACACTGACGAGTCATAGCCAGGCTCAATGGTCATACCCGGCGGCAGATTAGCCTTGATGCGTTCCATTTCCGCCCGGGCGTTGCGCACCACTTCCAGCGTATTTGCTTTTGACTGTTTGATAATACCGATGCCGAGGATATTCTTACCGTCACTGCGGAATTCACCTTCCTCATCTTCTGCCGTTAACATGACATCGGCAATTTCCGCCAGTCGTACCAGGTAGTTATTAGCTCCGCGTTTAACGACGATGCGTTCAAAGTCCTGCTGGGTGCGGAAAGAGCGCACCACCCGAACCGTAAAATCGCGATCGATCGATTTAATATTACCGGCTGGCAGTTCGACGTTTTCGGCGCGAAGTACCGCCTCAACATCTTGTACTGTGACACCACGGGCAGCCATCGCGTCGCGATCTAACCAAATCCGCATCGCATAATCGCGGGCACCACCAAACTGCAGGCGGGCCACACCATCGACTACCGAAAACCGCTCTGCAATATAGCGGTTGGCATAATCAGTCAGTTCCAGCGTGGTCATATTGTCGCTGTTAAGCAAAAACCAGGCGATGGTATCTTCGTCAGCATTGGCTTTAAAGACTTCTGGTGGGTCCGCTTGATCTGGCAGGTTATTCAGTGCGCGTGAAACCCGCTCGCGTACATCGTTAGCGGCTGCGTCGATGTCCCGCTCTACGTTAAACTCAATGGTAATGCTGGAGCGGCCATTGCGGCTGCTGGAGTTAATGCTTTTAATGCCTTCAACACCGCTGATCCGGTCTTCCAGCATTTGCGTTATTTTGCTCTCAACGATTTCGGCGGAGGCGCCCGGATAATTGGTATTGATACTAACAACAGGCGTATCGATATCCGGATATTCCCGCAGCGGCAGCATAGTGAAGCAAACAATGCCGAAAATCACCAGTAACAGGTTGATTACAGTAGCAAAAACCGGGCGTTTGACTGAGGTATCAGATAACCACATAGTTAGCCCTCAATTTTGCTGATAGTGACGCCGGTGCGGACCTTTTGCACCCCTTCGACAATAATTTCATCGCCCTCAGCTAAGCCTGATTCCACTTCTACCCAGCCAGGGATCCGCTGGCCAATTTGCACTTCCCGTTGTTGCACACGGTTTTCGGCATCGACAACAAACACATATTGCCGGTTCTGTTGCGGCACTAAAGCTTTTTCAGAGATTTGCAGCACCTGCCGGTTATCCAGTTGCAAACGGACATTGAGCAGCATACCTGGTCTTAACATCAGGTTATCGTTCGCAATCCGGCCATGAATAGTCACTGAGCGGGTCACCGGATCTAATCGGGTATCAATGGCGGTCACTTCACCTTCAAAAGGTAATTTGCCGTAAGCAACGTTAGTTACAGTAAGCGGCATACCGACGGCCACATCGGCCAGATGCCGCTCAGCGATCCGAAATTCTACCCGTAACTGTTGAATATCATCCAGCGTAGTGATCACGGTGCCAGCATTAACGAAGGCGCCGCGGCTAATTTGACGCAAGCCGAGAAAACCACTGAATGGGGCGCGGATAGTCATGTCATTGAGCTGTTGTCTGGCAATATCCAGTTGTGCCAGGGTGCTGTTAACCCGGGTCTGTTGCTCATCCAGCAAGGATTGGGCGGTAGCCTGGGTGGTAGCCAGATTTTTTAAACGGTCAAGTTGCCGGCGCTGCTCGGTTAGTACAGCTTCCAGTTCGGCGACCCTGGCTTTTTGCTGCACGTTATTTAAACGTGCTATCACATCGCCGGCATTCACTTTCTGGCCTTCGCTAACATTGAGTTCGATTAAAAATTCGCTGCTTGGTGCAATTAGCTGTACCGAGTTATTGGCGATACCGGTACCTATGGCACTGACTTCCCGCATCATTTGCTGAGTGCTAACGGTGGCAGTTTTAACGGCAACAGCACCGCCAGGCCCACGGCTATTGCCATTGCTTTGTTGAGATTGCCAGTACAAAAAGCCAACAAAACACAATAAGGCCAACAAAATGAACCATATCAAGCGAGAGTGTAAAGGCGCCAAGGGAACTCCAATTTAATCAAAAAATAAACTCAGGGTATTGTATGGAAAGAATCGCCGTTCAGATTTCCTGTTATCGCACTCATCCGGCGGTCTGTCGTATCAGTCTAGCTGGTTCATGACGGTTAACCCAGAAGCGGTGAAATAACGTAAGATAATACAACAAGATTATGACAACGCGAGGTCGCAGTATGAAACAGGGGTTTGCTGGTTCTGCCAGTAGTGGCGGTGCCAGATTATTATTGAGTAGTTTGGCTGTATTACTGTTACTGCTGTTGTACACCCTGTTGTTCGCCAGCCAGTTTAGCTGGTGGTTGGGTATTGCTTATATGGCGTCTTTATTGGCAGCATTTCTGGGTTGGGCAAAATTGGCTGAGCCCAAATATAGTTTGGAACTTGATGAGTATGGCATCCGCTACTGTCACCGGGCAGGCAGTTGCCGTCTGGATTTTAGTGCCTTTGCTTATTGTGCGGTGCCGGAGCTGGATGGTAAGCCTCTGGCTTTTATCGGCTTTAAGATCACAGATTTCGATGCGTTACTGCAGCAATTGCCGTTGCGGTTAGCGGTCAGAATGATGACAGAGCAGCGACCGCTGTATCTGGAAGCGATCCGGCAAAGCTGTGCCAGCGGCCAGTGTGCCACTGAGTTGTTAAAAGAAAAGGACTTTTTCAACAGTGGTAAACAGCGCTATGGCGGTGTTCGCGCCGCCTTTGCGCAGCGTATGCAACGTCTGGCAGAGGCTTGTGGCTTTGAGTTTATGGTGCCGGTTAATGTACCGGCAGAGGTAGCCCAGCAATGGTGTCAGGCGATAAACAAGCAGCGGTTGGCCAGCTTACAAACAGGGAACTAGACAGTGCTAAACTGCTGTATCATAATAACCTTAATCTAAACAACCGGCAGAGTAGTAATGAATAATTATGAAAAAGCTTTTCTGGTCAGTGGCCGGAAT
>DAIOUM010000162.1:2124-3295 GCA_036759505.1 Alishewanella sp. | reverse complement strand
TGATACATGCCGTGAAAACGGATCAACATAAAGTTATCGCCGGTAAAGCCACCGGTAATCTCATTTTGCAAGTCGCTGATGATAGTGCCACGTAAATGGTCGCTTTCGGCCTTTAAACGCTCGTTGTCCGACAGCTTGCCCGGCGCGACAAATTCAGGATTAACAGGATACTGACTCATTAATACACATCCTTCTGATAGCGCTTGGCTATCCGTAACTGATCTAAATACTGTTGCGCGGCCTTTTCATCTTTACCGCCTTGCTGCTGCACTATCGTCAGCAACGCCTGATGCACGTCTTTCGCCATCCGGGCGCCGTCACCACAGATATACAGGTGTGCGCCCTGCTCTAACCATTGCCAGACCTCAGCGCCATGTTTCAGCAGCTTATGCTGCACATAGACTTTTTCCGCCGTATCGCGGCTAAAGGCAACGTCGAGCCGGGTCAGCAAGCCCTGCTTTAAGTAATTCTGTAGCTCCACCTGATACAGGAAATCCTGGGTAAAGTGTGGGTTACCAAAGAATAGCCAGTTTTTACCGCTGGCGGCACGGGCATCCCGCTCCTGTAAAAAGGCGCGGAATGGCGCAATGCCGGTGCCCGGGCCAATCATAATTACCGGGGTGTCATCATTTTCTGGCAAGCGGAAGTTGTTATTGGTTTCAACAAACACCTTAATGCTGCCACCCTCTGCTAATCGCTCGGCTAAAAAGCCGGAAGCGCCACCCAGATGCGGTTTGCCATAAGCTTGATAACGCACCACACCCACCGTTAAATGCACTTCGTCCTCTACCTCGGCCTGCGACGACGCAATAGAGTATAAGCGTGGCTGCTGCTTACGTAGCGCATCGACCAGTTGCTGCGCACTAATCAGCGCCGGATGTTCACGCACGATATCGATAATCTGCCGCTCGCTCAGATAGCTGCGTAGCGCGGTTTTATCGGCCACTAAAGCTTGTAACGCGGCGCTGCCGCTGGCTTTGGCATACTTATCGACAAAGGCGGGATAGGACTGGGTTAGCTCCAGCTGCTCAGTCAAAGCATCACTAATGGTCAGACGCTCTGTACCCAGTAATACCGGGGTATTAGCGGCAATACCAGTGAGCAGTAAGAGTTCTTTTACCAGCTGTGGGTCGTTACTGAAATAGACACCCAGGGCGTCACCTGGCTGATA
>DAIOUM010000162.1:0-2024 GCA_036759505.1 Alishewanella sp. | reverse complement strand
TTACCAGCTGTGGGTCGTTACTGAAATAGACACCCAGGGCGTCACCTGGCTGATACCGCAGCCCGGAGCCCGCCAGCGAAATCTCAATATGCCGCACATCTTTGCTGGAATCACGGCCGGTGATTTTTTGATTGGTATATAGCTCAGCGCTAAACGGCTGTTGTTTACTGTAACTGCTCTGTGCCGCCGCCGTTTGGCTGACACCCGGCCAGCTAATCACATCAGCCGTTGCCGCCGGCACCTGCGCAAACTCCGGCTCTAAGGTAGTGATGAGCTGCTGCTGCCAGTTCGCGGCGGCAGTGCTGTAGTCGACATCCAGATCCGCCCGGGCAATAACGGCTTTGCCGCCTAATTCGGCGAGACGCTGATCAAAATCCTGTGCTGTTTTGCAGAAAAATTCATAGCTGGTATCGCCTAAGCCCAATACCGCATAACGCAGCTCTGGCAGCTGTGGCGCTTTTTTACTAAACAGGAAGTTATAAAAGCTGATGGCATTTTCCGGCGGCTCTCCCTCACCATAGGTCGAGGTGACAATCACTAAAAAGCGCTCATTTTTCAGATTAGCCACCTTATATTCGGCCAGATCCTGCACCTTAACCGTAAAGCCTTTACCGCTGGCGGCCTTGCCCAGATCTTGCGCAACATGCTTGGCATTGCCGGTTTGTGAACCATATAGCACTGTTAAAGTCGCGGCAGGTGCCGCTACCGCCGAAGGAGCAACTGCCACACTCTGACCGGCCAATTGGGCACTGGCCGCCAGATAGCCACTAACCCAGGCCTGCTGGATCGGATTAAGCTGGCTTACCAGCCCCTGTAATTGTTTTACCTGCTGTTCAGACAGCGGGCTGGCCTGAGCGACCAGTGACGATAACAGCATAACAAACCCTGCTTAAGTTAATTATTGGCATTTTAGCCATCCAGATGATAGCGGGTAAAAGAATGGATCTCTCTTGGTTATTCCAGAAAGTAATTAAAAACTCAGGCTGCTTGAATAAGTTCTTTCTAAAGACAGCGACAACCACTTAGCCAAACTCACTACTTTTTAGCCAATCCAACAATAAACTTTCTCAGCTCGTCACTGGCACGGTAATTTTATTGTTTAAAATCAGTGCATTAATAGTTGGCATTCACTTTGCTCTGCTAACAGGGTCAAATCAGCAAGAAGGATAAAATAATGAAAGCCTTAGTATTAACCGCCACTGTTGTCCTCGCCAACCCTGTTGTCGCTGAGCAAAGTTGTCAATTTCAACTTGAGCACGATTTGCTAATTTCACCAGCGCAGGTGGTATTACAACAGCAGCAACAACCACTGTGGACCATCGACCAGCAAGGTCGGCTGTGGTTAGCCGGCAAAGAGCAAAGCACCGATGCCGAAAGCCGCGCTTTACTGCAACAATATCAGGCTGGTGTGCGCGAGCAGGCAATCAACACCGTCGAACTGGTGCAAGCAGGCTTACAACTGGCAGGTACCGCTGTCGAACAAGTGTTAACCGAACTGACCGGTAAATCGCTGGCACAGCACCCACAGATGCGTGACGTGCTGGCCAAAATTCAGCAAAGTACCGATGAGATTATTGTACGCCGCGGCGAGCAACTGGAAGTGCGTGGCAGCGCCCTGTCAAAACTCGATCAAGCCTTTGGTCCGGAATTTGATGCCGCGATAGAAAGTCTGGTCGAAGAAAGCATGGGCAATATTATGCTGCAAATTGGCAAAGCCATGGTCAGCGGCCAGGGCACTTTTGAGCAACGGATGGAAGCCTTTGGCCAGCGCATGGAAAAGTTTGGCGAACAGTTAGAGCAAAATATGCAGGCCAAAGCCAGTGTGCTGGAGCAGCGTGGTGAAGCCATGTGCCAACAAGTGCAGCAACTGGATCAACTGGAAAGCCAAATCCAGCAAAGGCTGCCGGCTATGGCTGCCTACGACTTATTTAATAATGTAAAAACCGCTAAAAACTAAGCAACGAGTTCCATTTCCTAACCACGGCTTGGCGTACTGCTTCGCATGACAGTACGCCCTTTTTTAT
>DAIOUM010000161.1:0-3301 GCA_036759505.1 Alishewanella sp. | reverse complement strand
AGGGATGAGAGAGTATCCCAGGCTATGTAAAACGGTTGCTTAGTGACGGATCAGGTAGTCGAACGCGCCCAAAGACGCATTAGCACCGGCACCCATGGCAATGATAATTTGCTTATAAGGCGCTGTGGTGGCATCACCGGCGGCAAAGACGCCAGGGATCGAGGTTTGACCACGCTCATCCACGATAATCTCGCCACGCGGCGATAATTCCACTGCACCACGTAACCACTCAGTATTAGGTACCAGACCGATCTGCACAAAAATACCTGCCAGTTCAATCCGTTTGGCTTCTCCGGTTTTACGATCGGTATAGTTAATACCGTTCACCCGGGTGCCGTCACCTGTCACTTCAGTGGTCTGGGCTTCGGTGATAATGGTGATATTGCCCATGGAGTTGGCTTTTTTCACCAGTACCGCATCGGCCCGCAGCTCGGCGGCGAATTCCAGCACCGTAACGTGCTCAACGATACCTGCCAGGTCAATGGCCGCTTCAATACCGGAGTTACCACCACCGATCACGGCGACTTTCTTGCCCTTAAACAGCGGGCCGTCACAGTGCGGACAGTAAGCCACACCTTTACCACGGTATTCCTGTTCACCCGGCACATTCATTTCGCGCCAGCGGGCGCCCGGGCTTAAAATCAGGGTTTTACTTTTCAGGACAGCACCATTGGCCAGCTCCAGTTCAACCTTATCGGTCTTGCGCAGCTTCACCGCACGCTGGTTGTTCATTATGTCCACATCGTATTCACGCACATGGGCTTCTAAACCAGCGACCAGCTTTGGACCTTCGGTGTACTTCACCGAAATAAAGTTCTCGATGCCGACGGTATCTGCCACCTGGCCACCAAAGCGCTCGGCCACGATCCCGGTATTTAAGCCTTTACGGGCAGCATAAATTGACGCTGCTGCGCCAGCAGGGCCACCACCAACCACTAACACATCAAATTCCGCTTTGTTTTTCAGTGCTTCGGCCTGGCGTTTTTCGGCGTTAACGTCAATTTTCTGGATAATTTTCTCCAGCGTAATGGCCCCCTGAGAGAACAACTCACCATTCAGGTATACCGAGGGCACCGCCATAATATTTTTGGCTGCAACTTCATCCTGGAACATGGCACCGTCAATCATCACGTTAGTGATGTTCGGGTTAATCGCCGACATAATATTCAGCGCCTGTACCACTTCCGGACAGGTCTGGCAGCTTAATGACACATAGGTCTCAAACTGGAAACTGCCGCTAATATTTTTAATTTGCTCGATCAGATCGGCTTCGATCTTGATCGGGTGACCACCAGAATGCAATAAGGCCAGTACTAACGAAGTAAATTCATGGCCAAGCGGAACACCGGCAAAGGTAATTTGCGTATTTTTGGCCACAGAGCGCACCAGCATCGCGGGTTTGCGCTGTGCCAGACTATCGTCACGACGATAGGTGACTAAATTCGATAATTCGGCAATCTCAGTTGCCAGTTCATTTACCTCGGCTGCTTTGGCGCTATCATCTAAAGATACCACCAGCTCAACCTCGGTTTTCAGGTTTTGCAGATAGGTTTGTAATTGTTGCTTCAGGTTAGTATCTAACATAGAGAATAAGTCCTTAAAAACTGAAAGTCGCGGCGCAGCAAGGCAAGGGAGGATCGGGCCAGTGTTTCCACCGGCCAGACACCAAAGTTTCCTTTGGCAGTGTGAAGCTGGATTACAGCTTCACCGAGGGGCTGTAATCAGCTTACAACACTGCAGTTGCCTGCAAGTTGCATCAAACTTAGATCTTACCAACCAGATCCAGAGAAGGCGCTAACGTCTTCTCACCTGGAGTCCACTTAGCTGGGCACACTTCACCATCGTGATTAGCAACGTACTGAGCAGCTTGTACTTTACGGAACAGCTCAGCAGCTGAACGGCCAATACCCAGGTCATGGATTTCACATACCTTGATCACACCCTCTGGGTTGATGACGAAGGTACCACGCAGTGCCAGACCTTCTTCCTCGATCATCACACCGAAGTTGCGGGTGATAGCGCCAGTTGGGTCAGCCAGCATTGGGTAGTTGATTTTCTTGATCGTTTCTGACGCATCGTGCCAGGCTTTGTGCGTGAAGTGGGTGTCAGTTGATACTGAGTACACTTCAACACCGATTTCCTGGAACTTAGCATAGAAGTCAGCCAGGTCGCCTAATTCTGTTGGACAAACGAAAGTGAAGTCAGCCGGGTAGAAGCAAACAACAGTCCACTTACCTAATAAATCCTGGTCAGTTACTGGTACAAATTTACCCTGATGGTAAGCAGTCGCTTTAAACGGCTTGATTTTGGTATTGATTAATGAAGACATGTGTTGCTCCTTACAGTTAATAAAACAGTTAATGTTTCAACGCTGGCTAGTGTAGCCAAGCATGATTAGCATTTAAAACGAATAAAACAAATCATGCTAATCGCTTTAATTGATAACGCTCAGCTTTGATTGATACGTCGTAGCGTCAAAACAGACCACCGGCGCGTCGCAAAGTTCGCCTTAGTCAGCCAGCACAGAGGTTTGGGCTAGCGCTGACAATTTCAATGTCCAGACAGTGCAGAAAATCTTAACTTAGCGCCAGCACATGACAAAACCGTGACACCAATGCCATGCTACGTTTTACGGATGAGCGGGGATCAGGGATGGCTTGGGTTGTAAAAAGTGCTGCATCAGTTGCTGATATTCACTACTGGCTTTTAGCTGATCCAGCGCTTGCTGTAACCGCTGCACTTGCTCCAACGGCAGTTGTGGGTGTAATGCCAGATAATTATGCCCAACGGCCGATAAATCGATTACCGCTTCCACTGCACTGAGTTGCTGCTGATGCTGGCCCAACCATACCGGCAGAATCAGTTCCGAGGCAATCAGCAAGTCAACCTTACCATGCAAAAACGGCAATACGGCATCGGATTTACTATTAAACCGCAATAAATTGACATCGACTTCAAAGCCCATACTTTGCAGGTACAGCTCATAAACATCGCCACGGGCAACAGCAACGATATACTGCTTTGCCTGCTCCAGGGTACGGGGCGGTGCATCAGGGCGGGATTTTAACCAGTACATATTGGCACTGGCATGGGCCAGCGGCCCAACCCATTGAAAAGCGTCTTCCCGCAATGGATTACGTGAGGTGGAGTACAAACCGGCTTTGGGATCATTTTGCGCCGCTTCGTAAGCACGTAGCCAGGGCAATAAGCGGAACTCACACTGGATCTTGGCAATCTGACAACTACGCCGCACCAGCTCAGTGTTAAGGCCAGTAATTTGCTGATTCTGCTCAAAACTATA
>DAIOUM010000160.1:0-3313 GCA_036759505.1 Alishewanella sp. | reverse complement strand
CACAGCACTCCGGTACCGGTCAGAGGTCAGACCGGTACCGGAGTGCTGTGGATAACTGGGTTAGCGCAGGGCGCCGGCGTGTGCGGCGCCGCGGAATACGGCGTTGATATACAGCAGGTGCATACCATCGACGTAAGCGCGGAAGTTTGGCTCCTGGGTAAAGGCAATCACCTGGCCACGGCCGTGCGACTGCACCATCACCAGCGGTTTATGGGCAATTTGCTGGCGGTTTTCTTCCCACACAAAGCCACCGGCCAGGAGATCTTTTGGGGCGGCGAAACTAACCACATTGCGGCCATCGTTAATCCGCAGCGGCTGGTAAATATGGTTGCCAACATAGAGGCTGCGTACCTGTTCGGCGATACCGGCGGTTAGCCAATGGTTTTGATCAACCACAGCATTGGCAATAAAGCCCGGTACCCAGTCCGGATCGGCCTGATACGGCTTTAACATCTGCTCGAACTCGCGGTATTCCGCCAACACCCGGCCTGGCACTCTTGCTTCGCTGGCTGGTTTTTCCTGCTCACTGACCTGATACTCGCGCTTGCTGCTCAGTAGTGGCTTATCGCCTTCCAACAAATAGCTGGTGGCATTGCCAAGGGTGACCAGTACACCGCCACGCTGCACAAACTGGCGTAAATTCTCGCTGCCGACACTACCCAGTGCCTGCTGATAACTACCACCACCCGTCGCCGGTAAAATCAGTACCTGATAACGGCTCAGATCGGCACTGCGTAGCTGCGCCGGGCGAATTGCCGTGACCGGATAACCGATACCACGCTCCAGCACAAAGCGGGCACTGCCGGCACTGAGCGGATTCGTCGGCTCATCCCACAGCATCGCGACATTAATCTTTGGCACAGCCGGCACATTAAAGGAGCCAAAATTCGGCCCATCCGTTACCCAGCTGTTATCCAGCCCCTGTACCCGGGCGCCGCTTTGCTGCGCCAGTTGTTGTACCTTGGTGGTTAAGTCAGCCGGATTATCGGCACGGCTTAATACCAGGGTGCCGGCCGGGTAACGCTGACCATTCTGATGCGTAAAGGGCAGATCACTACTACGTAGCGTTAAACCCTGTTGCAGTGCCGCACTTAAAAAGCGCGCCGCCGCCATATCACCCCAAGGCACTACAAAGCCGTAGCGTGCATCCGGGTTACTGACGCTACCGGCGATCAGGGTATCCGGGCCTACCACAGTGGTATTAACCCGCGGTGCCTGATTACAGCGCTGCATTTCCAGGTTATACATCAATGGCAATGACCAGGCGGTAACATCGTAAATCTGATCCGGCAGGTTATTGGCGCGGCGCTGCTCCTGTTTCTCTAAAAAGGCTTTATCCATCGGCACCGTATCATCGAGCAGGGTGCGCATTAAATGGTAGCTCGGCTGATTGGTGCGAATAAGGTAGCTGCCCGCCTGATAGTCTTTGCCACAGGCACGAAACGCCTGCTGCGCCTGCTCTACTTTAATGCCATGCTGGGTTAGCACGCCCATCAGTTTCTGATGGCCGGCCAGATCGCGCTCGGCAGCAAAAATAAAGCTACGCAGGCCATCTTTTTCACCCTGTGCCGCCGCAGTTTTGCGGTACTGATAAAAGTTTTGCAGTAAGGTACTGGCCTGCTGGCTGGCCGTTTCTAGCGTGGCTTTAAAGGCGACAAAATTACGCTGAATACCATCGGCAAACGTCAGGATCTGGCCATCCTGCATCCGGTAATGATGGCCGCGTGCCGAGGCCATCTCATAAGTCATCGATACGCTGCCGTAATACAGCGGCCAGCTGGCGCCATAGCCGGGGTAAAAGGCATCGAAAATCTCGCGGGTAAAGTAGTGATAGCCCAGCTCGTCAAACCATTTGGCATTATTCTGGCCCACCTTATTCAGCACCTGGCGCTGACTGGCCTGAATATGCGGGTTGTAGGGCTCGGCCTCGGGGCTAAAGTAATATCCCATATCGCCGCCCATTTCATGCGAGTCAACAAACAGCAGCGGATACATTTGCTGCAGTGCTCTCACGCGGCTGGCGGTTTCCGGTTGGGTTAACGAAATCCAGTCGCGGTTCATATCAAACAAGTAATGGTTGGTACGGCCATTTGGCCAGGGTTCGTTCTGCTCGGCCGACAACCGATCCGGCGAATGCTCCAGGCCTACTGTGGCATAGTAACGGCTAACAAAACGGTGATGACCATCCGGGTTTTGCAGCGGGTCTATATAGACCAGGGTATTGCTTAATATTTGCTGGGTCAGAGCACTTCGGTCAGCCAGTAAATGATAAGCCAGCGCCATTGCCGCATCGGCCGGGCTAATTTCGTTGCCGTGCAGGCTACCGGCAATCCAGACACTGGCCGGCAGGCTGGCGATCAGCTGTTTGGCTTCTGGCTCACTCAGGCTTGAGGGCTCTGCAAGTTTACGCATCCCGGCTTCAATTTCGGCCAGCTGGCTGATATTGCTGCTACTGCCAATTACAGCATAAAACAGCGGCCGGCCCTGCCAGCTTTTGCCATAGTGCACCAGCTTAACCTGCTGCGGATAACGGCTGGCCAGTTGCGCGAAAAAGCGGGATATCGCCGCCGGTTCTGAAATGCGCTCGCCAAACTGATGGCCCAGTAATTCCGGCACCGGGCTGATATCCGGCCGGTAATCACTTTGTGGAAAATACGGCACCGGCTGGGCGGTGCTAATGTCAGCAGCTGAGGCAACACAAGGTAAGGCTGCCAAACTGGCAGTGAGCAAGCTGGTATAAAATAAACGCATAGGTTCCCGCGGAGTTATCGTGTTTTTTGCTTACCTTAGGCGCAGCAGGGCAGCGGCACAAGAGGCCGCACTGTGGATTGCGACCAGTGGTCAATTAAAAACGGCCATGACATCAGAGCAGTGAGCGTTATCACAAGGAACTTGTTACAGCACCATCACTCCAAGTTGCCACTAACGTCAGTAAGCGGAGCAAGCCTATGTTAAAGGTAAAACCGATGGAAAGAATCTTACAAAGCAGCCGTATTCTGGTGCTACTGACGATAGTGGTTTGTGCTGCCGCCGCTTGCTTGCTGTATCTGAGCAGTGCGGTGATTGTGTATAACATTATTTGGGAAACCCTAAGCCAACTGCCCGATACTGCCGATTTAGGCAAAAGGTTGGCAGTAAAACTGCTGAAAGTACTGGATACCTTACTGATCGCATTAACCTTTCAGATTATTGCCACCGGCCTGTACCGGCTGTTTCTGGGCGATGTGGAAAATCTCGACAAAGGCTTACTCAAAGCCATGGATATCAAAAACTTCCATGATCTAAAAATTACCCTGATGCAGGTCGCCAGCGT
>DAIOUM010000159.1:0-3320 GCA_036759505.1 Alishewanella sp. | reverse complement strand
TGCTGACGCCTTAAAACAAGCCATCATTGATGCCGGTTTCGGTCGCTGTTTTCTAAACCAGAATAATCTGGCTAATCTCGTCGCAGAATATCAGGAATATCAACAAAAAGTTAAAGCCATGACTTTGGCCGAAAACGCCAGGGTATTGACCTATCCGATTGCTGAGAAACGCCCTGCTCAGCTGGCATTTGAGATCGCCGAAGATAAGATGGCCGCCTATGCGATTATTACTGCAGCCTGGGGCGGCGCACCCATCTCCGCTAACGAGCTGGTGAAGGGCGCACAGCAGGCAGGTATCGTCTTTGGTTTTCAAAAAGAAAATATAATCCGTTTGGTGCAACAAGCCAGCCGGGCAGAACCCGGTAGTCGCCTGAAAGTAGAAGTTGCGACCGGGCGAGTCCAGGCCAATGGTATGAACTCGCGTTTTGAACCATTGATTCCGGATATGGTGCGGCGTCGTAATCAACCCTTGGTTGAGTCAGAAGCGAAAGCCGACCTCCGTGACTTTGGCGCTATTCCGGCGGTTGCTGCGGGCCAGCCACTCATGCGCCGCTTTCCACCTACTTCAGGTGAGCCCGGTATCAATGTTGTTGGAGAAGCACTGCCGGCAGTGCCTGGCATCTTAATGGAGTGGCAATTAGGGCCTGGTGTCGGCTTGAGTGCCGAAGATCCGGACCTGTTGCTGGCAACTCAAGACGGTTTACCCCGAGCCATCGATAATGGCGCGACTGTTGATGAAGTCTTTACCGTTAAGAATGTCGATTTGACCACTGGTCATATAATTTTCAAGGGGTCAGTGGTTGTCACCGGTAATGTGATTTCTGGTATGAAAGTGGTCGCGGGCGGTAATGTCATTATTCAAGGGGTTATGGAAGGCGACTTAGTCGAAGCGGGTGGTGATATTAATATTGTCGGCTCCATTATCGGTCATCAACTTAATCCGCAAAGCGAGACCCCTGAATACAGCACAGTGATTAGAGCGCAGGGCGATATTAACTGCAATATTGCGCAGTATTCCGCCTTTATCTGTGGTGGCCAACTGATGGCGACTAAGTATCTGATGCATTGTTCGGTAGAGGCCGAAACCGTGTTAGCAGGCACTGCGGAGAAAGTCACCGGAAAAATTGTTGGTGGTCACTATCTGCTTGGTAAAACCTTAACTTGCGGGCAACTGGGTTCTCCTTCCAGCGGTGTCGTGGTGATTAAAGTCAACCGTCATCTGACGCCATTATTGCAGCAACAAGAGTTAATGCGCAGTCAATTGAGCCAGGCCAGAGCGGTTTTAGATGAGCTTAAGCAGCGTATTGATAAGCAACGTAAATTACTGGCTGGTCAGACCGACGAGTTAATTCAGAAGCTCGAGCAGGAGTTTGCTGAGCAAAAAGAGCTGGCTAAAGCACTGATTGACGAGGTGCGGGCGTTGGAAGAGCAGCGGTTATTGTTGTTACCGGAGTTAAAGGTAAAAGCAATCCAGCAGTTATTCTCGGCAGTTGAAGTGCAATTTGGTAAAGAAATTATCCGTAGTCGTCGTGAGTACGGGCCTTCAGTTATTGAAATCCAAGATGGCCATCCGGCGATCAATCCACTGTAGTGCGACCAGGGGTAGTGTCTATGCGGTATTGAGTAATGCGCTGTGCTGGCTTTTTCTCTAAGCTAGTCTCAGGTTTGGTTGGTAGGTGTCTGGTTGTGCGAGTTCTCTGTTTTTTATTACTGCTAGTCAGTTCACCGCTGCTTGCCGACTGTAACATGGCCTTCCGCTATGGTGTGCTGATCTCTCCGGATCAGATCCGCATTATGCAAAATAACCGCACCTTCGTTCAAATCAATGAAGATAAACAGCTTTTTATCAAGGGCGAATGGTTTGAACTGGAAGACGACTCACAACAGCTATTACAGCTCTATGCCCAGGGCTTGCGTCGTTTTGTACCGGAAATTGTTAGCCTAGCGGTGGATGGCGTTGAAGTTGGCTTATCCAGTATTGAGGCGATGCTCGCCGGCGTCGGTAATAAGTCGCAGCAAGCTGAGTGGCGTGCCCTGATCCGCGAAACCACCTTTCAATTTTTATCGCGCTTTGTGCGCACCGGCGATCACTTTTATCTGGCACCACAAAGCTTAAATGAGCTGGATAATTTCCTAAACGGTGAACTTAAACCGCAATTAACCATGCTAGCCCGCCATACTGTTGGTGCTGTCTGGGGCGCGTTGCGCGATGCACTGCGGCAATCTGACAGCAACTTTGAAAAGGCGGATAGTCAGGACTGGCAAGCAGTAAATCAGCTGATGGATAAAATTACTCTGGGTATGGATCAGAAAATGGTCGAGTTGGAAGCTAAATCAGCGCTGTTTTGTCAGCGAATGCGCGAGCTCGACGACATCGAAACCAAGCTGCAGCAGCAACTACCTGAGCTGGCTGAATTTGATGTAGTGGTCGAAAAAGCGCCCTAGCTCGTGTTGAATTTTTAGCTTAGACCACACCATACTCATCGGTCAGCGATAACGGCATCGCATTGTCCACTTCGTCACTGATTGCATCCAGCGTCTTCTCGGCCTCTTCCAACGAGCTGACCTCTGCAATATGGAACAGCGCCTCGCCTTCATTCACCAGCGGCAGGTTAGTGCGGCCGATAATCACCCCGGATAGCGTCGCCGTAACCGCAACCTCAAAGTCGGAATAAGGCGAATAGATATGCGCCAGCAGATCGCCCTGCTGTACCGTCTGCCCCAAGCTGACATAATAACGGGCGATGCCATCATGCTCGGCCCGCACCCAGCTGCTCTTCTTCGAAAACAGCGAGCGGGTTTTACCGAGTCGCTTGCCGCGACTTAGCATACCCAGCTGCTGCATCACATTAACGATTCCGCGCACTCCTATCTTAATGGACTGCTCATCAAAGCGCAGCGCTTCGCCGGCTTCATAGAGTAAAATCGGGATCCCTAAATTGTTGGCGGTACCGCGCATGGTGCCATCGCGGCTAGCCGCCTTGATAATAATCGGCGCGTTAAAGCTTTCAGCCATACTCAGTGCCACCTTATCTTTGGCACTGGCTCTGACTTGCGGCAGGTTACTGCGGTGAATGGCACCGGTATGTAAGTCTATGGCATGGGTACATTTACTGAGGATTTGTTCGGTAAACTGAAACGCCATCCGGCTACCCAGGGAACCTTTTTCACTGCCGGGAAAGCTGCGATTCAGATCCCGGCGGTCCGGTAAATAACGCGATTGCTGCACAAAGCCGTAAGTATTAACAATCGGTACCACCACCAAAGTACCGCGCAGCCGGTTCAGGCGGGGGACCTTCAGTAAGCGGCGGCAAATTTCG
>DAIOUM010000158.1:0-3447 GCA_036759505.1 Alishewanella sp. | reverse complement strand
CGCAAGGCAATTATCAAAAGCCGGCACAGCCACAAGGTGGCTTCCAGCAACAACCACCAGCGCAACAGCGCCCGCCAATGGAACCACCAATCGACTTTGATGACGATATCCCGTTCTAAGGTTGTTAACTAAGCCCCTGCCACAGGGGCTTTTTTCTGCTTGCTATTCAATAGCGTCAGTGTCTATAGTCAGAGTAGTGCTCAGCAGGAAGCGCCACTATGCCACCGCATTCACATCACCATTCTCACTCACATTCGCAGCGCCCGCACTCGCAGCATCAGCACGGTCATGGGCAGCATCGGCATGGCCATGGTTTAGCGGCGACAGAGGATAGCGGTAGCCGGCTCGGTTGGGCGTTTTTTCTGAATCTGGGTTTTACCATTATTGAGTTTATCGGCGGCTGGCTGACTAATAGCACGGCCATTATGGCTGATGCGATTCATGATCTTGGCGATAGTCTGGCGCTGGGCAGTGGCTGGCTGTTGTATAAACTGGGTAAAAAAGCGCCTACCGCACATTACACCTACGGTTATCGCCGGCTCAGTTTATTTGGCGCCTTGTTAAATTGTTTCATTCTGATTGGTGGTTCAGTCTGGATCCTGGCCGAAGCCATGCCGCGACTCAGTGAGCCGGTGATGCCGCTGACCGAAGGCATGATGGCGCTGGCCGTGCTCGGCATACTGGTAAATGGTTTTGCCGCCTATAAACTCAGTGGCGGCAAAACCCTGAATGAGCGGGTATTGAACTGGCACCTACTGGAAGATGTGCTGGGCTGGGTTGCGGTGCTGCTGGCGGCGCTGGTGATGCATTTTGTCGACTGGCCAATTATTGACCCGCTGTTATCGATCGCCTTTACCTTGTTTATTTTGTTCAACGTGCTGCGCAATTTACGCAGCACGGCGCGCCTGTTTTTTCAGGCGGTACCCGATACCGCCTTACTGACACAGATCGAACAACGTTTACTCACCCAGCCGCAGGTACGTGAAGTACATCATTTACACCTATGGTCGCTGGATGGTGAGCAGCATGTGCTCAGTGCGCATCTGGTAGTAGAGCTGGAAGAACTGAGCCAGTATCAGCAGTTAAAAAGCCAGGTTGAGCATTTGCTCAGCGACTTTTCACTGCTGAATACCACGATAGAAATTGAGCTGGCCACTGAAGCTTGCCGTGATCGGCGGGATTAGTGTGCCTGGGTTCCAACTCCTTGCTGCTGTGCCAGCAGTTGGCGGAAGGTTTCGGCGGGTACCGGTTTACTAAACAAGTAACCCTGATAGTAGTTACAGCGCATTTGTTGCAGCATTGCCAGTTGCTCAGCGGTTTCAACACCTTCGGCCAGCACTTCAAACCGCAGTGTATGCCCTAACTCAATAATCGCTTTGGTTATTTGCTGATTATCCGGGTTAGTGGTCATATTGCAGATAAAACGCCGGTCTACTTTCAGGATATCCAGCGGCAGGCGCTGCAAATATGCGAGTGAAGAGTAGCCGGTACCAAAATCATCAATTGCTAATCTGACGCCGGTCGCCCGCAACTGCTGCATGATTTCGATGACAGTGTCTTCATCCTGCATCAGAGCACTCTCGGTCACCTCCAGCTCCAATAACCTGGCCGGAAAGCCGGATTCAGCTAACAGGGATTTAATTTGTTGCCCCAGCTCGCCCCGGCTAAATTGGTGGGCAGACACATTGACTGCCAGGCTAATGGCGGGCAAGCCTTCGTCCAACCAGGCTTTGCCTTGTACGCATGCTTGCTGCAACACCTGGCTTCCCAAAGCATGAATAAGGCCTGAGCTCTCAGCTAGCGGAATAAAAATCTCCGGGCTGACAACACCCAGTTCGGGATCACGCCAGCGTAGTAGCAGCTCTGCACCGATAATCCTGCCTGTTGTCACTTCCAGTTGCGGTTGATAATAGCAATGCAGTTGGCCGGTTTTAATGGCGTTACGCAAGCGGCCTTCCAAAACCAGCCGCTGTCTGGCCTGTGCTGTGAGCCGGTCACTATAGTAGTAGTAAGTATTGCGGCCCTCTGCCTTGGCTTTGTAAAGGGCGGCATCGGCACCCTGTAGTAGCGCTTCCACGTTGTCATGATGTTGCGGAAACAGGCTGATACCGATCGAGGCCGCCGCGCTGAGTTCCAAATCCGGTGGCAACATCAGGGTTTGTTGCATGGTACGCAGCAGTTCCTGTGCAAAACGGGCGGCATCTTCCGGCTGCTCCAGATGCTCGATCAAAATGGCAAACTCATCGCCGCCCAGTCGCGCCAGGGTATCCGTATCACGGCAGCAAATCCGAAGCTTTTCAGCAACTTGCTTTAGTAATTGATCGCCAACGTTATGGCCGTAAGAGTCATTGATATTCTTGAAGTTATCCAGATCCAGAATCAGTACCGCCAATTGCAACTGCTCACGACGGGCAACTTTCAATGCCTGCTCCAATTGATTGGCAAAGAAGTGCCGGTTCGGCAGGTGGGTCAGCGGATCATATTGCGCCAGAAATGCCAGCTGGGCTTCCTGCTGTTTATAGGTGGTCAGGTCAATGTCGATACAATAGATTTGTGGCTTTTTATCCGGCAAAATTACCACCGCATGCGAAGAATAGACTGTGACCGGACTACCATCCTTGCGTTTTAATACCAGTTCTTCAGCATGGCGGGCCTCGCCGCTACTGGCCATCTGGCTTACTGCCTCTCTGACTCCCTCCTGCATTTTTTCCGGAATAATTAGATCCAGTAAACTACGGCCGATAGCTTCCTGACTACTGTAGCCGTACACCAGCTCACTGCCTTTATTCCAGAACAAAGTAGTGCCATCTTCATCATAACCCTGCACCGAGATCGTCGGCATACTATCAAGCAGGGTACGAAAGCGCAGCTCACTCTCTTCCAGTTTGAGTTGTGCCAACTTCACATCCGAAATATCCTGAATAACAGATACAAAAAATGTATCGGAGATATCGGTAGCGGCAATTAATGACACGGATAATCTGGCCCAGATCACCTGGCCATCCTTACGTAAATAGCGTTTTTCTAGAGAGTAGTGCTGGCGCAGGCCACTCAAAGTTTCTTCAACCAGTGCCTGGTCACGGGCTAAATCCATCGGGTGCGTCAGCTGTTGGAAGCTCAGTTCACGCAGTTCCGCCATGCTGTAACCGAGCAGGCGACACAATTCCTGATTAACACGCAAGAACTGACCGCTGGGGCTGACATGAGCAATACCAGCGGCGGCTTTTTCAATAGTCTGGTCCAGAATGTATTCGGATTTGGTCAGAGAACGCGAAAAATGCAGGCGTTGCCTTAACAATATCCAGGCCAGTGCGGCGGTTAGCGCAATATAAAAATAGCCCTTATAGCTTTGATAGCGGGACAGGGTTTGTGGATCCACAGCTAAAGACAGGAGTAATTGGTCGCTAAAGGTGATCCATAGCGCACCAAATAACAGGTAGATCAAGG
>DAIOUM010000157.1:2248-3474 GCA_036759505.1 Alishewanella sp. | reverse complement strand
GTAGTTTTACCTGGTAATCGCCTTCATCAGTTCCAGGCCGGAATTTAATTTCCTTAATCTGGATCTGTTTTTGCTTCTTCTTTTGCTCTTTCAGAGCTTTACCTTTTTCGAACAGGAACTTACCGTAGTCCATCAACTTACATACTGGCGGTTCAGCTGTCGGGCTGATTTCAACTAAATCGGCGCCGCTTTCTTCTGCCAGACGATTGGCTTCAGCAATACTGACTACACCCAGCTGTTCACCTTCTACACCAATTAAGCGTACCTCTGGTACGTTAATTTCTTCATTGATCCGGTTAGGACGGTTTGAAGGTAATGTTTTCTTTCCTACTTTAATAGTATGTTCCTCCGAAAAAGTTTCCTGTTTGCTTAGCTCGCGGTCCGGTTTTTAATTTCTACGGTCAGTTTTTCAACAAAAGCAGCCACCGACATCTTACCCAGATCCTCTGCTTTGCGGGTTCTGACTGCGATATCGCCAGCTTCAACTTCTTTGTCACCAACTACCACCAGGTACGGGACGCGCTTAAGCGTGTGCTCGCGAATTTTAAAGCCTATCTTCTCATTTCTCAAGTCACTTATTGCTCTTATGCCCTGAGATTTGAAAGTTTTTACCAATTGTTGCACATATTCGGCCTGATTATCGGTAATATTCATCACCACCACCTGGGTTGGCGCTAACCAGGTTGGGAAGAAACCGGCATATTCTTCAATCAGAATACCGATAAAACGTTCCAGCGAACCCAAAATAGCGCGGTGGATCATTACCGGCACCTGCCGCTCACCACTTTCCGCCACATAACTGGCACCTAAACGGCCTGGTAAGGCGAAATCCAGCTGGATAGTGCCGCACTGCCAGGCACGGTTTAAACAGTCGTGCAGCGTAAATTCGATTTTCGGGCCATAGAAAGCACCTTCGCCTGGCTGCAGGTCGTAGGCAATATCATTGGCTTTTAAGGCATCGATCAGGCCCTGCTCAGCGCGATCCCAGATTTCATCTGAACCAATACGCTGTGCCGGCCGGGTCGACAGCTTGACCTTAATATTTTTAAAGCCAAAGGTGCTGTAAGTATCAAAGACCATCTTGATACACTTGGTCACTTCAGTCTGCACCTGCTCTTCGGTACAGAAGATATGGGCATCGTCCTGCGTGAAACCGCGCACCCGCATCAGGCCATGTAAGCCACCTGATGGCTCATTACGGTGACAGCAACCAAACTCTGCCATCC
>DAIOUM010000157.1:0-2148 GCA_036759505.1 Alishewanella sp. | reverse complement strand
ATGGTCCAGCCGTCGTTGTGCCAGAACACCATACCCGGCGCTTCTTCCTGCCAGTGGAATAAACCCAGCGCCTTACCGATTTTACGATGATCGCGCTTCTCCGCTTCTTCCAACTGAGTTAAATAGGCCGCCAGCTGCTTCTTATCGGCCCAGGCGGTGCCGTAAATGCGCTGCAGCATTTTGTTCTTCGAGTCGCCACGCCAGTAGGCGCCGGCCACTTTCATAATTTTAAAATATTGGCAAAAACGCATATTGGGAACATGCGGGCCACGACACATATCAGTATATTCTTCGTGGTGATACAGTGCCGGCTGGCTATCACGCGGGATATTCTGCTCCAGAATTTCCATTTTGTAGCTTTCGCCACGGGCATTAAAGGTATCCCAAGCTTCCTGCCAGCTGACTTTGCGCTTTACCACATCGTATTCGGTTTTCGCCAGTTCCAGCATCCGCGCTTCCAGCGCCGCTAAATCGTCGCTGCTGATCGGCTGCTCCAGATCGACATCATAGTAAAAGCCGTTTTCAATCACTGGGCCGATCGCCATCTTCACATTGGGCCACAGCTGCTTGATGGCGTGGCCTAATAAGTGAGCACAGGAGTGGCGCATAATTTCCAGGCCTTCCTGATCTTTGATGGTGACGATACTTAGGTTGGCGTCCTGGGTAATCAGCTCGCAAGCATCAACCAGCTCACCATTGACCTTACCGGCGATGGTCGCTTTGGCTAAACCCGGGCCGATATTTTTGGCGACATCTAATACGGAAACAGCTTGTTCGAAGGCACGCTGGCTGCCATCTGGCAGAGTAATAACTGGCATGATAAGTCCTTAACAGTGGTGGCCCATACCAAGGGTCACTTGTGGGGTTGAGAAAATTCAGCGCCTTGCCGGGCAGTTAATGGCTTAAACGAAAAGCCATCTGCACGACGTCGCGCGCTGAAGCAATAAAACGCAGCGGCATAGTATCATTAAGTGCCGGAACTGACCAGACAACGGCAAGCCTTAGTTTCGCCATTCAGCCAGGTACCGGGTAAACGGCTTTGCCCGGAAAAGAGTGCTGGTAAGAAACTGTTGTCTGGGCTACACAGTGGCCCACTGGCGTAAGGGCCGGCATAAAGCAACTTGCCGTTCTGAAACACCAGCAATGCTGGCACAGCGGGCAAATGAAAACCGGCGGCGGCAAGCTCGGCAGCACTGCGAAAATGCTGTTCGACAGCATTTTGTTCCAGCTCAGCAGACAGTGCCTGCAGGTGCTGGCGTGCCAGCCGTGAACAGCCACACTGGTTGTCCAGCACATGCACCAGCTGGCGGTCGCTGGCTGCGGCAATATTTAACGCAGCTAAACTCAGCGGTACCGTCTGCGCCGACCATCGCAGCTCAGGGTCAAAGACACCATAGTGGCTGTTACCAAAGCGATATAGCGCAATACTGCTTAACAACAGCCAACTGAAAAACAGCGACCAGGCCAGCCAAAGGCGCTGTCGCCCTGATAATGGCAACAGTGACGCAGTTAGACGATAAATTTACCGGTCTCCTGCTGCAGCAGTGTCGCTACCTTGGCCAGCTGACTGGCCGATACGGCAACGGCTTCGCTTTGGGTGGATTGTTGCTGCGCCATCACTTTTAACTGCTGTGCGCTGCCCGCGACCTCATTACTGGCACTGTTTTGTTGCTGCAGCGCCGACGACATCGTCACTGCCGATTGTGCAACCTGACGGGCTTCAGTCAGGATTGCTGTTAATAAGGTGTCACTTTGTTCTGCGTGCTGCCGGGTGTCGTTTAACTGACCAACACTTTGCTGCACAACGTCAACCGACTGCTGACTGTAACTGACTAAACGATCAATGATCTGCTTAATTTCAACCGTCGATGCCTGAGTTCTGGATGCCAATGTCCGCACTTCGTCAGCGACAACCGCAAAGCCCCGCCCTTGCTCACCAGCCCGGGCGGCTTCAATAGCGGCATTAAGCGCCAGCAGATTAGTTTGCTCGGCAATCGCCTGGATCACATCCAGTACCTTGCGGATATCCGTGCTGGCCTGCGCCATATCATTGACCTTTTCACCGGTTTGCGCCAGTTGCACCGCCAGTTGCCGAACCGAGCCAATAGTCGCACTGACTACCTGCTGACCTGATAATGCGGCCTGCTC
>DAIOUM010000156.1:1933-3493 GCA_036759505.1 Alishewanella sp. | reverse complement strand
CAAAGTGTGCAGTTTGTGACCGGTCATTGCCGTAAAGCCGGCGATGAGCCAGACTGGCACAGTATGAGCCGGCCACATCAGACGCTGGCGATTTATATGGGTATTCTAAAAGCAGCGGATATCCAACAGCAGCTTGTTAGTTTTGGCCGCGATCCGGCAACGCCGCTGGCGATTATTGAGAATGGTACCCGTCGTGAACAGCGGGTGATCACCGGCACTTTGTCTGAGTTAGCGCAATTGGTCGAGCAGCAACAGGTGGTTTCGCCAGCGTTATTGGTGATCGGTGAAGTGGTAGCGCTACAATCGCAGTTGCACTGGTTCGGGCAGCGTCCCGGCGCTGCGGTGTTTCAGCAGCCGCTAACCCGGCTTGCCTAGCGCCTTGCCGTAACAAACAGGAGAGTACTGAGCGGTATGACAGAACTTAGCAAAGCGACGCATATTCAGTGGCAGCAATACCAGATTGATGCGGCCGCGCGCGCCCGGTTAAAGGGGCATCAGAGTGCCGTGCTCTGGTTTACCGGCCTGAGCGGCTCGGGTAAATCGACCGTGGCCAATGCGTTGGAGCAGGCATTGCTGGCGCGCGGTGTACACACCTATTTGCTGGATGGTGATAATGTGCGGCATGGCCTGTGCGCTGATCTGGGGTTTAGCGCAGCGGATCGGCGCGAAAATTTACGCCGGGTCGGTGCTGTTGCTGGCCTGATGGTCGATGCCGGCCTGCTGGTACTGAGTGCCTTTATTTCGCCACTGCGCGAGCAACGCGAGTTGGTGAAAAGTATGCTGCCGCCGGGAAAGTTTCTGGAGATTTATATCGCCACACCGCTAGAAGTGTGTGAGCAGCGCGATGTAAAAGGTTTATATAAAAAGGCACGCGCCGGGGAAATCGCACACTTTACCGGAATTTCCGATCCCTATGAGGCGCCACTGGCTGCTGATTTGGTGCTGAATACGGCGCAAAGTTCGCTGGAACAAAGTGTCGATAAATTGCTGGCGCTATTAGCCAGTAAAGGGGTTATTGCCTAGTTGTTGCTTGCCGTAAGGCACAGTATTCCGATAGGTGCAGCGGCCTTGGCAGGGTAGTCTTTTCTCCACCGGCTTCAAGGATCACATCCCTGTGCCCTTTCAGCCTGCGCAGCCTCCCTGCTGCTGTTACGAAAAGACTACCCTACCAAGTCCTGAAGCAGCGTTGTTGAGTCGTCAGTTTCTTTCAATAGCGCTATTCTTAACAGCATGTGTTTGACTGCAATGCTATGATTTTCTGGAATATATAATGAACATATTAAACGCTATTATTGAGATTGCTGAACAGGCCGGTCAGGCGATCTTAGAAATTTATCAGCGGGATCCGCGAGAGTTTAATATTACCGATAAAGCCGATGCCACACCGCTAACGGCAGCCGATCTGGCCGCGCACCAGCTGATTGTTAATGCCCTGACGGCGCTGACGCCGGACATTCCCATTTTATCGGAAGAAGCCGCTAATATTAGCTGGGCAGTGCGGCAACACTGGCAACGTTACTGGCTGGTCGACCCGCTGGATGGCACGAAAGAATTTATTAA
>DAIOUM010000156.1:0-1833 GCA_036759505.1 Alishewanella sp. | reverse complement strand
TATCCGCGCTTTGGCCCGACCATGCAGTGGGATACCGCCGCCGGACATATCATTGCGCTGGAAGCGGGGGCCAGCGTGCAATTTGATGGCATTAGCGGCCCGGTTTATCAGCGTGAACAGCTACTTAATCCGAATTTTATGGTCTCAGCGCTAAGACAAAGCTAAACTGTCTTCATCAACTAAGGTGAATTATGCGTTTAGATAAGTTTATTTGTGATTGCACCGGTCTAACCCGTTCGCAGGCCGGCAAAAGTATCCGTCAGGGTTTAGTCAGTATTAATGGCGAGCCGGTTAAGCAAGCTGCCCGTCAGGTCAGTGTAACGGATCAGGTGGAGCTCGACGGTGAGCCACTACAGCTGATCGGCCCACGCTATATTATGCTGCATAAGCCTGCCGGCTACGTCTGTGCCAATGATGACCCCGAACACCCTATTGTTTTTACGCTACTGGATGAACCGCTGGTTGAACGTTTACATACCGTTGGCCGGCTGGATTTGGATACTACAGGTTTGCTGCTATTGACTGACGATGGTCAGTGGTCACATCGCTTAAGCTCACCAAAACACCATGTCGCCAAAACCTACCGGGTTTGGACTGCAGATCCTATCCCAGCTGAAGCCATTGCCCAATTTGCTGCTGGCGTGATGCTTCGTGGCGAAAAAGAGCCGACCAAGCCAGCACAATTAGAGCTGGTGGCAACGCATCAAGCCCTGCTCACCATTCACGAAGGCCGCTACCATCAGGTAAAACGAATGTTTGCCGCTATCGGCAATAAAGTTGAACGACTACACCGCGAGCGGATCGGTGCTTTGCAGCTGCCGCTAGAGTTGGCAGAGGGGGAGTATCGAGCTCTGACTGGGCCAGAATTAGCGTTAGTTGAAAGTTGAGCAGCAAGCGCGCGGCAAGCTGCTCAAAATCGCTCTAGACAAGTTTTTTGAAGTCAGGGTGATTTACAACTTCTTTTAACAGCTCTTGGACAGCAGGACCAAAGGCATCCGCGACGTTTTTACAAGCTGATGGCGCACTCCAGCTGGTACCGAACGGATATTTCACTGACACTTTATAGCCTTCAGAAAGATTCGACTTTACAGTCATTGATACTTCCCAAAAGGCTGGCGTAACTGAACTGAATTTCAGCTCCTCTACTACAGCTTGGATCTCAGTGCTGGCGCTTGGGTTATAAACCTGAGCTAAAAACAATTCTTCCTGGAAGGCCGCTTCAATATACTGAGGGATGGTTTTGCCCGGAGCTACTTTTACCGGCCCCATTAAGCGACACATTGGGCTTTCATCTACACCTTGTGCAATCTGTACCTTACCCATTTTAACTTTTTTATTTTCAGCCTGAAGTGTTTGCTGAATTGAGATCACATTTGCTGAAGATGCTTTGTAAGGAATGGAATTTGTTGTTTCACAGCCCGCCAGTACCAGGGTAGATGTGATAGCTAAAGCTGCAATCTTTAATTTCATAGATGACTCCGTAGTGTTATTGTTAGATCCGGTTTGAAGCTTGTTGAATTTATAGCTATCTTGATTGTTGGGCAAGATACTGTGTAAAAAATAGTTATCCGCTTTTTAACAAAAAATAGGTTAAAGCAATTATGAATTTTATTCTGTTTCTGATTATCGGTGCGGTCGCTGGCTGGTTGGCCGGCAATATTATGAAAGGTCGTGGCTTTGGTGTGCTGGGTAATATCGTAGTCGGGATCGTCGGCTCCTTCCTGGGCGGTATGCTGTTTGGTGCCTTGGGGTTAAAAGCCTTTGGTTTGATTGGCTCACTGATTACCGCAACAGTGGGTGCTGTGGTGTTGCTATATCTGATTAGTCTGGTGA
>DAIOUM010000155.1:0-3500 GCA_036759505.1 Alishewanella sp. | reverse complement strand
GGGGGGTAAGATGAATCGGCAGCTTGGTATAAACCTTGGGTTCTGGCAGGGCCTGACACTGATAGTCACTCTGAGTGTCAGCTTGGCAGTCGTCGCCGACACTAAGGCCCCTAGTGCGGTAGCTGAGCCGCAAACTGCCACGCTGGTGGTCGGCGCCGGTTGTTTCTGGGGTGTTGAGAAACGCTTTGAGGCTACACCGGGCGTAACAGACGTCATAGCCGGCTATGCCGGCGGCAAGGGCGTGCGGCCAGTGTATCGGGAAATCACCCGGCAACGGCACAAATTTAACCCCAATAACCATGCCGAAGTGGTACAAATTCACTTTCAGCCGCAGCAGGTAAGCCTGCAGCAACTGCTGCAACAGTTTTATGAAATGCACGACCCAACGCAAAGTAATCGCCAGGGTAATGATGTCGGTACTCAATATCGCTCGGTAATTTTTTATCAGGATGAACAACAAGCCGCCGTTGCCCGGGCGGTAACTGCAAGCTACCAGCCGTTACTGACCGCAGCAGGTTTTGGCGCTATTCAAACGCAAATTCTGCCCTTGCCCGAGTTTTTCCCCGCTGAAGAGTTTCATCAGGACTATCTGGCGAAAAACCCGAATGGCTATTGCCCGGATCATGCCACTGGCGTGCGCTTTAACCCGGATAGCGCACCGGCACAGCTGGCGATGGACAATAGTGCCCTGCTACAGGGCAAGCAGATCCTGATGCTGGACTCACCCGACTGCCCTTACTGCGATAAGTTTAAAGCCGATGTAGTTAAGCATTATCAGGGACCAGTGCCGCTGCATCTGCGACAATCTTCTCAGTTACAGGGGCTGCAGCTTAGCACGCCCAGCGTTGCCACACCGACCTTATATTTTCTGGAGCAAGGTAAAGAAGTGTTTGCTATTCAGGGCTATCTGCCTGCCAGCGATTTTTACCGGGTGCTGGGCCACTTTAGCCTGGGCGAACAAAGCGAAGCTTACCGGGTGGCGTTTCAAAGCGGTACCGATCGGCCGTTCTGTCAGCAGTATGAGCAATTTCGCAATACACCGGATGGGGTCTTTGTTGATGCGCTAAGCGGTGCAGCACTGTTTGATACCAAAGATCGCTTTAATTCCGGTACCGGTTGGCTGTCGTTTACCCGACCGGTCGCCGGCGCCATCACCACCCGCCCCGACTATAGCCATGGCATGGTAAGAACCGAGGTATTAGCCGCGGTCTCCGGCATTCACCTCGGGCATGTATTTAACGACGGCCCCAATGGCCAGCCACGCTATTGCATTAATGCGACGGTGCTGAATTTTGTAGCGAGATAGCGCCATACCGACAGCGCTACTTTACCCACCGCACTGCCGGGGTCAGTCCCCGGCAGTGCCGGTGCAGCACCGGGTAACTAAAAACCGACATATACTGCAAAAAATAACATCAGGCAGGCCAATACGATAAAAATCAGCACCAGCGGCAGAATAAATCTGGCCCAGTCGGTCCAGCTCACCTGAGCAGTAGCCAAATAGGCCAGCAAGGTACCGGAGGTTGGGGTAATCATATTGGTTATGCCATTCCCGAACAAAAACGTCAGCACTGTGGTTTGTGCTCCCACGCCGGAAAGCTGACCTATAGGCCCCAGGATCGGCATACTGACCGCCGCCTGACCAGAGGTGGACGGGATCATTACATCCAGCAGTAACTGAGACACAAACATCCCCAACACAGCCAGATAGGAGTTATCCTCTCCGATGATACTGACCAGACCATGCACTACCGCGTCGAGGACCTTGCCGTTTTCCAGCGTGATGGCAATAGCAAAAGCAACACCAATCAGGATACTGGCCAGCAGGATTTTCTTCATCCCTGAGACAAAGGCATCAGCAGCGCCACTGGCTCCCAACCCGCTACAACAGGCCAGCAAGATACTCATGCCGATATAGTAGGCAGACAGCTGCTGGTTTTTCCATTGCCAGGTATTGGAGGCATAGACCAAACCGGCGATCCCAACCAACATAATCAATAACATAACCAGATGGCGCACACTGAGTTTTCGGCTATCAAAACTGATCTCCAGCTGTTTTTTAAACCCGGTTTTTTTAATCACCCACAGCATATACGCAATACCAAACACTAAGAAAACAGCGAAAAACAACGTTCTCATCCCGGCACCGCTGAAGATAGGTAAACCGAGGAGTGGCTGCGCAATAGTCAGTGGTAAGGGGTTGGTAATAGAGGATAGATATCCGACTTTTACAGCAATGGTCAAAATGGCCAAACCGATCAGATTTGACATGCCCAGCCGGCGTGCCAGCTCAACCATCAGCGGAATAATCAGCAAATACTCCGAAGCCAGGCCTAAAAAGGTGCTGCCCAGCGCAAACATGGTCATCAGAAAGATCACCAGGCCGTAGACATTGCCCTTTACCGCACTAATTAGTCGCTCAAGCCCGGCATCGACCGCACCTGATTTATTCAGAATGCCGAACATACCGCCAATAATCAGTACCATAAAGATCAGTCCGGCTCCCCGCTGCAAACCCGCGGGTATCGCTTGCAGCACATCAACTACCCCGACAGGTCTGGCTTCACCTGCCGGTGCCTGGGTGACCGAACCAAACAGATTACTCAGAGAACGGTCTTTTTCAATTACCTGATAACTACCTGCCACTACCAAACCATCAGTTCTTTGATAACTCCCCGAGTCGAGTAAATAGGTGAGGCTGGCGGCAATAAGTAAAATAAACAGTAACACCACTATCGGGTTTGACCCGGAACGCGGCGCTGCAGCGACACTGGCAGCAGGCTCAACCCTAGCGGTAACCTTGGCTTGATCTGACATTAATTCACCTCATCGGCCAGTGCTGGCAAGCGCTGGGTAATATAAGTACGGATTGCGGCCACCAATTGCTGCAAATCGAGTTGTAACTTGTTAAAGCCCTGATGTTTCATGAATGTTTGCTCATTCATATACAGCGCCCGGTTGATCTCAATTTGCACACTGTGGATCTGCTGCGCCGGGGCGGCGAAACACTCGGTTAAATAGCCCCCTTTATAGGGATAATTTACACTGACACTATACCCCCTATCCTGAAAAAACTGCACAATCAGGCCGGTGAAACCCGGTTCAGCAGATTGCCCGTCCTTATCGCCGATCACGATATCGGCTCTGGCCTGCCCCTGATCGATATTCATGGCGTTACCCTGCGATTTCATCGAGTGACAATCAATATGCCAAACCGCGCCAAACTTCTGATGTAAGGCGCTAATTTGCTCTGACAGACAATGATGATAAGGCAGATAATACTGTGCGATACGCTGCTGCACCTCGCTAACCGCGAGCTTCTGGTCGTACATCGGCACGCCGGGTAAGGCAAAGCGGCGTAACAACCCCATCCCTCTTTTACTGTAAGTGGTAGGCTTTAACGCGCCGGGCCATTCACCGGAAAGCAGCTCAGGATCGATATCGTCCACAGCCCGGTTCAGGTCAATATACATCCGTGACGCTCTGGCGGCGATCAGGGT
>DAIOUM010000154.1:0-3589 GCA_036759505.1 Alishewanella sp. | reverse complement strand
GTCTGATGCGGCGTTCGAAGCAGAACTGGCACTCACCCGCCAGCATCTGGCTTTACTGGAAGCGATTGATGTCGCCGCGCTGGATAACCAAACCCGTTTGAGTTATCAGTTAATGCACAAGCAGCTGCGGGAAATGCTGGAAGATGCGCGCTGGCGCCTGTACAGCTATCCAGTGAATCAGATGTTTGGCGTGCATTCGCAGGTGCCGGCGCTGCTGATCAATCAACATAAAATTGACTCCATCGACGATGCCAAAGCCTATATCGCCCGCTTAAATGCGGTGCCGGAATTATTTCGTCAGCTACAGCAACTGCTCACGCAAAGTGCCGAAGCCGGCATCATAGTGCCGAAATTTGTGTTTCCGCACCTGTACTCAGCCAGCGAAAATCTGCTGCAAGGCGCACCGTTTTCAGAGCAGGGCGACAGTACTCTGCTGGCAGATTTTAGTAGCAAGGTGGCAGCCCTGCCGTTATCAGAGCACGAGCAAAAGCTGTTGCTGGATGAAGCCAGAGTGGCACTCATTACCAGTGTCGGGCCGGCCTATCGCAGTCTGATCAGCTTTTTACAGCAATTAGAGCAGCAAGCCGGCACCGATGATGGCGTCTGGCGTTTCCCGGATGGGGCGGCCTTTTATCAGAATCGGCTGGCCCGGATGACCACCACCGATTACAGTGCCGAACAGATCCACCAGTTGGGGCTCAAACAGGTTGAGCGCATTCATGGCGAGATGCGGCAAATTATGCAGCAGGTGGGCTTTGCCGGCGATCTGGCGGAGTTTTTTGTGTTTATGCGCGAAGCGCCACAGTTTTACTATCCGGATACCGAGGAGGGCCGTGCGGCTTATCTGGCTGAAGCCACTGCCGTCATTGACCATATGCGTACCCGGCTGGACGAGCTGTTTTTGGTTAAGCCCAAGGCAGAGATGATAGTCAAAGCAGTTGAGCCATTTCGCGAACAAACCGCGGGTAAAGCCTTTTATCAACGCCCTTCGATGGATGGCAGCCGGCCCGGCGTATATTACGCCAATTTGTACCGCATGAGCGATATGCCAAAGTATCAGTTGGAAGCGCTGGCTTATCATGAAGGTATTCCGGGCCACCATATGCAACTGGCTATTGCGCAGGAGCTGGAGGGTATTCCGAAATTCCGCCGCTTTGGTGGTGCCACCGCCTATATTGAGGGTTGGGGCCTGTACTCCGAATTGCTACCGAAAGAAATTGGCCTTTATCAGGATCCCTACGCTGATTTTGGCCGGTTGGCGATGGAATTATGGCGTGCCGCCCGCTTAGTGGTCGATACCGGTATTCACGCTAAAAAGTGGAGCCGTGAACAAGCAATCCAGTATCTGGTCGACAATACCCCTAATCCAGAAGGCGATGCGGTAAAAGCCATTGAGCGTTATATTGTTATGCCGGGCCAGGCTACGGCTTATATGGTGGGCATGATTAAACTGCTGGAACTGCGCGAGCTGGCGAAAAGTGAACTGGGTGAGCGCTTTGATATCCGCGAGTTTCATAATGTGGTGCTAAAAAATGGTGCTGTACCGCTCGATGTGTTAGAGCAATTGGTGAAAGATTATATCGCCGGCAAGCGCGCCTAAAATAGCGGTGGGCATCAGCCGTACTGCCAGGCAGTACGGCACTCGCCATGGAGGATAACGGATGATCAGCGTCAATTATTATGATCCCGAGCTGGGTGGCTGGCAACAACAGCAGGTTAGCCGCCTACCAGTGAATGCGCGGCATACGCCGCCGCTGTGGCTTGATTTACAACAGGCCAGTGCCGCAGAAGAGCAACAACTGCTGCAGGACCTGGGTATTGCCGCCACCATGGCCGAAGACTTTAGCAAAACGCGGCACCCGCCAAAATTTGAAGCGGTTGGTGATTTTAATTTACTGATTTTACGCGCTTATGCCGACGCTGATTTCAGCGAATTGACTGAAAATGCCCAGCTTAACCTGCTCTTCAGTCAGGATATTCTAATCACTAAGCTGCATTGCAACCAGCAGCCGCTGCGTAGCCAACTGCAACCACAGTTGACACAGCCCGGTAATAACCCAATCAGTGACTGGGTAAAACAGCTGACCCTGACGGTATCAGCCAGCTATCTGGGAAAACTACTGGTGTTTGAGGATGAGCTGGGTGAGCTGGAAGACAGAATGCTACATAAAGGTAATGACGAGTTAATGACGCTGATGATGCGTTATCGCTCGGTATTGCGTAAAGTCAGTCGCAACCTGGCTTATCAAAAAGATCTCTTTGCTGATGCTTTATTCGAAGAGCAGCACAGTCTGCTACGGCGCTTTGCATTGGCCGATTTGCGCGACTTTTATGAAAAGTTTGAACGGCTGCATTCGATGACTGAGATGTATTATGACCAGCTCAGTGATCTGGTACAGGGCTATCTGTCGACCACTTCGCATCAAATCAACGAACGGATGAAGGTGCTGACTATCGTCAGTAGCATCTTTATTCCACTGACCTTTCTGGCGGGTGTTTATGGCATGAACTTCCGCTATATGCCAGAGTTAGAAAGCGAAAATGGCTATTTTGTCACCTTGTTTATGATGGGATTGCTTGGTATTGGCAGTCTGCTGTGGTTTAAATACAGAAAATGGTGGTAACCGTCGCTAATATTGCACAGGAGTATCTATGGTTGACCATCCACACTTAGATCTGGAAGAAATTGTTCGTGACAGCTTCGACGAAGATGAGCTGCAGCAACTGCTGGCGCGCTTAACCGAACTGGAGCCTGCCGAGCTGGCGCTGGCATTGGAGTCGATGCCACTGGAGCAACGGCTGAATTGCTACCTAGGCCTGGCGGTTAGTGACCAGATTGATGCCCTGATGTCTATGCGGGTCGATGCGCGGGAAAATATTTTCCGCCAGTTGGACGACCAACAACTGCGTACTTTGGTTGAAGAAATGGACGTTGATGCGTTGCTGGAGCTTTTGGATGAGCTACCAACCCGATTTTATGACTACGCCTGCTCCAGACTCGATGCCAGTCAACGGCGCTGGTTAGAGACAGCACTAACCTATGATGAGGATCAGTGTGGTCGCTACGCCGACCATGACCTGCTGATTATCAGTAAAAATGCCAGGGTGCGGGATGCAATCCGTTTATTCCAGAATTTACCGGATGATGCCGAATATCAGGATACATTATTTGTCATCGACCGCACCGGCCGCTATGCCGGCCAAATCCAGGCCAGCCGCCTGCTCGGACAGGCGACGCATTTGCCGGTCGATCCGCTGATTGATCCTGATGCGCCTGTGGTTGAAGGTGAGCTGGATCTGGACCAGGGCTCCGATATCGTCTCACGTTCGGGTTATACTGCACTGGCGGTAGTCGATAGTGACGGCAAGTTATTAGGGCGGCTATCCATTGGCGAAGCGCTGGAGAATGTCCGCCGCAGTCTAGAAAGCCAGTTTATGCATACCGCAGGTTTGGACGAAGAAGAGGACTTATTTGCCCCCATTATGATCAGCGCCAAACGCCGCGCGCTGTGGCTTGGTATTAATTTGCTGACGGCTTTTCTGGCTGCCTGGACCATTGGTCTTTTTGAAGCCACCTTACAACAGGTAG
>DAIOUM010000153.1:0-3599 GCA_036759505.1 Alishewanella sp. | reverse complement strand
TATTTAGAATAACTAAACTGCGCTCCTCGTTTCGCGATCAAAGCGCCGCCAGTGCAAACAAAATCTAAGCAGCAAACGTCAACACGCCCTAGGGGGCTTAACTGGTATGATATGTTTGTGTAAGTTGTCAGCTTAGCCGAAAAAACAGCCCCGGCAAGGGCCAGGGCTGATATATATCAAACATCATCTCGATTCAGCTTTGCTGATACGCTTAGTCGCTGCCTTTTTGCTCCGCCTGAGATTTGGCTAAGCGCTGCTCCCAAAAGGTCGCATTTTTAATGCCTAGTTTAACCGGGTCAAAGCTGATTGGGCCGCCGGCTTTCTTCTGTTCTTCATAGTCCTTCAGACACAGAATGGCAGGCTTATGCAGGAAGAAAATCACCAGAATACCCAGCACGTTGATCCAGGCCATTAAGCCTACCCCAATATCACCGATATCCCAGACATAGCCAGCAGCATTCACGGTGCCGTAAGCTACCATCGCCATCAGCAGAATTTTAAACACGATCAATGGTAGCTTGTTATTAAACAGACGGTTTAGGTAAGCGACATTGGTTTCGGTAATGTAGTAATAGGCCAGGATAGTGGTAAAGGCGAAGAAAAACAGTGCCAGACCAACAAAGATTTGACCAAAGTTACCAAACACCGAATTCAGCGCCATCTGGGTAAAGGCGGCAGAGCCAATGACGGTTTCTGCAGCAACATTCTGCACGATAAATTGGCCAGCGGGTAATTCGCCAACTACATTGTACTGCTGGGTAATCAGGATCATCAGCGCCGTAGCGGTACAAACAAAGAGCGTATCAACATACACCGAGAACGCCTGCACTAACCCCTGCTGCGCCGGGTGTTCCACCTCTGCTGCTGCGGCAGCATGTGGCCCTGTACCCTGGCCAGCTTCATTGGAGTAAATACCGCGCTTTACACCCCAGCCAATGGCCGCGCCAAAACCGGCTTGTGCAGTGAAGGCATCTGATAAAATCAGGCCAAACACACCCGGTACTTTATCTAAGTTTAAGAACACGATAATCAGCGCCATGACGATATAGCCCAGCGCCATAAAGGGCACGACTACCTGAGTAAAGTTAGCAATGCGCTTAATACCTCCAAAGATAATAAAGGCCAGTACAATTAAGATCAGTGCCAACGCCGCCAGTTTATTGGTACCGACTTCGCCAAAACTGGTGGTTACCATATTGCCGTCACCAAAGACCTGAGTTACCGCATTGCCGACCGCATTCGCCTGCACGCCAGGTAAGAAAATACCACAGCCAATAATCGCCGAGACGGCGAATAACACCGCCAGCCAGCGCCAGCCCAGGCAACGCTCGAAATAATAAGCCGGACCGCCACGGTACTGACCATTTTCTTCAACTTTGTATACCTGACCCAGCGTTGATTCGGCATAAGCGGTGCTGGCGCCTAAAAAGGCGACTATCCACATCCAGAACACGGCACCCGGACCACCGAAACCGATGGCAGCAGCAACACCGGCGATATTACCAACACCGACCCGGCCGGATAGCGATACTGCCAGGGCTTGAAACGACGAAATACCTTTATCTGAACTCGTGTTGTTAAACAGCAGCTTGCACATTTCTTTAAAATGCCGCACCTGCGCAAAGCGGGTCATGATGGAGTAAAATAAACCGGCACCCAGACACAGATAAATCAGTGCCTCACTCCAGATTATGCCGTTAATGGTATTCACCAATTGTTGCATTACGTTCCCCTGAATTGTTGTTATTGTTGTCGAGCTAAAGCCATCTGCGCCCAGCTCTGTGCCGCCCTGGCAGGCTAACACCCTTAATTTGCCATAAGCGCGGCGCTATGGCTATGCTGATATAAAAGAAATCCCGCCAAAAGGCGGGATTTTAACACCGATAGTCTTTAACACTTGTTATAAGGGCTTGCCATATTTTTCAGCAAGATACAGCCAGGTATCGACCACAGTGTCCGGATTTAACGACACACTTTCAATGCCCTGCTCCATCAGCCAGGCGGCAAAGTCTTCATGATCCGAAGGTCCCTGACCACAAATACCAATATACTTGCCTTTGGCCTTACAGGTCTGAATTGCCATTGCCAGCAGCTTTTTAATAGCCGGATTACGTTCGTCAAACAAATGCGCAATCAAACCGCTATCGCGATCCAGCCCCAGCGTCAGCTGCGTCAGATCGTTAGAGCCAATTGAGAAGCCATCGAAATATTCGAGGAATTCTTCAGCCAGCAAAGCATTAGACGGCAGCTCACACATCATAATAACCCGCAGGCCATTCTCGCCGCGTTTTAAACCATGTGCGGCCAGCAAGTCGATCACGCCGGCGGCTTCTTCCAGGGTGCGCACAAAGGGGATCATAATTTCGACGTTACTAAAACCCATCTGGTGACGAACCCGCTTTAATGCCTCAACTTCTAACGCGAAGCAATCGCGGAAATCCTCTGACAGGTAACGCGAGGCACCACGGAAACCAATCATCGGGTTTTCTTCGTGCGGCTCATACTGCTGACCACCAATCAGGTTAGCGTATTCGTTGGATTTAAAGTCTGACATCCGTACTATGACTTTTTCCGGTGCAAAGGCACAGGCCAGCGTAGCAATGCCCTCGGTCAGCTTGGCGATATAAAATTCCACCGGATCGGCATAACCGGCCGTCATCTCATCGATGGTTGCTTTTAACTCGGCACTTTGACTGGCGTAATTCAGTAGCGCCTTGGGATGTACACCGATCATCCGGTTAATAATAAACTCTAACCGGGCCAGACCAATACCGGCATGCGGTAAACGCGAGAAAGCAAAGGCGCGTTCCGGATTACCAACGTTCATCATCACTTTCAGATCCAGTTTTGGCATCTGATCAACCTGACTGGTCACCACATTAAAGTCAAGCAGGCCCTGATAAACAAAGCCGGTATCGCCTTCGGCGCAGGATACGGTAACGTCAGTCCCGGCCTGAATTTTCGCCGTTGCATCACCGCAGCCAACGACGGCCGGGATCCCCAGCTCGCGGGCAATAATGGCAGCATGACAAGTACGACCGCCACGGTTAGTAACGATAGCCGAGGCGCGCTTCATAATCGGTTCCCAATCCGGATCTGTCATATCAGTAACCAGTACATCGCCCGGCTGAATCTGGTCCATCTGTGAAATATCACTTAGCACCTTGGCAGTACCGCGACCAATCCGTTGCCCGATGGCCCGGCCTTCAACCAGTACCGCGCTTTTCGCCTGTAACTGGTAACGTTCAATGCTGTTGCTATCTTCGCGGCTTTTTACCGTTTCCGGCCGTGCCTGTACAATATAGAGCTTACCATCTACGCCATCTTTGGCCCATTCGATATCCATCGGCCGGCCGTAATGTTTGGCAATAATCACCGCTTGTGCCGCCAGTTGTTCGACTTCGTTGTCGGTTAGTGAGAACTGGCGTCTGGCGTTTTGCTCAACATCAATAATTTTTACCTGCTTGCCATGCCCCTGTTCGCTGGAGTAAACCATCTGCAGCAGTTTACTACCCAGGTTACGTTTTACCACCGCCGGCCGGCCGGCTGCCAGTGTGGGTTTGTGCACATAGAACTCATCAGGATTTACCGCGCCCTGC
>DAIOUM010000152.1:0-3683 GCA_036759505.1 Alishewanella sp. | reverse complement strand
ATCATTCAGCACCCATTCCTGATGACCCAGCTCTTCTTCGATATATTCAGCAATGGCTTCGCGGTAATATTCCTGGGCACTGCTTAGCCTGCTGCCAACAGCCATCAGCAATGGCACTGTGTGCTTAACATGATGGTAAGCTTCCGTTAGAAACGCCTGATACTCGGCGAGCGTAAAGCTTTGTTGCTTAAGGCAGCGCTGGATCAGCGGTGCACTTAACAAATACTCGCGTTCGGCCTGGGTTTGCTCAATTAATTGCTGATAAAAGCTCATCGCGATGCTCCTGGTTTAGCGGCACAAGCACTGGCTCTGCCGTTGCTGGGGTAAGGTGGTAAAGTCGTTCAAGGGGTTGCTGGTACCGCGCCAGAATATGTTGGCGGCGTAGCCGGCCGTTGTCGGTAAGTTGCTGGTTTTGGCTGCTAAAGGGTTCATTTAGCAGCAAGGCGGTACGAATTTGCGCATAATCCGGGAGCCGGGCGTTAAGTGCCTGCAACTGGGCACTAAGCTGTGTCAACTGCTTGGCCGACCGCGGCACTATTAGTGCACTTAGCCAGGGCTTGGCATCACCGCACACCATGGCCTGGGCGATCGCCGGGCAAAGCTGTAGCTCAGCTTCCAGCCATTCCGGCGAGATATTACGGCCAAAGCTGCTGATCAACAGTTGTTTGTTGCGCCCGTCAATGTTCAGATAACCTTCGCTGTCCAGTTGCCCCAAATCGCCGGTCGCTAACCAAGAGTCGGCGTCGCGTGCGGCTTCGCCTAAATAGCCGGCATAGAGCTGACCTTGTACTTCAATCTGGCCCGCGTTAATCCGCAGTTGTATATGAGGTAGCGCTTTGCCGACGCTACCGGGCCGATTCGCAGCAGGTAAGTTTAAAGCCACCACTGAGCCGGCTTCGGATAAACCGTAGCCCTGATAGACAGGCAGCCCCAGCTGTGCGGCCTGTGCCAGTAATGCCGGTGCGCAGTGCGCACCACCAACGGCAATAAAACGAAAACTTGCTGCCAGTGCCCGTTGCTGCTGGCAAATCAACAGCAGCGCCTGCAGCAACTGTGGCGTAAGGATCAGGCTGTGCGGCTGGTACTGCGCCAGGCTTTGTGCCAATTGCGCTAAATCGAGCTTTGAACTGCCGCTCAAACCGCTTTGCGATTCGTTCAGCACAATAATTTGCTGCCCCAGAGCCAGAGGTAAATACACACCGGCCTGATTTTCCAACAGGGTAGATAAGGGCAGCAGACAGTAATGTCGCAGTTGTTGCTGTTGTGCCTCTGCACTAAATTCTGCGCCTAGTGCTTTAACTAAGCCGGCTAAGGTCGCCGCTTGCTGTGCCCAGCTTAAACATACGCCTTTCGGGCTGCCGGTAGTGCCAGAGGTAAAGGTGACTTTACCGCTGGATATTGGAAAGGTTGGCACGTCGTGAGTACCTGATTGCGGCACCTGCCGATACCATAAACCTGGCACTGTGCTGGCTATGCTGCCGGCAAGTGGCTCGGTCTCCAGTACGATCTCGATCGCGGCGGTATCAAGGATATAGGCTTGCTGCGCCGCTGAGAAAAAACGTGGTAGTGGAACACAAATTTTATCGCTCACTGCCAGCGCTAAATCGGCAATAATCCAGCTGATGCTATTGGGGCCGCTAATGGCAAAGCGCTGTGCCGGCAGTTGTTGCAGCCAGTTGGCGAGTTGTGATACCTGCTCAGCGAGTTGCTGATAACTCAGGCTGTGTTGGCCATCAGTTAACGCCGGGCGCTCGGCAAACTGGCGCAGGCTAGGAAAATCCAAAGGTACTGACTTAGCCATGACCAGCCTCCGTTAGCCGCGCCAATTGCGGTTGCAGCTCAGTCAGCTGTGGAGCCAATAACTGCTGTAATAACTGATAGCGCGGCAAACGCCGGGCGCTGGTAATGGCCGGTAAGGCCATACCTGCCATCACTTGCGGGTGTTTTTGGTAGTACGCGCCCCAGGATTGGGGCTGCTGCAGCTTATCGGCATTGGCTGCGGCTAACAGTATCGGTTGATAATGTAGCTTGCTTAACAGGGATTGCACTTCATCGGTTGCGGTAAAGGTCACCCAGCGAAAGCGGCTAGCGGCAATCAGTTCACTTAAGGCAACCATCAGTAACAAACTGCTACCGGCGCGTGCCGATACCAAATTACCGATTTCCAGAATCTGCCCGCGTTTTACCTCTTGCCCGGATTGTTCTGACAGTAGCTGTTCAATCGGCTGTGGCAGATATTGCTCCAGAAACAGCGGGCCCTGCGTAGCAGCCTGCAACCCGACCGCTGCGGTCAGGGTTCCGGCGCAGCGTAAACTTAGCAATTGTGGCAGAAAGTAGCGGATTTCGGCCTGATGCTTGCGCTGAAACTCGCGGGCGATAAGGGTTTCTACTTCAGCGCGGCCATCGGCTTGTCTTGCCAGCAAAGTCAGTTTACTGGTCATATTTCCCAGGCTACACAGCAGCGGTATAGCGGTAGCGGGTGGTGCCAGTAATAAGGGTTCAGACATAAGACGCTCCGGTTTAACCTCGATGCTGGCAGGTTAGGTGGCGAAGCTTAAGAAAACATTAAGCAGCAAAAATGCTGAAAAATTACTTCGGTGTTGATGAAGATCAGGGGAGTAGGTGTGGCGAGATATAGGTTGTGTCGGCAAAGCAAGCGGGTAGCAGACTACCCGCACTGAGCTTAGAAGCGGTAGATAATCCCCAGCGATAAGCCGGTGCTATCTTCACCGACGATCGCCGGTAACTGAGTGCCGCGGCCGCCGCCAGAGATGCGGAAGGCGGCATTGTCATCATTACTGGTGATACCGTAAACGGCATAAAGCACTAACTCACGGCCAAAATTACGGTCTACACCCACAGCGAATAACGTTGCGCCGCTGTCTGCCGTATCGTTGTCGCCGGTTTGATAAACCTGGCCGCGCCAGACATAGTTACCTTGCTTATAGCTGGCACCAACACCATAAACATTGCGGTCGCCACCCGGAATATCCTTGGCGCTTTGCCACAATGTCGTCAGGCGGATGGCATCCGTAATATCATAGTAAGCACCCAGGCGGATCGCCTGCGGATCTAAACCATCAGTGCCTTCAAAACGCTCAAAGGCCGCAGCTAAATAAATGCCTTTTTGCTCATAGGTAATGGAGCTGCTGTAAGACTCGCGCAGATTATCTACGGTAGCGCCGGTATTGTTATGCGGCGTATAGTGAAAGGCAAAGGTCAGGTTATTGACGGTCGGGCTTTGATAAGCCACACCATTTTTAAAGCGCTCGTCAAACACATTACCAATGGTTCCGCCACTAACCCGACCGACGTTACGGATATCACCCACCCGATCACCAAACTGATCGACCTTGCCGCGCAAGACTTTTAGCGGCGTATCGAACTGACCAATTTTTACTGTACCAAAATCGCCACGCAGGCCGACATAAGAATCGCGATCGGCAAAGCTACCGGCACCCTCATCGATACGAATGGTTTGTTCCAGCTGCACAAAGGCTTCTAAGCCCCCTTCCAGTTTGGTACTGGCACGAAACCCCAACCGGCTGGCGTTACTGGAAACGTTGGTGCCGCTGTCGACGCCATTATCCAAGCGGTCCAGCGAGAGATGCGCCAGACCATAGATTTCGACGTTATTGGCCTGAACAGTGCCCACAGCCAGCAAGGATGCGGCCAGTAGAGAG
>DAIOUM010000151.1:0-3707 GCA_036759505.1 Alishewanella sp. | reverse complement strand
GTTTACCGCAGTGGATGAGTGACATCCTGGGTGCCAAGTACTTTGAAACTTCGCCAATGGGTATAAATGGTGGTTACTACTACCTGAAAGGCGTCTATCGCTTCTAAGCTGACTTACAGCAGCAAAACACCCGGCAACTGCCGGGTGTTTTTTTAGCGACTCACTCTCACTACGCCAAGGCTTGTAACAGCGCCTGCAGCGGATGGCGCGGCTTATCGCCAACCAACCGTTTTACCTGGCTGCGACAGGAGAAACCGGTCACCAGGATCTGCTCATTACCGAGCTGGGTTACCGGAGCGCGCCAACTAAGCTCAAACAGCGCTTTGCTGTTCTCAAGTTGCTGCTTTTCATGGCCATAGGTACCGGCCATACCACAGCAGCCAACACTGACCGGCTTTAATTCCAGCCCCATCTGCGCAAAGATCTGCTGCCAATGCTTTTCACTGGCAGGTAAGGCGGTTTTCTCAGTACAGTGCGCCAGTAACGAGAACTGCTGTGCCTGCGCCACCTTGGGTAAGCTTTGCTGCACTAACCATTCCTGTAATAACAGTACCTGAAACTCACCCCGTGCCTTGCCAAGCGCTTTCACATACTCGTCGCGATAAACCAGCACCAGTGAAGCATCCAGGCCTAACAATGGCAGTTGATACTGATTTAGCTGGTTAAAAAAGGCTGCAGCCGTGGCAGCGGTCGCCGCAAATTGCTTTAAAAAGCCTTTGACATGCTCCGGCTTACCGTTTGGCAAAAATGGCAATAACAGCGGCTGATAACCCAGTTTTTCCAGCAACTGCAGTGCGTCAGCCACCAGTTCCGCTTCGTAAAAACTGGTAAAAGGATCCTGCACCAGCAATACAGTGCGTTGCCGCTCCTCAGCCGTTAAGGCGTTTAGTTTATCAAACGAAAAGCGGTAACGTCCCTCCAAGCGCTGCGCCAGCGTGGGTACCGATAACAGTGGCGTATCGACATAGCCAACGCCATGCTCCAGGCCTTTTTGCAGCCAGCGCTGTCCGAGGAAAAAATTCACCAGCTTAGGAGCTTTCGCCAGTAAGGGCGCGGTACGCTCAATATTGGCAACCACATAGTCTTTCGCCGGCCGTAAATAGCGACTGTAGTAAAGCTGCAGGAAACGGGCGCGGAAGCTTGGCACATCAACCTTGATCGGACACTGGCCGGCACAGGCTTTACAGGCCAGACAGCCCTCCATTGCCTCCATCACCTCATGCGAAAAGTCCGCCTCGCCCTGGCGTTTGGCCAGCGTATTCTTTATTTTCTGCCAGATACTGCTGATGCTCTGCCCTTGCTGTAACAAACGCTGTTCCGTTTGCAGAATATCTTCGCCAGCCTGCTGTTGTAAGCGCAGCCACTCGCGCATTAAACCGGCACGGCCTTTCGGGCTATGGCGCCGATCTTTAGTGACCTTACTGGACGGACACATCGGCGAGCTTTCTTCATAGTTAAAACACAGGCCATTGCCGTTGCAGTTCATACTGCTGTCAAAGCTTTCACGCACCGCAACCGGAATTTGCCGGTCAAACCAGGCACGCTTTTGACCGTCAACACTGACCAGCGCATCAGCACTTTGATAAGGCGTACAGATTTTTCCCGGATTGACACGGTTGCGTGGATCAAAAGCCGCTTTGATTTTCCTGAGCTCAGTAAAGAGTTCCTCACCGAAAAACGCCGGTCCGTATTCACTGCGATAGCCCTTACCATGCTCGCCCCACATCAAACCGCCATATTTAGCGGTTAACGCGACCACCTGATCGGAGATGGTTCTAAGCAAACGCTCTTGTTCCGGATCGTATAAATCCAGTGCCGGCCGCACATGCAGCACCCCGGCATCAACATGACCAAACATGCCGTAGTGCAGGCCATGCGCATCTAACAGCGCACGAAACTCGAGGATAAAATCAGCCAGATTTTCCGGCGGCACCGCCGTATCTTCGGCAAAAGCCACCGGTTTATGATTGCCGGCGGTATTGCCCAGCAGCCCCACCGCCTTTTTACGCATGGTGTAGATCGCATTAATTGCTGCTGCATCATAGGTCAGCTGATAGCCAATGATACCGCCTTGCTGCTGTTCGATAGCCTCGTCCAAACGCGCAGTCAAAGCGGAAATTTTGTCGTGAATTTCCTGCTCAGACTCGGTGTTATATTCAACAATATTCAGGCCCTGCATCTCCTTGCCGGGCACATCAGTAATCAGATCTTTGACCTGATGCCAGACGATATCGCTACGTGCCAGGTTCAGCACCTTACTGTCGACGGTTTCCACCGAAGTGGCTGCCGCTGCGACCAGGAAAGGCGAGTTACGTAGCGCACTTTCAAAGCTGTCGTATTTGATATTGACCAGACATTTGTACTTCGCGATCGGCGTGATATTCAGCTTGGCCTCGGTAACAAAACCCAGCGAGCCTTCCGAGCCGGTAATAATCCGCGACAGATCAAACTCGGTCAGATCGGCGTTAAACACATGCTCCAGATCATAACCGGTTAAAAAACGGTTCAGACGTGGAAATTTATCTAAGATCAGCGCCCTTTTATTACGGCAGCTGTCCAGTACCTGGCGGTAGATGCGGCCGATGCTATTGGGTTGCTCAGCTCTGTGCTCGGCTTCAAACAGCGGCATCTTACGGGTATTCAGCACATTACCGTCGATCAGCACCGTTTTCAGGGCCAATACATGGTCGCTGGTTTTACCATAAACCAGCGAGCCCTGACCTGAAGCATCGGTATTAATCATGCCGCCGATAGTGGCGCGGTTAGATGTGGACAGATCGGGCGCAAAGAAAAAGCCATAGGGCTTTAAAAAGGCATTCAGCTGATCTTTAATCACCCCTGCCTGCACCCGCACCCAGCGCTCTTCGACATTCAGCTCCAGAATTTGCCGCATATGGCGTGATAAGTCGACCACGATATGCTCGGTCAGGGCCTGACCGTTAGTACCGGTGCCGCCGCCACGTGGGCTGAATTTTAAATGGCTAAAGCTGGAGGTTTGCGCCAGTGACGTCATAATCACTAAGTCATCGGTGCTGCGCGGCAGTAACACGGCTTGTGGCAAGGCTTGATACACACTGTTATCGGTAGCCACGGCCAGCCTGCTGCCATAGCTGGTTTCGATATCGCCGGTAAAGCCGGCATGTTGCAGGGCTTTGGTAAAGGCAACCACGCTGGCGTCCAATGCCAGCTCAGGATTCAGCTTCGCAATCATAATTCTGCCACTTCAGCTTAAACTGGCGGCAGTATAGCATTGCGCCAGATTATGCCAAAGTGGGCTGGCAGCTTTAGGCGTAAATTCCTGCTTAATCCATATGGCCGAGTTTTGCCGCCTTGGTCGCCAGATAGCGATGTGAATGCGCTGTAGTTTTTACCCGGTGTTGTACCCGCTCCAGCACATTGACACCGGCATCCTGCAATGCTTTTAACTTGCGGGGGTTATTGGTCAGTAAGCGGATTTGTTTTACCCCCAGTTGGGCAAACATGTCGGCGGCGATACCATACTCGCGTTGATCCGGTAAAAAGCCCAAAATTTCATTGGCTTCGACCGTATCCAGCCCCTTGTCCTGTTCAGCATAGGCACGGATTTTATTAATCAGACCAATACCCCGACCTTCCTGACGCAGATATAAAATCACGCCGCGACCGGTTTCGGCAATTTTCCGCATGGCGGCTTCCAGTTGCGGGCCACAATCACAGCGCAAGCTAAA
>DAIOUM010000150.1:1996-3775 GCA_036759505.1 Alishewanella sp. | reverse complement strand
AGCCACACCAGATAAGCACCGCCCTGCTTATGAATAAAATCCATCGGCGCTTCAAATTGCTCAAAACTCAGGCCCATACCATCCGCAACCAGCCTCTGAAACAACCAGGTATCGGCAAATTTCGGGATCTCAAATAAAAAGAAAAACTCGGTTGCCACGCCGGTCCCTAAATAGCCGGTCAATGGCATCACAATCAGCACGCCATACAACACCAGATGCCCCAGATGCGCAGCCTTTTGTATCAGCGCCGAACCGGGCTCAGCCGCAGGCTGAACATTCGTCAGCCGCCAGTAAAGCCGCAGCACTACCAGTACCGCGATAGTCACGCCAAAGGATAAATGCAGTTGCAGTGCGGTCCAGTTCTCCGGCGTCCGGGCCTCGGTAAACCACTGCCGGTAATACACTGCGACATAGGCCAGTAAAAACAGCAGTGCCGTCAGCCAATGCAAGGCGCGGGCAACCTTGCCATAGTGAGTTGGGGAGTTTTTTAGCATAACGAGATTCAGTAGCTTTTGTTAACCAAACTATTAGCCTAGTTTGACGCCCTAGTGCACTGGCAACAACAGTATTAGTTGCTCACTTTGTTGCAGAAATTCGAATAACGTCAGGCAAAAGCGCTCAGCAAGGTGTAATCAACGCTATCAGGCGCCATGAACTTTGATTACACTAGCCACTGCTATTTTTACCGTAGTTTGAAGGATAACGGACAGATGTCTGAGTTGTTTCCCATAGCCAATCCGGTTGTTGTGTTTGCGATTGTTGCCAGCCTGATCCTGATCTGTCCTATTCTGCTCGCGCGCTACCGCTTACCCGGTATGCTAGGTTTACTCTTTGCCGGTGCCCTGCTTGGCCCCAATGCGCTGAATGTGCTGGCCCGTGATCAGTCTTTTGTGCTCTTTGGCACGGTTGGCTTACTGTATATTATGTTTATTGCTGCGCTAGAGATTGATATGCAGCAATTAAAACGCTCCAAATCGCATACCTTGCTGTTTGGTCTATTCACCTTTGCCATCCCGCAGGCAACCGGCACTGCCGTTGGCTTATTGCTGGGCTTTGACTGGCTGGCCGCAATACTGCTGGCCAGTATGTTCGCCTCTCATACGTTGCTGGCCTATCCTATCGCCAGCCGCTTAGGCATTAGCCGCAACCCGGCCGTAACGACTGCCGTTGGCGGTACTATTATTACCGACACCCTGGCTCTCTTGGTACTGGCAGTGATTGCAACCATGGCCAAAGGCGAGCTTAGCGAGCATTACTGGCTGCAACTTGGCATAAGTTTAAGCCTGTATATCCTGCTTATTTTAGTGTTATTACCCAGGCTGGCACGCTGGTTCTTTCGCAGTGTCGGCGGCGATGGCGTGGCGGAGTTTGTCTTTGTATTGGCGACGGTCTTTATCTGCGCCAGCTTCTCACATCTGGCCGGTGCTGAGCCGATTATCGGTGCCTTTTTAGCCGGGTTAGCCCTGAACCGTATTATTCCGCATAACAGCACCCTGATGAACCGGCTGCAATTTACCGGTGAAGCGATATTTATCCCATTCTTTTTGTTATCAGTCGGTATGCTGCTGGATGTCGGGATTTTCTTTGCCAGTGCCCGCGCCTGGGTCATTGCCTTTGCTATGGTCGCCACTGTCATTTTAACCAAGTGGGCCGCCGCTGAGCTATGCCGACTGTTTTTAGGCTATAGCAAACCGCAAGCGCGGGTAGTGTTTGGCTTAAGCGTCGCCCAGGCCGCCGCCACACTGGCCGCAACCATGGTCGGCTATGAAATTGGCTTGT
>DAIOUM010000150.1:0-1896 GCA_036759505.1 Alishewanella sp. | reverse complement strand
GCCCAGGCCGCCGCCACACTGGCCGCAACCATGGTCGGCTATGAAATTGGCTTGTTTGATGAAGCGGTGGTAAATGGCGCCATTCTTATGATTTTGGTTACCTGCTTTTTGGCACCCTGGCTGGTTGACCGCTACGGCCGGAAAATTGCGCTTAGCAGCCAACAGCAGCCCGAGGAAAGCCTGGCTGAGCAACGGATTATGGTAGCACTGGCACCACAGCAACAGATGGAGCCCTTTTTACAGTTGGCGAAATGGCTGCGCGCGCCGGGCGCCCGTCAACCTGTGTACGCGATGACAGTGGTAGAAGAACAGCGTGACCACAGCCTGCCGTTACAGCAAGCTGCCAGTCGACTGGAGCAGGCGGTCAGTTATCTGGCTGCCGCCAATATTCCGGCTCAGGCCAAAACCCGGCTGGATCTGAATATCAGTGATGGTATTTTGCGTAGCCGCCGGGAGCTGAATGCGACTGAAGTTATCGTGGGTTGGAGTGAACACAGCAGTACCGCCGAGTTGCTATTTGGTTCAATGTTAAGCCGCTTGCTGGCCGATCCTGGTTATACACTGCTGGTGAAGCGTCAGCTGTCACCACTACAACACGGTCAACGCTTATTCTGGCTTATTCCACCGAATGCAGAAAAAGAGGCCGGTTTTACTGAAGCGCGTGAGTTGGTGCAACGTCTGGCACAACAGTTAAGCCTGACGGTACAGCTCTGTTGTCAGGATAACCAGGTAGCGGCTATCAAAGCTGCACTGAATAAAGCCAATATCAGTGGTTACATTACCGCGCCGCAGTATCAGTTATTACCCGATCAGCTGCATAAGCTGGCACCAACAGGTGATTTACTGGTGCTCTACGGCGTACGCCAGGGTGGTCTGGCCTGGGATGCTGATCTACCCCGTTTACAGCAAAGGCTGAGTCAGGCACTGCCGCACACTAATTTGCTGGTGATTTATCCGGCCGAACGGCAAGATCCCATCGTGACTGCCACCGTCGCTATCGCCTAGCCTGTCAGCAAAATATAGCGGGCTTTGCCAGCCCGCTTAGATCCCTTCCCCTAAAAACACCTTGCTATAACGTGGCAGGATCCAGGCTGGTTCGCCCTGCTTCAGGTTTAGTTGCTTAAACTGCTCTTTCGGCAGTTCAACGTGGATCAGCTGCTGATCGGATTCAGCCAGCACTTCCAACCGCACTGACGGACCAACAATGGTCACCAGATCCAGTTTTACTTTAATGGCATCGGGCTGTGGCAGGTTAAAGACATCAATTTCATGCGGCCGCACATAGGCCAGGCCGTCTTGCTCTTCGCTGTTGGTATATTCCGGTGACGGCACCCTTAACTGTCCGATACTGCTCTGGCCTTGTTTTACCCGGGCATGAAACAGATTTACATTACCTAAAAACTCATACACAAAGGGATTGGCCGGATTGTCATACACCTGCTCCGGCGTACCTTCCTGCTCGATGCGGCCTTTGTTCATCACCACGATACGATCGGCCACTTCCAGCGCTTCTTCCTGATCGTGGGTAACAAAGACACTGGTGACATGAATTTCATCATGCAAGCGGCGCAACCAACGGCGCAGCTCAGCGCGCACCTTGGCATCCAGCGCACCGAACGGCTCATCCAGCAATAACATTTTCGGTTCAACTGCCAGAGCCCGGGCCAGCGCAATTCGCTGCCGTTGTCCGCCCGACAGCTGTGACGGATAACGATCGGCTGTCCAGCCCAGCTGCACTAACTCCAGCAGATTGTTCACTTTTTTGGCGATCTCCGCCTTCGAGGGGCGGAATTTTTTTGGTTTAACCGTTAAACCATAGGCCACGTTTTCAAACACCGTCATATGCTTAAACAACGCATAGTGCTGAAACACAAAACCGACACCGCGCTCGGAGAC
>DAIOUM010000149.1:0-3826 GCA_036759505.1 Alishewanella sp. | reverse complement strand
GCAAATTCAAAAGTTGGTACTTCGTTACCCAGAATACTGACATTGGCAAATACCCGAGGGAAGGCGCTGTCGCCGCGCATTTGCTGATAACCCATATAGCCGGTATGTGCGCCCTGCTTTAGCGAAAACAGCGCGTAAAAGGCCTGGTTATCCAGCTGGTTTAATAGTGCACGGCCATGCTCCTGCGCCGAAAACACCCCAAGATTGGCTTTAAACTGCAACTGCTGATTCAGTGCAATTTGCTGCTGCCAGTTAAGATAGGCTTGCTGGTAAATATCTTCCAGCTGCGCATACCAAAGCCGCCACTGGCTGTTCGCCGTTAACTGATAATCAGCGCCAAGATAGCGAAAGCTGTCGCTGCTGACCTGGCGCTGCGGCACATGCCCCAGCATAGCCTGTAATTTATCGCGCCCAGCGCGGTTTCGCAGACTAGTACTTTCCAGATAGCCAGCCTGTAATGTTAGCTTGCTGCTCAGCACAGAATGCAAACTGGCGCCCTGATAGGTTGGCGGTAATAACCGGATATCGCTATAGGTTAATACCGGCAAATTCGGCAGCAACTCCCCTACTCTTAACTCAGTGCCGCCGGCCTTTAGTTTTAGCGTACCGGCCAGCCGGCCGTAGCTGTCGGCGGCAGTGCCATCGTCGTCCAATGCCAGTAAACCGCTGTTAATTTTGCTGCGACTGCTGTCGAGCTTAACGCCGGCGAAGGTATGCACGTCAAAACCGACCTGCAGCGGCGTCGCACTATAGCCGGATTTAAAGCTTGCCACCGCCCCTTGTGCCCATTCGGTTGCGCGCCGTGGCCCCGGACTTTTAAGATCGCTAAACTCACGCGAGAAATAGTAGTTTCTTAGCTGTAAATCAAGCTTGCTCTCCTGCCACATTGGGGTGATTTCCCCATCAGCCTGTGCGGTATTGGCAATAACAGCAGCCAGACTAAAAACGATATAAGATAAAGACTTAGCTGCTTTAGAGCGGTTTGTTTTGCTAAATTCAGGCCGCACGAAGCCGCCACACATATCATTGCGCATAAAAAATCCTGTCGAAAAAGTATTAGGGTGTTAGTTCGTTCTGTTTATAAGTAAGTACAACATGGGTCAGTAAGCCGGCGGTTAGGCCCCAAAAGGCGGCAGCCAGACCGAATAAGCTGACGCCCGAGCTGGTAAGTAGCAAGGTAATCAGGGCGGCTTCGCGGGTTTTGGGCTCTGCCATGGCAGAGTGCAAGGCGCCGGCAATAGCACCAAACAGCGCCAGCCCCGCCAAGGCCGCAATAAAAGCCCTGGGAAAAGCACTAAACAGTGCCACCAGGGTGCCGCCAAAGATCCCCAGCAGCAGATACGCCACACCACCACTGATACCGGCGATATAGCGCCTGGCCGGATCCGGATGCGCATCTTTGCCAGTGCAGATCGCCGCAGTAATGGCGGCCAGGTTTAAACCATGACAACCAAAGGGCGCCAGCGCTGCACTGCCCAGCGCACTATGGGTTAACAGCGGGCTGGCGGCCAGTGGGTAACCGGCTTGTCGTAGCACTGCCATACCCGGCATAAACTGGCCGCTTAGTGCCACCAGCAATAGCGGCACCGACACATTAAGCAAAGCCTGCAGGCTAAATACCGGCGTAGTCCACACCACTGTGGCTAACTGCCAGCTGATCAGCTTGGTATCGACCTGCCCCTGCCACAATGCTATGGTTAGCCCGGTCAGTAATACCAGCACGATGGTGTAACGCGGTAAAAAGCGCCGCCCCAGCAGATAAGCCAGTAACATTAACAAGACCAGTAGCGGGTTTTGCGGCAATACCCCAAATACCGCCATGCCAAACTGCAGTAAGATGCCACACAACATGGCTGCCGTAATGGCCGGCGGTAACAGCTTTAGCAGCCGGTCAAAGGCACCGGTTAGCCCCAGCAGCAGTAGCAACAACGCGGTCATCAGATAAGCGCCAACGGCTTCGGCATAACTTAATCCCGGTAACAGTGTTAATAGCAGCGCTGAGCCGGGCGCCGACCAGGCGATAATCACCGGCACCTTGTAGTAATAACTGAGGGCAATGCCCAGTACACCACTGCCAATCGAGATGGCCCAGACCCAGGAGCTCAGCAGGGCTGCGGGTAACTCCGCCACAGCGGCAACCTGAAAAATAATCAACAAAGGGCCGGCATAGGAAATCAAGGTCGCGATTAAACCGGCCACCAACGCTGATACTGAGCTATCCCGCAGTAGAGTTCGCATTGCTTATACCCGTTGTTTTTGTAAGACAAAAGCCGGTGCTGCCTTGCCCCTGCGCTGGCTTAATACAAACACCGACATCGCCACAGATGCAATCACGCCGGGTACGGCAAAGGCCATAAAGTTCAGTTGTAATGGCAGGCTAATCGCCAGCAAAGACCCGCCCAGCAAGGGACCCACTATGGCGCCGTTACGGCCAATTCCCGACGCCCAGCCAAGACCGGTGGAACGGATATTCAGGTTATAGAACTGTGCGGCACAGGCATACAGCAGGATCTGACTGCCAATGGTGGTGGCGCCGGCAATGGCAATCAGTGAATACAGCACAACCATCGGTGGTTTAAAGCCAAGTAAGGTAATAGACACCGCGGCAATAGCAAAAAACACCGCCAATACCTTGGGTAGATTTAGTTTATCACCCAGTACACCGCCACCGACCGCACCAAAGATGGCACCAAAATTCAGTACCAGCAGGAAGGCTAAACTGGAGCCCAGACTATAGCCGGCATTGGCCATTAACTTCGGTAACCAGGAACCCAGCGCATACACCATCAGCAAGCAGCAGAAAAACGCCAGCCACAGCATCAGGGTGCCCAGCGCACGACCGTCGGTAAATAGCTCTTTAACCGGTTTACCAGCAGGTTTATTGTCGGCCAAAAGCAATTCGGATTGCGTGGTTAATGACAACGCCGGCTCTACCTTTTTCAGCATTTGCCGCGCTTCGCTATGACGGCCGCGTTTAATTAAAAAGCCAACCGACTCAGGCAGTAACAGCATAATCAACGGCAGTAATAACAGCGGAATGCCGGCAAGATAGAACATAACTTCCCAGCCAAAGTTGGGCAAAAGCCAAATGCCGAGGCCAGCCGACAACATACCACCAACCGAATAGCCGCTAAACATAATAGCAACCAGGGTGCTGCGGATTTTCTTCGGCGCATATTCGTTCATCAGCGCCACCACATTGGGCATCACGCCGCCAATACCTAAACCAGCAATAAAGCGGCAAATGGCGAATTCAGTCACATCACGGGCAAAGCCGTTTAAAAAGGTAAAGCCGCTAAATAGCACCACACAGATGGCGATGGCTTTTTTGCGGCCAATTTTGTCGGCCAGCGGACCAAAAAACAGTGCGCCGAACATCATGCCAAACAATGCGTAGCTGCCAAGGGCACCGGCTTGCATTGGGGTAAGCTGCCATTCCTGCATCAGTACCGGCAGCACGACACCGTATATCACCAGATCGTAGCCGTCGAAGATAATAATCAGTGCACAAAGTAGCAGTACCCGCCAGTGAAAGCGGTTAAAGCGGGCGTTGTCGATGGTTTGGTTGACATCGAGCCTGTTGTCGGGCCGGTTACTGCCGGCAGGGTGTATTGTTGTGTTTGGCATTGCGGTGTTCTCTCTATCTTCCTGTTGATGGATAGGCTGGCGAGGCAACCCTATCGGTATGGTGTATTTTTCACCATTAACCAGAAGATACGCTGCTTATAGCGTGATAATCCAACACCGAATCAGTATGTCACTATACCGAGAAAGTATGGAAAACTATTGCTATTCGGGTTTGGATATGCTTGAAAAACAGGCGGGG
>DAIOUM010000148.1:1981-3829 GCA_036759505.1 Alishewanella sp. | reverse complement strand
CAGCGCCAGGATCTGATCGGCAAAGCTCGGTCGCGGCTGCTTTGGGAACACCAATAAAGGCTGATCAATCAGATCACGCAGCGTCAGCTTCTGGCCTTTTTTGGCCAGGGCATGCGAGGAAGGTAGCGCTACCATTAACGGCTCTTCGCGCAGCAAAATACGCCGGATACTGGGATCCTCGACCCTTAAGCGACCAAAGCCAACATCAATTTTGCCGGCTTTTAGCGCTTCAATCTGCTCTGAGGTGGTCATTTCGTGCAGGGTCAGCTCGACGTTGGCATGCTGCTCGCGAAACTGGCGGATAATTCGTGGCAGCAAGCCATATAGTGTAGTAGCAACAAAACCAATCGATAAACTGCGCTCAATTTTACCGACCCGCTGCGTCATGGTTTTAATTTCAGCACTTTTTGCCAGCAGCCGTTTGGCATGGGTATATAAAAATTTGCCGGCTTCGGTCAGCTGCAACGGTCGGCTGCTACGTTCGAATAAACTCACGCCCAGCTCATCCTCTAATTGCTGAATTTGCCGGCTAAGTGGCGGCTGAGCAATAAAAAGCCGCTCCGCCGCGCGGGTAAAATTCTGCTCTTCTGCCACTGCGACAAAATACCGTAAATGCCGAATTTCCATCGTTTATACCTTTTTGGTATGGAGTTGATACCAACATAGTGTTGGAACTGCGATTAACGCCGAAGTATTGTCCGGTTATCTGATTTAACTATACCGAAACGATATGATCAAGGCGATTGAAACAATTCTGATAGATATCCCGACCATCCGGCCACACAAGTTGTCGGTGGCAACGATGAGCACCCAAACCCTGGTACTGGTGCAAATCCAAACTGACGACGGTTACAGCGGCTGGGGCGAAGCCACCACCATCGGCGGCCTGAAATATGGCGACGAAAGCCCGGAGAGTGTCGCCGTCAATATTCGCCAGCATATCGCGCCCTTATTACTACAGCAAGATGAGCGTCAGGTCGGCGCCCTGATGTACCGCCTGCGTAAAAATATCCGTGGCAACCGTTTTGCCAAATGTGCGCTGGAAACTGCGCTGCTGGATATTCAGGCACAGCGTCTGGGTGTGCCAATGAGCGAACTTTTGGGTGGCCGCCTGCGTGACAGCGTACCGGTGCTCTGGACTCTGGCCAGCGGCGATACCGCCAAGGATATCGATGAAGCACAAATGATGCTCGACTTGCGCCGCCATAACAGCTTCAAACTGAAAATCGGTTTAAACAGCATTCAGCAAGACGTTAAGCATGTACTGGCAATTAAAAAAGCGCTCGGTGCTGACGTCAGTATCCGCGTCGACGTCAACCAGGCCTGGTCGGAACTGCAGGCCACCGCCGCGATCCAGCAGTTACAGGATGGTGGTATCGATTTAATTGAACAGCCACTAAAAGCGGAAAACCGCGCCGGCATGGCACGGCTGGCACAGCGCTTTAGCGTGGCCATTATGGCCGACGAAACCCTGAACGGCCCGCAGGATGCGTGGGAAGTGGCCCGCCTGAATGCCGCTGATGTGTTTGCGGTAAAAATTGCCCAGTCCGGCGGCCTGACCCAGGCCAAAGAGCTTGGCACCATCGCCCGTTTAGCCGGCATTAGCCTGTACGGCGGCACCATGCTGGAAGGCGCTGTTGGCACCATGGCCTCGGCCCAGCTGTTCGCCACCTTTGATGAACTGGAATTTGGTACCGAATTGTTCGGCCCGCTGCTGCTAAAGCAGGACATTCTGGCCGAGCCACTGCAATACCGTGATTTTGCGCTGCAACTGCCGACCACACCGGGTCTGGGGCTGGCGCTGGATCTTGACAAAATTGCTGCCTGGCGTCGCCCGGCTTAAGGAGC
>DAIOUM010000148.1:0-1881 GCA_036759505.1 Alishewanella sp. | reverse complement strand
TTTATGCAGATTGAGGTCACGCCGTTGTGCCGGCATCCGTCCTCGATCCACGACGACGACCGTTAAACCACGCTCTCACTAATAATTTGATACCGACAGGGGACAACACCATGACACATAATGAAATCGACCAGTTAGTTAAAGGCTTTATCATCGATGCTGCCCAATCTGCAGCTAACCCGCGGGTACAACAAATTGTACTGCGCTTGGTCAGCGACTTATTTAAAGCGATTGAAGATCTGGACCTGAGTGCCAGCGAAGTTTGGAAGGGCTTAGAGTTTCTGCAGGAAGCGGGCGGTCGCATGGAGCTGGGCTTAATTGCCCCAGGCATCGGCTTAGATCGCTTCCTCGATATCCGCTTTGACGAAGCCGAAGCCAAGCTTGGTATCACCGGCGGTACACCACGCACTATCGAAGGCCCGCTGTATGTGGCCGGTGCGCCTGTTACCAAGGGTTTCGCGCGGCTGGATGACGGTACAGAGTCTGAACAAGGCAAGGTGTTGTTTATGCAGGGTACTGTCTATGGCGCCGATGGTAAGCCATTACCAAACAGCCAGGTTGAAGTCTGGCATGCCAACCTGCTTGGTAACTACTCATTTTTTGATAAATCGCAGTCTGATTTTAACCTGCGCCGCACCATCATTACTGACGACAACGGCCGTTATCAATTCCAGAGCATCGTGCCAAAAGGCTACGGCTGTCCGCCAGACGGTAGTACCGCTTACTTACTGGGTTTGTTAGGCCGTCATGGTCAGCGCCCGGCGCATATCCACTTTTTTGTCAGCGCCGCGGGTCATCGCAAACTGACCACCCAAATCAATATCGACGGCGACGAATACCTGTGGGACGACTTTGCCTTTGCCAGTCGTGAAGGCCTGGTGCCGCCGGTGGTTGAGGTCAGCGATCCGGCTGAACTGGCCAAGCGTGGTGTCAGCAAACCGTTCGCCTCAATTGATTTTGACTTCCATTTAAATGCAGAAGTGGCGGCCGCGCCAACGACAGAAGTTGAGCGGCGTCGCGCCCGGGCCTGAGCTTAGGCTTAGTTCGCCAGGAGTTAACTCCTGGTTCTAACCGAGTTCCCTTGGCGCAGCAGTTGGGTAAGCCATAGTAGAGACTGCTGCGCCTTTTTTCAGGCTGTATGAAACTGATTTTGAGGTAACACACCATGTATATGATCGATCCGGACCGGCCGCTAAACGAGCGCACCCTGAACGACTTTTTAATTGAAGATCACGCCAAAGGCGACTACCGGCTGCATCGCAGCGCCTTTACCGACCAGCGCTTATTTGAGCTGGAAATGAAATATATCTTCGAAGGTAACTGGATTTATCTGGCGCATGAAAGCCAGATCCCGGATACCAATGACTACTACAGTACCTATATTGGCCGTCAGCCGATCTTTATTGCCCGCAACCGCGCGGGTGAACTGAATGCCTTTATCAACGCCTGCAGTCACCGTGGCGCCCAGCTGTGCCGGCATAAAAAAGGCAACAAAGCCACCTTTACCTGTCCGTTCCACGGCTGGACCTTTAATAACAGCGGTAAACTGTTAAAGGTCAAAGATCCGCTTGATGCGGGTTACTCAGAGTGCTTTAACAAAGAAGGCTCACACGATCTGAAAAAAGTCGCACGCTTTGAAAGCTACCGCGGCTTTTTATTCGGCAGCTTGAACCCGGACGTCGCCCCACTGGCGGAGTTTTTGGGCGAAGCAGCGAAAATCATCGATATGATTGTCGATCAATCGGCCGATGGCCTGGAAGTGCTGCGCGGCTCATCCACCTATACCTTTGATGGTAACTGGAAACTGCAGGCTGAGAATGGCGCCGACGGTTATCACGTTTCTGCCGTGCACTGGAACTATGCCGCGACCACCAACCGCCG
>DAIOUM010000147.1:1800-3850 GCA_036759505.1 Alishewanella sp. | reverse complement strand
ACCACCCTGTTTTCAACCCAAATCTGAAACGCTTTTGCTTCGACCATTAATAGTCCCCTACTTGCCTGCTTAAAGCATAGCAGCTGAGGATCTTACTGCTTAGCGCTAACTTGATATGGCTTAAGGATTGAGCTTATAAATGACATTCACGCTTTTTTGCAGCGTAATCTGTTTCGGCGCTAACAAAGCCCCGGCCATGCCGCTGTCAGCACTCATTTTCTCCATCCGGCCATAACTTACCTGGCCACCGCCAAAGCCAAAATCACCGGCCAGATTACCGAAACCGGCGTTCTCGGTAATGGCAAACACGGTGCTAAGCTTAACGCCTTGCGCCGCGGCTAAGCGGTTGGCACGGGCACGGGCATCCGCGCCGGCTTTTTCACTTAGCGTCAGTTCAAATTCCTCGCGTTTGCTGTGATCAAAGCTGCTGTGAATAGAAAAGATCTGTGGCTGAGTAAAAAGATAATCCATGACCGTCACATACTGCTCCAGATTGGTCAGCGTCAGGGTGATCGGCTGGCTGGCTTCATAACCGGTGATGGTTCTGTCCTGATAGTCTTTATACAGCGCTTCTTTATTGATTTGCGCCGCATCCAGTGCCTTCTCAGTTAAGCCTTGCGCTTGCAAAAACTTTAGCAAACTTTCGCCCTGCCGGTAGACCGCCCGGGTTGCCTGTTCAGCAGTTGCCCCCGTCTGGCGCAAGACAAAGCGGATCTGAGCTTTGTCGGGGGCCACTTCCAACGTCGCCTGACCGGTAACATTGATAAACGGGAAATCAGGTAATGGACTGGCCGTGACGCTGGCAGCAGCAACTAACAGACTAAAAGCGGTGGTTAATCTCAGCATGATGGTTCTTCCCTTTACATAAGTGCGACTATTACATACCTTGTTGACTGTACTTTAGCTGAATAAGAATAAGGTTTGCTATGTTACTGCGTTTTTCTGCGCTATCTTCTGTACTCTCTGCTGCACGCGCTTCCGCGCTGTGCGCACTACTGCTCGGCGCGGGTCTGACTCAGGCCGCCGATGATGCCTATACCTACGCCAATTTACAGGATGTGAAAGTCAGCCATCTCTATCTGGATTTGGCGGTCGATTTTGAACAAAAAGCCCTGACCGGTTTTGCCGATCTGAGCCTAAACTGGCAAAACCAAACGGCGAATACGGTTTATCTGGATACCCGGGACTTAATCATCAAACAGGTGTATGCCCGCCGCGCTGATGGTCAGTGGCGTAAAGTGCCCTTTAGTCTGGCTGCCGCTGAGCCGGTGCTGGGTAGTAAGCTGACGATAGAGCCGGGCTTTCAGGCCGATACGCTACGTATTCACTATCAATCGCAACCGCAGGCCTCAGGCTTGCAATGGCTGAGCAAAGAACAAACCGCGGCGAAAACACAACCCTTTATGTTTAGCCAGAATCAGGCGATCCATGCCAGAAGCTGGATCCCGATTCAGGATACGCCCGCGGTGCGCCTGACTTATAGTGCCCGCATTCAAACCGATAAAGACCTGCTGGCGGTAATGAGTGCGCCAACCGCACCCGGCGCAGCGCGTAGTGGCGATTACCGCTTTACTATGCCGCAGGCGATCCCGCCTTATTTGCTGGCCATCGCCGTCGGTGATCTCGAATTTAAAGCTATGAGTGCGCAAACCGGCGTTTATGCCGAAGCTTATATTCTGGAGGCCGCGGCCAAAGAGTTCGCCAGCACGCAACAGATGATTGATGTGACTGAACAGCTTTACGGTGACTATCGCTGGGGCCGTTATGATTTACTGATCTTACCGCCCAGCTTTCCGTTTGGTGGCATGGAAAACCCGGTGTTGTCTTTTATTACGCCGACCGTAGTCGCTGGCGATGGCAGCCTGGTCAATCTGATTGCCCACGAGCTGGCGCATTCCTGGTCCGGCAATCTGGTCACCAACGCTACCTGGCAGGACTTGTGGTTAAACGAGGGCTTTACCTCTTATGTCGAAAACCGCATTATGGAGCAGGTGTTTGGCACCGATCGCGCCATCATGGAGCAGGCCCTGGCGGTGCAGGATCTAAAGCA
>DAIOUM010000147.1:0-1700 GCA_036759505.1 Alishewanella sp. | reverse complement strand
ACAGCCCCCAACCCGCAATCAGATGCCTTTGTCAGGGTACAACAACATAGCAATGCCTGGTTATCAGGTTTACGCACCCTGGATGAGCTGCCAACGACAGACTGGACAGTGCATGAGTGGCTATATTTTATCAATAACCTGCCGCTGAGCATTAGCCCCGGCCAGTTACAGCAGCTGGATAATGGCTTTAACCTGACGCAATCGACCAATAGCGAAATTGCCCACGCCTGGTATCTGTTAGCCCTAAAAACCGGCTATCGCGAAGTGCTACCGGCATTAGAGCGCTATCTGATTAGCATCGGGCGGCGCAAACTGATCCTGCCACTGTACCGCGAGCTGGCCAAAACGCCGGATGGCCTGGCCTTCGCCCGTAAGGTCTATCAACAGGCGCGGCCAGGTTATCACCCACTGGCACAGGGTAGTGTCGATGAGATTCTAAAGCAGTAACTAAGGGGCTCTACAGCACCCTTACCATACCAATCAGGGCGCCAGCCAGCACCAGTAACCAGGCTGGCAGGCGCCAGAATTGCAGCGCAATAAAACCCAGCAGTGCCAGCGCAAAATCAGTGGCTCCGAACACACTACTTTGCCAGATTGGCTGATATAGCGCTGACAGTAGAATGCCGGTGACACTGGCACCCACGCCAGCCATCAAGCGACTGACATGGATAGAGGCGCGCAGTGTTTGCCAGTACGGCAGTACCGCCGCCAACACCAGAAAAGACGGCAAAAAGATGGCCAGCAGCGCCACTACCCCACCCCAAACACCGCTTAGTTCACCATTACTGGCGGCACCTAAAAAAGCGGCAAAGGTAAACAAGGGGCCGGGTACCGCCTGCGCTGCCGCATAACCGGCAATAAAGTTATCAGCACTGACCAGATCTGTTGGCACCACTTCGGCCTGTAACAGTGGCAATACCACATGCCCACCGCCAAACACCAGCGCTCCGGCACGGTAGAAAATATCGAACAGTGTGACAACAGCACCGGGATAGAGCTGCGCCACGAGCGGTAAACCGAATAACAAGACCAGAAATAACAGACCGTACGCCTTGGCTGCCGTACTCGACACACTAAGAGGTAAGGCAGAGGCCGCAGCGGCTGCTTCCTGCTTTAACAGAAAATAACCGAGCAGTGCGCCAAGCAGGATCACCACAGGTTGTAACCAGATAGCCGGAAATAACAGCAACAACACCGCACTTAGCGCCATAATGCTGACTTTTGGCACCGTATTACATAAACTTTTTGCCATCCCCCAAACCGCATGAGCGACCACAGCCACTGCCACCAGTTTTAAGCCCTGCAAGGCCCCCTGCAACAGCGGGCTTTGTAAAATCGCCAAACTGAGGCTAAACGCAATCAAAACCCCAGCCGATGGCAGGGTAAAACCCAGCCAGGCCGCCAACGCACCGCGATAGCGCCCGCGCAATAACCCAAGCGCTAAACCAACCTGGCTACTGGCCGGGCCGGGTAAGAACTGGCATAACGCCACCAGTTCAGCATAGTCGCGTTCAGTCAGCCATTTACGTTTTTCAACAAACTCGGTACGAAAGTAACCAAGATGCGCTACCGGCCCGCCAAAGGAGGTTAGGCCCAGTACCAGGAAAATCCGGAAGATGCTCCAGAAGTTGTTATGTATCGGTTCGTTCATTACTTCGTTTGTCATGCAGATCCTGCTTCAATCTCGATAATTTTAAAAA
>DAIOUM010000146.1:0-3946 GCA_036759505.1 Alishewanella sp. | reverse complement strand
CGGCAGAGTAGTAATGAATAATTATGAAAAAGCTTTTCTGGTCAGTGGCCGGAATACCATCATTCATAAAAATAAGAAATTGGATCTGGTCATCATCAATGATGAACAGGATCCACCAATTTTGGTATCCAGACACGGCGTAAAAGTTTTTGAGGATACTGTACCCGCCAGTCGCAGTGAAGCGAAGGAGCGGTATTTGGAGTTAGTCGACGTGTCCAGTGTTGAGGTGTTTGGTGAGACCAAGACGCTACTATTTATTCAAGCGCTGAACAACAAAGAATATAAAATTGAATACACCAAAAAGGGTACTGATATGTTTATCCGGGTACACCAGGATAACTACATCTAATTACGCCTGTTTGGGTAGAGAGCCTTAATCCGGCGCTGGGCACCAGACAGCGCTTGCTTTTATGTAAAAAATTTGGTTCAGTAACCACATCGCCGCGTTAGGTAATGCTTTTTTCTTATAACGGACAGTGAGATCCTGCCTGGTCAGGGTGGTAACAGGAACGAACCGAATAAGGCTGAGCCTGATAACTCCCTGAAGTAATGGGAATATTTATGGAATTTACTGAGCACGACCTCAATATAATAATTAAAGTGCCGGTTTCCGCTGCACCTCTGACTGCTGACGCTCTGAAACAAGCCATCATAGACGCCGGTTACGGTCGTTGCTTTGTAAATCAAAATAATCTGGCAAATCTGATTGCAGAGTATCAGGAATATCAACAAAAAGTTAAAGCTATGACTCTGGCTGAAAACGCCAAGGTGCTGACATATCCTATTGCCGAGAAAAGACCGGCCCAACTGGTATTTGAGATTGCAGAGGATAAGATGGCAGCCTATGCCATTATTACGGCAGCCTGGGGCGGCCCGCCAGTCTCCGCTAACGAGCTGGTAAAAGGGGCGCAGCAAGCGGGCATCGTATTTGGTTTTCAAAAAGAAAATATTATCCGCCTGGTACAACAAGCCAGTCGTGCCGAGCCCGGTGCTCGCCTGAAAGTAGAAATAGCTACTGGCCGCAGAGTGGTCAATGGGATGAACTCGCGGTTTGAACCGCTAATCCCTGACATGGTGCGGCGTCGCAATCAACCTCTGGTAGAATCTGAAGCGAAGGCCGATCTGCGTGATTTTGGCGCTATTCCGGCCGTTTCAGCCGGCCAACCCTTGATGCGACGTTTTCCACCTACCCCAGGTGAGCCAGGAATTAACGTCGTTGGTGAAGCTCAACCCGCCGAACCTGGCGTACTGCTGGAATGGCAGCTAGGGTTGGGTGTTGGCCTGAGTGCTGAAGATCCGGATCTGTTATTGGCAACTCAGGACGGATTGCCGCGTGCCATTGACAATGGCGCAACAGTCGATGAAGTCTTCACCGTCAAAAACGTTGACTTAACCACCGGTCATATCATTTTCAAAGGCTCTGTGGTCGTTACTGGTAATGTAATCGCAGGTATGAAGGTGGTCGCTGGCGGTAATATCATTATCCAGGGGGTTATGGAAGGGGATTTAGTTGAGGCTGGTGGTGATGTCAATATAGTGGGCTCTATTATTGGCCATCAGCTTAATCCACAAAGTGAAACACCAGAGTTCAGTACGGTTATTAAAGCCCAAGGCGATATTAACTGTAATATTGCTCAGTATTCCGCTTTCGTTTGTGGTGGTCAGCTGATGGCCACTAAGTACCTGATGCATTGCTCGGTAGAGGCTGAAACTGTGTTAGCCGGTAGCACCGATAAAATTACCGGAAAAATCGTTGGTGGCCACTATTTGCTTGGTAAAACGTTAACCTGTGGCCAGCTGGGGTCTCCTTCCAGTGGCGTAGTAGTGATAAAAGTCAATCGCCACCTGACGCCACTACTGCAGCAGCAAGAGTTACTGCGTAGCCAGCTCAGTCAAGCCAGAGCCGCGTTAGAAGAGTTGAAACAGCGTATTGATAAGCAGCGCAAATTACTGTCTGGCCAGACAGATGAATTGATTCAGCAGTTGGAACAGGAATTTGCTGTGCAAAAAGAACTGGCCAAAGCCCTAATTGAAGAAGTGCGGGCACTGGAGGAGCAAAAGTTACAACTGCTGCCGGAATTGAAGGTAAAAGCCATCCAGCAGTTATTCTCGGCAGTTGAGGTGCAATTCGGTAAAGAAATTATCCGCAGTCGCCGGGAATATGGCCCCTCGGTCATTGAAATTCAGGATGGCCATCCGGCGATCAACCCACTGTAGTGCGACCAGGGGTAGCGTCTGTGCGGTATTGAGTAATGCGCTCTGCTGGCTTTTTCTCTAAGCTGTTCGAAGGTCTGGTTGGTAGGTGTCTGGTTGTGCGAGTTCTCTGTTTTTTATTACTGCTAGTCAGTTCACCGCTGCTTGCCGACTGTAATATGGCGTTTCGCTATGGTGTGCTGATCTCACCGGATCAGATCCGGATTATGCAAAATAACCGCACCTTCGTTCAAATCAATGAAGATAATCAGCTTTTTATCAACGGCGAATGGTTCGAGCTGGATGATGACTCGCAACAGCTGTTACAGCTCTATGCGCAGGGCTTGCGTCGCTTTGTACCTGAAATTGTCAGCCTGGCGGTTGATGGGGTCGAAGTTGGTTTATCCAGTATCGAGGCGATGCTCGCCGGTGTGGGGAATAAGTCGCAGCAAGCCGAGTGGCGAGCTCTGATCCGCGAAACGACCTTTCAATTTTTATCGCGCTTTGTGCGCACCGGCGATCATTTTTATCTGGCTCCACAAAGCTTAAATGAGCTGGATAACTTTCTTAACGGCGAACTGAAGCCGCAGCTGACGATGCTGGCGCGGCATACCGTCGGGGCGGTTTGGGGCGCGTTGCGGGATGCACTGCGGCAATCGGACAGCAACTTTGAAAAAGCTGATAGCCAGGACTGGCAGGCAGTTAATCAACTGATGGACAAAATTACCCTGGGTATGGATCAGAAAATGGTCGAGCTGGAGGCCAAATCAGCACTTTTTTGTCTGCGGATGCGTGAGTTGGATGAGATCGAAACCAAGCTACAGCAGCAACTACCGGAGCTTGTTGAATATGATGTAGTGGTAGAGAAGGTGCCCTAGCTCGTTTTAGGTTTTTAGCTTAGACCACGCCATATTCATCGGTCAGCGATAGAGGCATAGCATTATCCACCTCGTCACTGATCGCATCCAGGGTCTTTTCTGCTTCCTCCAGTGAACTGACCTCTGCGATATGGAACAGCGCTTCGCCTTCATTCACCAACGGCAGGTTAGTACGGCCAATAATCACCCCGGATAGCGTCGCCGTAACCGCTACCTCAAAGTCGGAATAAGGCGAATAGATATGCGCCAGCAGATCGCCCTGCTGTACGGTTTGCCCCAAACTGACATAATAACGGGCGATGCCATCATGCTCAGCCCGCACCCAGCTGCTTTTCTTTGAAAACAGCGAGCGGGTTTTACCGAGTCGCTTGCCGCGACTAAGCATACCCAATTGCTGCATTACATTGACGATACCGCGCACCCCAATCTTAATGGACTGCTCATCAAAGCGCAGCGCTTCGCCAGCTTCATACAGTAAAATCGGGATCCCTAAATTGTTAGCGGTACCACGCATGGTACCTTCGCGGCTGGCCGCCTTGATAATAATCGGCGCGTTAAAGCTTTCCGCCATACTCAGTGCCACCTTATCTTTAGCACTGGCTCTTACCTGTGGTAGGTTGCTGCGATGAATAGCACCGGTGTGTAAATCTATGGCATGAGTACATTTACTAAGGATTTGTTCGGTAAACTGAAACGCCATCCGGCTGCCCAGGGAGCCTTTCTCACTGCCAGGAAAACTGCGATTCAGATCCCGTCGGTCCGGTAAATAACGCGATTGTTGTACAAAGCCATATGTATTAACAATCGGCACAACTACCAGAGTACCGCGCAGCCGGTTCAGGCGGGGGACCTTCAGTAAGCGGCGGCAAATTTCG
>DAIOUM010000145.1:0-4086 GCA_036759505.1 Alishewanella sp. | reverse complement strand
GGCTGCTGGATTGAGCCGTTACTGGTTCAGCAATGGATTGCCGAGATGCAAAAGTATCAACGTAATGCTGAACGGCAAATCTCTCTCGAAAGCTACCATAACCAGCTGCGCTGGCTGGATCAGCAGCATGATACCCGACTGGTGCGGCAGAAAGTTGCAGGACTGCGCAGCAGCGGTGCTCAGGTATGCAGTGTCTGGAGTGGGGCACCACTCTATAGTTTTGATATTGACCACTGTGTACCCTTCAGCTATTGGCCAAATAATGATCTGTGGAATTTGCTGCCGGCCAGTCAGGCCGAAAATCGTAAAAAGCGTGATCGGCTGCCGAGCCAAAGCCGGATGCAGCATTGTGCCAATCATATCCAGGATTGGTGGCGGCAAGCCTGGCAAACTGATGCGGAACAACAACGTTTTTTTATCGAGGCAGGACTATCCCTGCCAAATATCAGCCCGGGTTGTCGGGATTTCGCCGAAGTGCTGCATGCGATGCAACTACAAATGGTCGGTATTAAACAGCGGCTGCAAGTTGCAGAATGGTAAATGTAGTCGGACAAAACACTCTTGAAAATAAATCCGCTCCACCCCCTGCCACAACCGTTGCGGATAGCATAAGCTGAATCTAACACAACACTGCTAAGGGTTCAGCGATGCGTGAGTTAATTGAAAAAGCCACCAGTTTGCCGTCGGTGCCAAAAATACTACAAGAATTAATGGCCAGTTTTCAGAGTAACAGCGTGGGTGGCGAGCGTATTGCTACCCTGCTGGCTAATGATCAGGCCATTACCGCCAAGGTGCTGCGACTGGCCAACTCGGCCAAATATGGTGGTCACCGCAAAATCGGTTCGGTGAAGGATGCGGTATTGGTGCTGGGTACCGATACGCTGCGTACCTTAGTATTATCGGTGAGCTTGTCGTCCAGTTTTAAACCGCTGCCAAATTTTGATCTCAACGCCTACTGGCGCTATTCGTTCCGGATGGCGAACCGCTGTAAATATATGGCTAAGCTGTTAAAAGTAGACGCCGAGCTAGCCTATACCTGCGGTTTGCTGCATGGCATAGGTGAATATCTGATCCATGTGGTTAAGCCAGAGCAGGCGGTACTCATTGATCAAGAAGTGGCGCTGGGTAACCGTCGCCGTGAAACTGAGGTGCGGCATCTGGGCTTTGACTTTACCCAGGCCGGTGCCGAGCTGGCGCGCTACTGGCACTTCCCTGACCAGATTGTGCAGGCGATTGCTCATCAATATGCGCCGGCCTACGGCGGCAAGCTCGACCCTTATGCATCGTTGATTATGCTGGGCCGCTATTTGCTGGAGCATGAAAAAGATGTCAAAGCCGAACGTTATGAACTATTTCCGGCCAAGCTGGCGCATGCGCTGCATTTAAAACTGGAAGACGTTTATCGCCATATCGGCCAGATGCCCGATCTGGATGCTGATATCGACGACATGCTCGGTTAAGCCTGAAGCCGGCACCGCCCCCCCACCGCACTGTGCTGTGCCGGCCACTCTGTTTTTTCCCCACCACTTTGGGTGCTGCCCTGATCTGGCACAAGCTTAGCGCGACAAAAATACTGGCACTGCCATAGCAGCAGGAGTAGATTAAACTCGATATCGTTTTTGGTGAGTTTTTATGACCGCATCCAAAGCAGCAACCGAAGCCCAGCCTGCCAGTACTTCGAAAACCACTACCCTAAGCCTGAAGCGGGTAGGTATTGATACCTACCGCGAAAACGTGGCCTATTTACACCGCGACTGTGCCATTTACCGCGCCGAGGGTTTTCAGGCGCTGGCAAAAATTGAGGTGCAGGCACGCGGTAAGCGCATTTTAGCCAGCCTTAATGTGGTAGACGATGCCAGTATTGTCGGCTGTCAGCAGCTCGGCCTGTCGGAAGAGGCCTTTGTTAACCTTGGTGCGCTGGATGGTGAAGCCGTTACGGTATCACCGGCCGAGCCGCCGCATTCTATCCCGGCGCTGCACCGTAAAATTGCCGGTGAACGGCTAAGCCGTGATGACTTTGCCAGCATAGTGCAGGATATTGCCGCCCACCGTTACTCGAAAATTGAACTTACTGCCTTTGTGGTGGCCTGTAATCAGGGCGAGTTAGACCGCGAAGAGGTATTCTTTTTAAGCGATGCCATGAGTAAAGTGGGGCGCCGGCTCGATTGGCAGGAGCACCCGGTAGTCGATAAACACTGCATAGGCGGCATTCCGGGGAACCGTACCTCGATGCTGGTGGTGCCGATCGTGGCCGCGCATGGCATGCTATGCCCGAAAACCTCGTCGCGGGCCATTACGTCGCCGGCCGGTACCGCTGATACCATGGAGCTGTTGGCGCGGGTGGAGCTGCCTTTTGACCAGCTGACCGACATTGTACACCGGCATCGCGGCTGTTTAGCCTGGGGTGGCAGCAGTGACTTATCCCCGGCGGATGATGTGTTAATTTCGGTTGAACGGCCCTTGTCTATCGACTCGCCGGGGCAGATGGTGGCGTCGATTTTGTCGAAAAAAGTCGCTGCCGGCTCCAGCCATTTATTACTGGATATTCCGATTGGCCCTTCGGCCAAGGTGCGCAGCATGCCCGAGGCACAAAAGCTGCGCAAACTGTTTGAGTTTGTTGCCAAACGGATGGGGCTGGCGATCGAGGTGGTGATCACCGATGGCCGGCAGCCGATTGGCAATGGTATCGGCCCGGCGCTGGAAGCCCGCGACGTGATTAGGGTGCTTAAGAATCATCCGCTGGCGCCGAACGATTTACGGCAAAAGTCGCTGCGCTTAGCCGGCAGAATGCTGGAGTTTGACCCGGATGTGCGTGGCGGTGACGGTTTTGCTATCGCCCGCGATATTCTGGATTCCGGTCGGGCCTGGCAAAAAATGCAGGCCATTATGGCGGCGCAGGGTATGAAAGACTTTGACCCGGATAAGCCGCCGCTGTCGCCGTTAAGTTTTGATGTCGCCGCACCGCACAGCGGTACGGTAGTAGAAATAGATAATGTGCAGCTGGCCCGCATCGCCCGCTCGGCCGGTGCGCCACGAGCCAAAGGCTCAGGGGTCGATTTACTGGTAAAACTAGGTGAGCAGGTGGAACAGGGACAAGCGCTATACCGGGTGTATGCGGCTTACCCCACCGAGTTAGCCTTTGCCCGCCAGGCTTGTCAGCGCAGCCTGGGTTACCGGATTGGCGCCCCTGAGTTGCTGCTGCCACTGCAGTTGGAGTATTAAAGTATGTCGGTATTTGTATTATGCGCACCGGATGAGGTGCAGGCGGCGAACCGTTTAGCCGACGCCGCCGGTTTACCGTTAATCAGTTATCAGCTGCATCATTTTCCCGATGCCGAGTTAAAACTTACCCTGCCGTTTGCTGAAGCCGTACCCCGCGAGCTGGTGCTGTACCGTAGCCTGGATAAGCCTAACGATAAACTGGTGGAGCTGCTGCTGATCGCCCGCCATGCCCGGTTACAGGGCGTGCAGAAAATCTGGCTGGTGGCACCTTATCTGGCCTATATGCGGCAGGATATTGCCTTTAATCCGGGTGAAATTGTCAGCCAAAAAATTATCGGCCAGTTTTTAGCCGAGCTGTTTGATGGTGTTATTACTGTCGATCCGCATCTGCACCGCATCAGCGAATTAAGCGAAGCCATTCCACAAGGTGCGGCGATAGCACTCAGCGGTGCGCCGCGTTTAGCCGAGCTGATTGCCAGCAAACATAGCCGGCCGCTGTTAATTGGCCCCGACGCCGAAGCCCTGCAATGGGTGGCACTGGCCGCCGAGCAAATTCATTGTGATTATGCGGTTTGTAACAAGGTGCGGCATGGTGATAAGCAGGTTGATATTGCCTTACCCGATATCAGGGTGCAGGGTCGCAATGTGGTGCTAATGGACGATGTCGCCAGCTCCGGCCGGACTCTGGCGGGCGCCTGTAGCAAGTTATTAGCTGCTGGTGCTGCCTCAGTCGATGTGGCCGTTACCCATGCGCTCTTTGCCGGCGATGCGCTCGAGGTGATTAAGGCCGCCGGTGTCGGCGAAGTCTGGAGTACCGATTGTATCGCCCACGCCAGTAATGCCATTAGTATGGCGCCGCTGCTG
>DAIOUM010000144.1:0-4113 GCA_036759505.1 Alishewanella sp. | reverse complement strand
TAGTTCAGGTCAAAATCGATCCCTTTGGTTTCGGTTGACGCGACCCGGTTAATAAAGTTGTACGCTGCGGTGCCACCACTGGCCACAGTACCAGCGACAACGCTGTTATTGATCCGGGTGACATTGCTCAGGGCCTCGGCATCATTATTAACAAAGATCAGCCAGTTTGCGTTCTGGTTATTGGCATCGACCTTGGAATGTAAGGCATTGACGGTAATATCCAGCTTGTCAGACGGCGCATACTGGAAAGAAGCAAACAGGGTTTCACGCTCGCGTTGCTGCTCAAAACGTGGCACACCGATATGGCTGGGTACCCGGCTATTCAGATCAGGATTTTGTGGCCAGCCGAGAATTTCAAAACCTTCACGTACGACCTTACGATCCTGTTTGATTGCCGACACCAGCACCCCGAAGGATTCATCGTCATTTTTCCAGGAATACAAACCGGCTAACTGCGGATCCCAGGCATCGGCCATTTCCGAATACTGGCCTTCCACCGACAGGTTAATAGTATTGGCATCCAGATCTAACGGCTTACGGGTACGCAGGATCACGGTACCGCCAATTGAGCCCTCGTCGATACTGGCCATCGGCGATTTATAGACTTCCAGATCCGATACCAGCGCTGACGGCAACATAGTGTAGTTAAAGCTACGACCCGGGTTATCCAGAATAAACCAGTCAGCCGTGGCGACCGACTGGCCATTTAACAGGGTACGGTTGGTGGCTGAACTGGCACCACGGATGGTGATCTTTTCGCCTTCACCAAATTCGCGGCTAACCCCGACGCCGGTGATGCGTGACAGTGATTCGGCAACGTTACGGTCCGGGAATTTACCAATATCCTCAGCAGTCACCACATCGACTACCGCATCGGAGTAACGCTTGGCATTCAGGTTGGCCTGCTGTGAGGCGCGAATGCCGCGGATTTGAATCACTTCAACTTTCTCTTCAGTCGCAGCAGCATCTTGCGCTAAGACATAAGAGGGGGCGGTAAAGATGCCGGTCAGCAAGGCAGCTTTTACTGCCAAAGCACAGACACCGATTTTATGGTTAAGCATAAGCTTCTCCCGTTCCTGTTCTGGTGGTCGTTTTAGTTATTTTATGACAACGCTGTCATAAAATAACCTTACACAAAAAAATTCGGCTTTGCAAATAGCAAAAGCTGTTTTTTTAAGCAGAATTTTTTTATCACGCCGCAGTGCGGTAAATTGGCTCACTGTTGGTGATTTAACCCACCGCAAAAATCAGAGGTTAAGCCTATAAAATACAATAGATTAAGCAAATTCAGTGCGATGAGTTAGTAGATAAAGTAACCACTGCAGCCGCTAAGATTTTATAGCGGCCAGCTGATGACGCTGCGTTGCTTATCCCGGATTTATTCTGCGCAGAGACTGTACAAAATGACCAGCGCTGTCATATGCTAACAAAGCATTTGCGCATCCAGCCTCCGGCGCCGCATAATGTCCGGCCAACTAACAGAATGAATTTACGATGAAAGTGACCATTAATGACGTTGCCAAACTGGCTGGCGTGTCGATTAAAACCGTATCCCGGGTCATTAATAATGAACCTTCGGTCCGTAAAGATACCTTTGACAAGGTCACGGCTGCCATTGCCGAACTGCAATATCAACCTAACGCCGCGGCGCGCAATCTGGCCAGCAGTCGCTCTTATAGTATTGGCTATGTCTACGATAATCCGAATGCCTACTATATTATTGATATGCAAAACGGCTTACTGGATGCCTGTCGTAAACAAGGCTATGAGCTGTTAATCCACCCCACCAACGCCAAATCCAGTGGCATAGTGCAGGAGGTGCTGGATCTGGTCGAGCGCTCGCGACTGGCCGGATTGGTGCTAACGCCGCCGTTTTCAGAAATGCCGGAAATTGCCAAAGCGCTGGAGCAACATAATATCGACTATGTACGGATTATTTCCGGCTCAACGCCGTCGGAAAAGCTAAAGCATTGTGTATTGATTGATGACTTTACCGCCGCCTTTCGCATTACCAACCACTTGTTGGACCAAGGGCATACCAAGCTGGCATTTTTATGTGGTGATGAAGAGCACTCTTCCAGTGGCGAGCGGCTGGCCGGCTTTAAGGCGGCACTTAATAAAAGGGGCATTGTGCTACCAAACGACTATATCGTGCCGGGTAGCTACTCTTTTGAATCCGGGGTTACCGGCGCCCGCAAATTGCTGTCACTGGCTACACCACCCAGTGCCATTTTCGCCTGTAACGATGAAATCGCGGCCGGGGCGCTGTTTTGTGCCCGCTTACAGCAAATTGCTATCCCCTCTCAGCTGGCAATTGCCGGCTTTGAAGACAGCCCCTTCTCGCGCCAAACCTGGCCACCGCTAACCACGGCGCATCAGCCGAACAGAATCATTGCCAGTAAAGCGGCTGAGCTGTTATTTAAAGCGGTTAAGCTCAGTGACAGTGATCCCTATTTGCAACAACCGGTGTTTGTGCCGGAACTGGTCGTTCGCGAGTCTACCCGCTCTGAATAGCCACCCGGCCCGCTTTAACAAAGCCCGGCCAAAGTCTGGGCTTTGGCGCTAATACAAAAAGATCGCCGTTTTGCCCCAGCAGTTGTTGCGGTACCCCAACCTCGCGGGCAATGGCGGCATTGGCTTGCATATGTGCAGCCTCGCCATGTACCGGTATCGCCAAGGCCGGTTTTACCGCCTGATACATCTCAGCCAATTCGCCCTGATTCGGATGACCGGAAACGTGGATTGGCAATAAGGTATCCGCCGCTTGCAACACCTGCAGCTGTTTGGCTTTCAGTTTATCCACCAGCCGGCTGACCAGCATCTCATTGCCAGGGATCAGATTGGCACTGAAAATGACTAAGTCGTCTTTTGACAGCAGCAGCTGCGGATGACGATCTTCAGCCAGTTTATTCAGTGCAGCTCTGGGCTCACCCTGGCTGCCGGTTGCTGCGACCAGCACTTCTTCCGGCGGCAAAAAACCAATATGGGCGTTATCAATCAGCGGCAGATCATCCGGCCAATAACCGCAGGCCCGCGCCGCGCCGACCATATTCTCCATCGCCCGGCCGAACAGTGCCAGGTAACGGCCGCTTTGCTGGGCAATGCGCCCCAGGCTAATTAAGCGGCCAATATTACTACTAAAACCGGTAACCAGCACTCGCTTTGGTGCCTGACTGACCACCTCACGCAGCGCATGAAAGCATGCCGTTTCCGACAGCGAAAAGCCACTTTTCAGCGCATTAGTTGAATCACAGACCATAGCAGTAATACCTTGCGCCGCCAGCCGTTTAAATACCTGCGGTTTAAAAGGCCGGCCCAGCATAGGTGCCGGGTCCATTTTCCAGTCGGCGGTATGAAATACCTTACCGGCTGAGGTGCTGATTAACAGCGCCTGACATTCCGGGATCGAGTGAGTGATATTCAGCCAGTTGACGAGAAAAGGCCCGATCTGACAGGTGCCACCGGGCGGGATTTCGATAATTGGCATCTGGTCGATAAGGTCGGTACGCGCCAGTTTGCGGCGCAGCACCTCAGCGGCAAAAGGTGTGCAATACACCGGCGCCTGCAAGCGTGGCCATAAATAGGGCAAGGCACCTATATGATCTTCGTGGGCATGGGTAATAACAATACCACACAGGTTTTCGCGTTGTGCGGCAATAAAGCTGGGATCGGCCGCCTGCACTTCAGCCGTGAGCTGAGCTGGCTGTGTCTGCGGCTGCAGCGGATTATAAAAGGTGACGCCGCAATCCACCATTAACCAGCGCCCGGCATGACCGTATAAATTCAGGTTCATCCCAATTTCGCCGCAACCGCCAAGCGGCAGAAACCAGAGATCCTGCTCGCCGGCTAAGGTCATTTCAGCGCTCGCACGGCTGGCCATGTCACCTCGTATTACACTACTATCAACTGCTAAGTGCTACGTATGATACGCCATTCACGTTCACAGACCCAGCAGACATTTCCGCTATCAGCGACGGGGTGGCAACATTTTTAATAGCGTGCGATCTTTTAGATGATAGTGATGGTAAAGCGCGGCCGCGGCATGCCCCAGGATCAATAGCCACACCAGATAAGCACCGCCCTGCTTATGAATAAAATCCATCGGCGCTTCAA
>DAIOUM010000143.1:0-4119 GCA_036759505.1 Alishewanella sp. | reverse complement strand
CCTCAGGTTGCCACTGCAGATGATGTGCCTCATCGACCACCAGAATATCCCAGTGGCTGCTTACCGCCTGCTCATGCCAACTTTTCTTTTTTGTCAGAAACTCCAGGCTGCATAACACCAGCTGCTCAGTATCAAAGGGATTATCTGCATCCAATTGTGCTTGCTGGCAACGTTCTTCATCAAAGACCGAAAAGCGCAGATTAAAACGGCGCCACATTTCAACCAGCCACTGGTGCTGTAATGATTCTGGTACCACGAGCAGTACTCTGCTGGCCAGCCCGGTCAGTAACTGTTGATGCAGGATCAAGCCCGCTTCGATTGTCTTACCCAAGCCGACTTCGTCGGCCAATAGTACCCGGGGGGCGTGACGCTGGGCGACTTCGCTGGCGATATACAACTGGTGCGGGATCAAGCTCACCCGACCACCGACTAAACCACGCAGAGGACTTTGCCGCAGTTGTTGCTGCATCTGCCAGCTTTGAAAGCGTAGTGGGAAATATTCAAAGCGGTCGATTTGTCCAGCAAACAGCCGGTCCTGTGGCTTATTAAAACTGAGAAAATGATCCAAAAAAGTCTCGCGCAGTGTCACAGGTTCGCCATTATCCATGCGCACGCCATGATAGCTAAGCAACTGCTGTTGCTCGCTTAACTCCTGCACCTGGATACTAAAGCCTTCGGCACTTTTAATCTGATCGCCAACGTTAAAGGTAACCCTGGTTAGCGGGGCTTCTTGCTGGGCATAGAGCCGGGTTTCGCCACTGGCCGGAAACAACAACGTTAGCATCCGTCCTTCAATTGCGATAACGGTTCCTAACCCTAAATCTGATTCCGCGTCGCTAATCCAACGCTGGCCCAGTGCAAATCTCATACGTAATCCTGGCAGTCTAAAAATGGGGCGTCATGGTACAGCGAAAAACGCTCTGATGCATCAGCAAAACAAGCTGCTGCGGTCATTTTTCTGTCATCTGAATGTCGCAAGGTAGTCACAGGACAGTTTAAAAAAACTGTCACTCAGTATAGCAGTCTGGGAGGGATGCACTATGCTGAACTTAGAGGATGCAAAAATCTGTGGGTGAAAACAAAAAGGAGCAGTGCCTATGGCGCGGAAAAAATCGAAAGAGAAGAAGATCTACGTCCTTGATACCAATATTCTGCTGCACGAACCTTTCGCTTTTCTAAACTTCGAAGAACATGATGTTGTAATCCCGATGACCGTACTGGAGGAACTGGATCATATCAAAGATCGGCATAAGGACGTCAGCCGTGACGCCAGGGTGGCGATCCGGGCGCTGGAGGATGTGCTTAAAGATGCATCACCCGAACAGATGTTGCACGGTGTTGCCTTGCCGGTTCGCAGTGATGAGAGACCGAGCGGGCATATCTTTATTATCAATGACCACCATTTAAAAGATGAAATCCCTGGCCTGCCCGGTGGTGAAAACGATCACCTGATTATTAATACGGCCCTTTACTTACAACGCGAAAAGAGCCCGGTTAAAGTCATATTAGTGACGAAAGACATCAATATGCGGTTAAAAGCCAAGGGCGCCGGGCTGAAGCTGGTCGAAGATTATCGTACTGACCAGTTAATTGACGATGTCAGATTTCTATACAAAGGCTATTACAAGTTTAGCGGCGAGTTCTGGTCTCAGGTTGGCGAATGTCGCACCGTCAATGAAGGTCGCGATGTCGTGCACTATATCAGCCGCAAGGTATTACCGAATGCTTATGTAAATGAATATCTGATTGATGAGGCCGAATCCTTTGCCGGCAAGGTACTGGCGATCTCCGAGCAGGAACTGAAAATTGCTGATTATGGCGTGGAGCGTATGATGCACCGCCATGCCTGGGGTATTCATCCGAAAAATATCTATCAGGCGATGGCATTGCAGGCCTTGCTGGATCCGCAGATGGATCTGGTGATCCTGACCGGCCCTGCCGGTTGCGGTAAAACGCTGATTGCCCTTGCCGCAGCGCTGGAGCTGGTGATTGAAAAGGGCATGTACGACAAGGTCATTGTCACCCGAAATACCCCGGAAATTGCTGAGTCGATCGGTTTTTTACCCGGCTCAGAAGAAGAAAAAATGGCGCCCTGGTTGGCGGCAATCACCGACTCGCTGGAAGTGCTGCATAAAACCGATGAGCATCCGCACGCCAGTGTCAATTACATAATGGAGAAAGCCAATATTCAGTTTAAGTCGGTGAACTTTATGCGCGGCCGCAGCATTCAAAATGCGATAGTGATCCTCGACGAATGCCAGAACCTCAGTGCTGCACAGTTAAAAACCATTATTACCCGTTGTGGCGAGGGTACTAAATTAATCTGCTCCGGTAACCTGTCACAAATTGACAGTAACTATCTGACAGCGGTGACCTCAGGGCTAACCTATATTGTCGAGCGCTTTAAGAACTTTGAGGGCAGTACTACCATTAATCTGAACGGGGTAGTCCGTAGCCGGCTGGCGTCCTTTGCTGAGGCTAATCTGTAGGCAGAATCGGGCCAGATGGCCCGCGGTATTTAACTCTGCGCCAAAACGTAGTATGTTCAAGCGAGTTAAATGCTGCTGCAAGGACAGCCGATGCAGAACCCGATCCTATCTGAATATCAACGCACCCGGCGTCTGGGTGCGTTTTTTGTGTTGCTGTTAAGCTTTGCTGCGGCAACAGTGCATTTCTTGCTAACACTGGAACAGCGATTGGAGCTGCAAAGCCAGCGTCTGGCTATCAAGGCGCTGCATCTGGATGCGCAGTTATTACCGTTACAAAAGTTTGCTGACAGCATGCAACAACAGGCGTTGTTGGAGCAACCGGACCTGCAATCCGGATTCAATTCTCTCTTTTATACCCTCGATGGCCAAACACCTGATGTGGCAAGCTTACGCTCGACAGAGCGACTTTCCAGTAATGAACTGCGTTTTTTAAGCCGTTCTGAAGCCGCATTGAATACCGCCAGAACCCTGTACCCATGGTTGGATCGCGTACTGTATTGGTCGGATCAGGATTTAGTGTATTTAACGCCGCAACAGCTTTCGCTGCTGCAGATCCAGACGTTACATCCCTGGCTTGAACAGCAGCGCAAGGTGCCGGTTGCTGAGCAGGCCGGCTTGAGCCACCTGGAAACGAATAAAATTTTACTAAGCCGCCGTTTACGCTTTGCCGATGGGCATGGCGGTTGGTTGATCTTTGTTATTGACTCAGCTGTTTTGCTCGAGCCGTTCCAGAAACTGCTGCCAGGAACCGATTTTTTCCTGTTGGATGAGCATGGCAAGTTATTAGGCAATGGTCAGACACCGCTGCGCGACCTGGAGCAAAGTGTATTGCAGTTGCAACGGATCGGTAAGCAACCCCTGTCTCTGGTGATGCTGGAACAGCGGCAAAGCCTGTTCGGTGCCGGGCTACTGGCATTACTGACCTTCTGGCTGGGCTATTTGTTGGTGCTTTCGCTAGCCTTGTGGGCGTTTTTGTATCGCTATCGCCAGAAAACTTTGCAACCGGTGAAGCGGCTGACGATTCATATCGAGCGTTTATTGCGCGATCAGGGTGGGGTGCGCCATATTCCTGGCGGCTGGGAAGAGCTTTTTGATAAGATCAATCGCCTGAAACCCTAATGGAAAACCGCTGTTGGCGGTGACAAAGAACCGATGAAATTAAGCCGAGAGATCACTGCTACCGCCACCATAACTGCCATTGAGTTACTTAGTGCGGCCGCGCCGGAATTGCCGAAAGGCAGGCTGAAAGATGCAATGAATAAAGGTGCCGTGCAGCTAATTACTAAGCCGGTAAAACGACTCAGGCGTGCTCAGTTTATGCTCAAAGCCGGTGATCGGCTGGCGCTGCATTATGACAGTGACATTTTAAGCCGGGACTGTGCCGCAGCGCAGTTGCTGGCAGATGAAAAGGCTTATAGTGTCTGGTTTAAGCCTGCCGGCATGTTGTCTCAGGGCAATGAGTGGGGCGATCATCTCAGCTTATTGCGTTTTGCTGAGCAGCACTTCGTGCCCGCCCGCCCTGTATTCCTGCTGCACCGCCTAGATCGTGAAGCCAGTGGCTTAGTCTTACTGGCGCATAATAAACAGGCCGCAGCGGCGCTGAGCAAATTAATCGCTGAGCGGGCTATTA
>DAIOUM010000142.1:0-4138 GCA_036759505.1 Alishewanella sp. | reverse complement strand
TGGCATCGGTAATTTTCTCCAGATCAGCGACATGCGCCAAGCCAACGGTACGGCGGATCAGCTCACAACCGGCGTAACCCAGACTATCGGCCAATACCTGCTGTAAAAAGTGTTGCTGGTAGCGGCTGTTTTGCAGGGCGCTGTCTTGCGTTTCGCTGGCCATTAACTGGCTAAACTGCGCAGCAAATTGCTGCCAGAGCTCACGGATTTGCGCTAATAAATAGGCTTGTTGCTGCTCTGCTAGTGCTGGCGCAAACAGGCCGGGACATGCGACGTAGTTTAGCAATAAGTTACCGAGCAGGGACCCGACATCAAAGCCGATCGGGCCATAAAAGCCAAACTCGGCGTCGATGACTTTGCAGTTATCCGCATTAATAAAGATACTGCCGCTATGCACATCACCATGCAGCAAGGCCTGGGGTTTGGACAAAAAGTCGGCCTTTAACGCCGCCACTTCGGCCTGCAGTGCTTCGTCTTGCCACAGCTGGCGTGCCCGCGGCAGAATCAGGGCATGGATAGTATTGCGCTCGTGATTACAGTAAGGGTCGGTAAAGAATAAATCCTCGGTGATCAGGCACAGCTCGGGGTTGATAAAGCGGGCCACGGCGGCTTTTTTAACCGGGCCGCTCAGCACAAAATCACTGCTGTAAAACAAGGTTTGCGCCAGATAGGTTGCCATCTGGCTGGCCAGATGTGCAAAGGTTTTGCCCTTGACCAGTTCGCTGCGCAAAATCTGATACTGCTTCAGATCTTCCATTAAAATAGCCGACAACGCTGGCTCAAAATGCAATACTTCCACCGTATGCTGTGGGCAAAAGCGGCCATGCTGCTGCAACACTTCGGCCTCGATCCGGGCGCGGTCGGTGCTAAGCGGCCAGCTTTCCCCCACGCAACGGGCATAGGGTAATGCCTGCTTGACGATCAGCGAGGTGCCTTTATCATTGCTGACCCGGAATACCAGATTCAGATTACCGTCGCCAAATTCGACGGCAGATAATTTACTGTGATCGCCAAAGAGTTCACTATGCCGGTCCGCAAAACGTAATGCATCGTCTGGGGTAAAGATATGATAAGCCGTCATCGGGTTGCCTCAATCACTTGCTCAGGGGTAAACAGGGCTGCATAATCGCAAAACATCCAGACGTCTGCAACGCCAAATGAGATAAAACAGATGAAAAACCTGACCGCCTTAAGCCTGAAACTAGTCGAGCAACAGCTCTATGTGCTGGACCAAACCTTACTGCCCCAGCAACAGCAATGGTTGCATTGTACTACCGTGCCACAGATGGTGAGACTGATCAAGAACTTACAATTGCGTGGTGCGCCGGCTATTGGCATAGGTGCTGTGCTGTTACTGGCCTACCGCGCCTTACAGGGCGATAGCCGCGAGCAACTGCTGCAAGACGCTGCTGTGCTGCGTGCGGCAAGGCCCACCGCAGTCAATTTAATGAATAATCTGGACAGTATGCTTACGGCGCTGGCGCAGCCGGATTTTGTCGCGGCCGCAGTGGCCTGTGCAGAAGCCTTGTTTGCCGAAGATGTGGCGTTATGTGAGCAACTTGCCATAAATGGTGCTGCGCTGGTGCAACCCGGCGAGCGGTTACTGACGCATTGCAATACCGGCGGCCTCGCCACTGCTGGTGTTGGTACTGCGCTGGGGGTGATCCGGCTGGCGCAGCAGCAGGGCAAAGCTATCCGGCTCTGGGTAGATGAAACCCGGCCGTTATTGCAAGGCGGCCGGCTGACAGCCTGGGAGTGCGAACAGCTGGGCATTCCCTATCAGCTGATTTGCGACAATATGGCGGCGATGTTAATGGCACGTGGTGAGGTGGATCGGATCTTTGTTGGCGCCGACCGTATTGCCGCCAATGGTGACTTTGCCAATAAAGTGGGTACCTATAGCCTGGCGGTGCTGGCGCATTATCATCAGGTGCCGTTTTATGTGGTGGCACCGCGTACTACTATCGACCTGGCCTGTCCGGATGGGGGTGCTATTCCGATCGAGCAGCGCGCTGCGGATGAAGTACGCGGTGTGTCGGGTGCCTTTGGCCAAACGCTGTGGGCGCCGGCGCAGGCCGCGGTATTTAACCCGGCCTTTGATGTGACACCGGCTAAGCTGGTCACCGGCTGGGTACTGGATAGCGGGGTATATAACCAGCAGCAAATTGCTGATGGTGTGCTGCAGCAACTAAACTATTAAGTTGGCGTTAATCACTCAAGTCGCACAGTATGCCGGTGTTGCAGTAGGGTACTGGCAATAAGGAGAATGAAGATGCAAAGCAAGGCAGCAACAATACTGGGTTTTAGCCTGATGCTCGGGCTGGCGGCACTGGGATTTCTGGTGCAGCAAATGGCGGTAAAATTTAAAGAATATGAGCGGGTGGTGAATGTAAAAGGCCTGGCCGAGCAGGAAGTGGCAGCCGATACCGTAATTTGGCCGATCCAGTTTACGGTAGCCGATAATCAGCTGGGCAGCTTATTTGAAACCCTGGAGCAGCAAAGCGGCCTAATTACGGCGTTTTTGCAACAGGGCGGTGTCGAGGCCAGTGCCATCAGCCGTGCCGCGCCTAATGTGATTGATAAAAAGGCGCAGCAGTATGGTGAAGGCGATCGGGCGGAGTTTCGCTATATCGCCAGCCAAACGCTAACGGTTTACAGTAAGGATGTGACAAAGATCCGCGGCTTAATCAGTGCTATCGGCCAACTGGGGCGCCAGGGTATTGTCTTTAATCAGGATCCCTACCAGAACCGGGTGGAATACAGCTTTACGGCATTGAATGAGCTAAAGCCACAGATGATTGAGGAAGCGACCAAGCAGGCGCGCGAAGTGGCATTAAAATTTGCGCAGGATTCACAAAGTCAGCTGGGCAAAATCAAAACCGCGTCGCAGGGGCAGTTTTCGATTAGCGACCGGGATGCCAATACACCCCATATTAAAAAGGTACGCGTAGTGACCACAGTTGAGTATTATCTGTCAGATTAGCCCGGAATTAGCGCAGCTATGGCTTACAACAGGGTACAACTAAGCCATAATCCGCATGCTGAGCTGAGCAGGAATGGAGGATTGCAATGGAATTGTTCACACTCTTTGCATTAATTGTCGTTATCAGTTTCAGTTTGGCCTGGCTGATCAAACGACGCCTTGGCGTGAAATTATTCGCCCCGCTGCCTGAATATGACAAGGGTTGGAAAAATATGTTAGCAGCGGCTTTACCAGCCATTTCAACCGCGATTTCTGTGTCGCTAAGTTACTATATAAACTCGCTGCTTTGGCCGTAATCTTGCGTTTCTAATTGAGTTCGGTCTGTTTTAGCTAAAGGAGTTAGCTTGTTTAGAAAAAGTCCTACGCAGCATTTCTTTATTATAAATATCCTAATTTGGCTTACCTTTTTGCTGAGTTTGCGGCTGTTTCAGCTTGGCGATAGCCCGCAGCAGTTGCAAAGCTGGTGTTACCTGGGGATCGCTTTGCTTGCTGCTCAGGGTATTGCTTTTGCCTTACGCAAAAATATTTTGGCTGGTATGGGCTATTATATCTCTGCGGTTCTGTTGCTGGTTACCTTCATGGCTACCGGGGCTATCGGTTACGTCCTTGGCAATATATCAGGTTCAGGTTCTGCCTGGCCTTTGCTAACAAAAGGGGATCTGGTCATCGGTCGGAACTTTGCGCTTTCATTTCAGCCTGGTGTGATGGTACGAGCGGAAATTGAAGGTAAGAGCAGTATCAAGAGAATCCATGGCGTACCGGGAGATCAAATCACCATCTGCGACGGCTTGGTATACGTCAATGATATTGCCTATCAACAGGTTAATAATTGGGTGGGTTTTCGATTTGAAAACGCTGCGCAGTGTCAAAGAGAGTACCGTAAGCTGCAACTCGCCGCGGATGAATATTTTGTGTTAGGGGATAACACTAACCAAAGCCGGGATTCCAGACAATATGGTCCAGTGCCGAAAACTGTGCTGTATGAAAATTTTCTGTATGCAATCCGCGATGATATGACGGTGCGGTATTTAACTGCCGAGTTTGTCGCTCCCGCAGAAGACAAAGGCACAGGGCAGTAAGCCTTGCAACAATAAAGCCGGTTTGCGGTGCTAGCAGACAAAAAAAGGCCCGATTTATTCAATCGGGCTAAGACAA
>DAIOUM010000141.1:0-4200 GCA_036759505.1 Alishewanella sp. | reverse complement strand
AGTGTCCAGTTAAAGGATGGGCTGTTGTTATAAACCAGCTTGGCACCTGGCACCACCTCTCGGATCCGGTCAACCATCTCTTTGATCTGACCGATATGTGGCTTCTCGGTCTCAATCCACAGTAAGTCAGCACCGTTTTGTAATGAGGTAATACAATCCAATACCACCCGGTCGACACCACTGCCCGGTTTGAACTGAAACAAACCACTGGCCAAACGCTTCGGCTTTAACAGCTTACCATTGGCTTTTACTACTACGTCACCATTGGCAATATCATCAGCACTGCTAATATAATCGCCATCCAGGAAGCTGTTATATTTATCGCCTAAATCGCCCGGCGCTTTGGTTACCGCGATTTGCTTGGTTAAACCCGCACCTAGAGAGTCAGTACGGGCAACAATAACGCCATCATCGACGCCCAGCTCCAGGAAGGCGTAACGTACGGCGTTAATTTTCGCCAGGAAATCCGCATGCGGTACTGTGACCTTACCATCCTGGTGACCACACTGCTTCTCATCCGAGACCTGGTTTTCAATCTGAATCGCACAGGCACCGGCTTCAATCATTTTCTTCGCCAGTAAGTAGGTGGCTTCTTCATTACCAAAGCCAGCATCAATATCGGCAATAATCGGCACCACGTGGGTTTCAAAGTTATCAATCTTGCTCTGTACCGCTGCAGCTTTGGCGCTGTCACCGGCAGCACGGGCCGCATCCAGCTCACGGAACAAACCACCCAGCTCACGGGCATCGGCTTGTTTTAAAAAGGTGTATAACTCAGCGATTAATGCCGGCACTGAGGTTTTCTCGTGCATAGATTGATCCGGCAGCGGGCCAAACTCAGAGCGCAGTGCGGCAATCATCCAGCCAGACAGATACAGGTATTTGCGCTTGGTGGTACCAAAGTGCTTTTTAATCGCAATCAGTTTTTGCTGGCCGATAAAGCCATGCCAGCAACCTAATGACTGCGTGTACTGGCTGCTGTCGGCGTCATAAGCGGCCATATCGGCGCGCATCACCTTAGCGGTATATTTCGCGATATCTAAACCGGTATTAAAACGGTTTTGTAAGCGCATCCGTGCCGCATACTCAGGACTGATAGCATTCCAGCCCTGGTTGCTGCCAACAACTTGCTCTAACGCGGCGATCTGATCTTGATAAGCTGTCATGGTAGTTTCCTCTTGGTTTTAACTGTAACCGCTGTGGTGTGCTTTCAATATAGTTAACAAAACAAAGATTCATAAAGCTGATTTTCATGATGCTCATCATTTTTTATATGAATGACAAAAGCGGCTATTGGGTTCGCTTTGCAGCAATGCTATGATTCAGCGCAATAATGTACTGACAGCTGAGCATTTCAGATATGAATATCAATAAAATGGACCTCAACCTGCTGGTTTACCTGGATGTGCTGCTGCGGGAGAAGAATGTGACCCGTGCCGCCAACCAGCTGAATATCACCCAGCCGGCGATGAGTAACGGCTTAAAACGACTGCGGGATTTACTCAACGATCCGATCCTGGTGCGCACCTCTGAGGGGATGGTGCCCACCGAACGGGCCCGCGAATTAGCCCCTGTGGTACGCGGTGTTTTGCTAACCCTGGAAGAAACCTTACAACCGAACAAAGATTTTGAGCCGTCACAAAGCCGGCGCGTGTTCCGGATCATGGCCAGCGATTATGCGGCCTCGACGCTGATCCCAGCGCTATTAAAAAAATTGCGGGTACAGGCGCCCTATACCAGTCTGGATATTATGACCCCGTCCGATGTGACCTTTCATGATGTGGAAAATGGCAAGGTCGATATGGCGATTAACCGCTTTGATCAATTACCGCAGTCGTTTCATCAGAAAACCGTCTGGCGCGATAGTTTTTCCTGCCTGCTAAACCGGCAAAACCCGGTGCTCTCGCACTTTAATCTGGATAGCTATCTGAAAGCGCAGCATATTTGGGTCAGTAAAACCGGCTTTGGTGTCGGCGTCGGTATGGATCCGAAAGATGTGCAAAAGCTCGGCTGGGTAGACGAAGCCCTGGCCAAACTGGGCAAACAACGCAATATCACCGTCTTTACCCGTAACTACCATGTGGCGATGCATCTGGCGGTAGGTATTGACCTGATTGCGACGCTACCCAGCCGCGCCGCCCGTTTATACGAAAAGGACCCGACGATGGCGATTATGGATCCACCTTTTGCCATTCCGTCAATTGAGCTGAAAATGATCTGGAGTCCTCTGCTACATCAGGATGCCAGCCATATCTGGTTTCGCCGCCTGATCACCGAAACGGCAGATGAACTGAACTGACCTGAACTGGATTAGACATAAAATCGAAAAAGGCGCCACAGGGGCGCCTTGAACATCAGGTTTTTTCAGGTCTTGTTATATCAATCCAGCAGTTGATAAGCTGGCAGGGTCAGGAAGTCCACCAGTTCATCTGCTGTGGTAATGTCCAGCAATAAGGCTTTGGCGCGCTCAAAATTCTGGCTATGCCAGACCTCGGCGCCCACCTCGGCGAACACTACTTCGGCTTCTTGCTCCAGTAAGGTAGCAAAAAATGCTTTGGTGACCAGCTGACCATTACTCAGCTGCTTACCATGTTTGATCCACTGCCAGATCGAGGTTCTGGAAATCTCCGCCGTGGCAGCGTCTTCCATCAAACCATAGATCGGCACACAACCCTTGCCGCTGATCCAGGCGGCAAGATATTGCAGCGCCACCCGGATATTGGTGCGCATCCCCTGCTCAGTGCGTTCACCATCACAAGGCGCCAGCAGATCGGCGGCGGTGACCGGCGCATCCTGCTCGCGCAGCACATGCAGTTGATTGGTTTTACCGCCAGTTAACACCTGGTCAAAAACCGCATTGGCGGTAGCAGCCAGCCCCGGATGGGCTACCCAGGTACCGTCATGGCCATTACTGGCTTCCAGCGTTTTATCGGCAGTCACCCGCTCTAAAATCGCGGCATTGGCCGCCGGATCCTTAGCCGGAATAAAAGCCGCCATACCGCCCATCGCCAGCGCACCGCGCTTATGACAGGTTTTGATCAGCAGTCGCGAGTAAGCACTTAAAAACGGCTTATTCATGGTCACGACCTGCCGATCTGGTAATACCCGATCCGGATGGTTATTTAAGGTCTTGATATAGCTAAAAATGTAATCCCAGCGCCCACAGTTCAGTGCGGCGATATGGTCTTTCATCATATACAGGATCTCGTCCATCTCGAATACGGCTGGCAGGGTTTCGATCAGGATAGTGGCGCGGATGGTACCTGTCGCCACAGCAAACTTACGCTCGGTAAAATGGAAGATATCATCCCACCATTTCGCTTCCAGATGGCTTTGTAATTTCGGCAGGTAATAGTACACGCCAGTACCTTTCGCCAGGCGGGTCTGATAGTTATGGTAAAAATACAGCGCAAAATCCAAAATGCTGCCCGGAATTTGCTCACCATCCAGCTCAATATGCTTTTCCCATAAGTGCAAACCGCGGACCCTAGCAATTAATAACGCCGGCTTGTCTTTTAACGCATAGTGTTTACCGCTTTGTGGATCGGTATAGCTGATAGTGCCAAGGTTAGCATCGCGCAGGTTGATCTGACCTTCAATCACACCATCCCAGCTCGGCGTTTGCGAGTCCTCAAAATCCGCCATAAAGACTTTTACATCGGCATTCAGGGCGTTGATGATCATCTTGCGGTCCACCGGACCGGTAATTTCCACCCGGCGATCCAGCAAATCGGCTGGTAGAGGCGCAACCTGCCAGGCGCCGTCGCGGATGGCTTGGGTTTCAGGCAGAAAATCAGGTAAGGCGCCGGCATCAAATTGCGCCTGCCGCTCTGCCCGCGCCGCTAACAGGGCTTTTAACCGGGGCCGGAATAGCTGTACCAGCTCGCTGACAAATTGACAGGCCGGCTCAGTCAGGATTTGCTGATAGGCATCGCTGATCGGCGCTTTAATGGTTAAGCCGCCACGGGTAATCGCTGTTGTCATGTTGCTGCCTCTGTACTGTTTCAGTTGAAGTTACTATAAGCCGGATTTCCTCATAAAAGCCATTAATGGCGACTATGACAAGCATTCTTACAGAAAATATCAAAATCGTGGCAGCAACTATAATCTTGGCACGGCTTATGCTTTAACATCACTACCTTAGAGGTCTTGTCAATTTTTCGTCGGAGGATGCATGGAATTTGTCATGCTGTTATTAGT
>DAIOUM010000140.1:0-4255 GCA_036759505.1 Alishewanella sp. | reverse complement strand
TATTCTTTTGCCGATCGGCAGACCCGAACCCAGCATTTCTTCTACCGGGTATTGGGTTATTTATTAGTGAGCCTTAGCGCAGCGCAGTTACTGACCATGATGGTCAGCTTCAGCTTTGCCGAGCGGGAGTTCTGGAACTTCCTGCTTTCTGCCATTGTGACGGTGATCACCGGAGTCGTGCTGGTCATGCGTTCCGGTGGCGCTGTGCATCTGAAAAAACGCTATTTATTTTTGTTAACGACACTGTGCTGGCTGAGTATTTGTATTTTTTCTGCCTTGCCGCTGTATCTGAGTATTCCGGGGTTAAGCGTGACCGATGCCTGGTTTGAGACGGTGTCGGCTATTACCACCACCGGCTCTACGGTATTAAGCAATCTGGATACGATGTCTAAGGGCGTGCTGTTCTGGCGGGCAATGCTGCAATGGATTGGTGGCATCGGCATTATCGTGATGGCGATTGCCATCTTACCGGCGTTAAAAATTGGCGGCATGAAGCTGTTTAAAACAGAAAGCTCTGATATTTCCGATAAAATACTGCCCCGTAGCAGCAGTTTGTCGAGCTATATTTTGTTGGTCTATCTGGCGATTACTCTGGCGGCCAGTTTGAGTTACAAACTGGGTGGCATGTCCTGGTTTGATGCTATCACCCATGGCATGACCTCGTCCGCCACCGGTGGTTTTGCCAATTATGACGCTTCCTTTGGGCATTTTAATGATAAGCCCTGGCTGCTCTGGTTGGCCAGTTTGTGGATGACGTTAGCTGCCTTACCTTTTGTACTCTTTGTCGGTATGGCCAAAGGCGACAAGTGGGCTTTGCTGCGCGATCCGCAGGTTAAAGCCTTTTTAGCGATAGTTGTGATGGTGGCATTGCTATTAAGCCTGTATCAGGTATGGCATCATCAGCGCGCGTGGTGGGATGCGCTGACGCACAGTGTATTTAACGTGGTTTCGGTAATCACCACCTGTGGCTATGCCTCTGAAGATTACACGCTTTGGGGCAGTATGGCCGTGGTTTTGTTCTTTTATCTGACATTTTGCGGCGGTTGCTCCGGTTCGACCTCCGGCGGCCTGAAGATTTTTCGTACCCAGCTGGCCGGCTATTTACTGCTAAAACAATTTAATTTACTGATCCATCCCAATGCCGTCTGGACTCAGAAATATGGCAGCAAAAAAGTCGATGACAGCCTGCTGGGAGCCGTGCTGGCCTTTGCCTTTATCTATTTTGCCACCATCGCTGCGCTGGCATTAGTGTTATCGATGTTTGAACTGGATCTGGTTACAGCTTTAACCGGAGCGGCTACGGCGGTAAGTAACGTAGGGCCCGGGATGGGCGAGATTATTGGCCCGGCCGGCAACTTTGCCAGCTTACCCGCCGGTGCAAAGTGGAGCCTGACCTTTGGTATGTTACTGGGCAGACTGGAGATTTTAACTATGCTATTGTTATTTACGCCCATGTACTGGCGTTATTAAGTTGAACTGATTATGAAGAAACGTCCTGCGCAGCGTGTAAGCTGGTGGCAACTTGTGCTGCTGACGCTGGTCATGCCGGTTGTTATTGCCTTGCTATTATTGCCGGCGCGGGTGATGGCAACCACAACCGATGTTGCCATGTTACAGCTGTTGTGGGTAACCTGGGTAGCCCAATATGCGGGGCAACGCTGGGCCATTATTTGTACCTTCGTCAGTGTGCTGTTGTTAAATTTACTCTTTGTTGAGCCGTACTACACCTTATTCGTGCATCAGGGCGATTACCTGATTACCTTTGTGGTGATGCTGCTGTTGGGTATTTTTATTGCCCGTTTATCTGGCCGACTGCGCTTTGAACTGGCCCGCGCCAAAAAACACCTGCGCCAGCGCCAGTTACTGGTAGGGAAGGCCCGGCAAGCCAGAATGCAAGCTGAGCTTGAGCACAGTCGCGCCATGATGCTGCGCTCTTTATCTCACGATTTACGCACTCCGCTGGCAACCATTATGGGGGCATCCAGTATGCTGGCTGAGCAGGATGTGGCGCTTAGTGCCGAGCAGATCCGCGAGCAGGCCAGCCATATTTATCGCCAGGCCAGTTTGTTGAACGCGCATTTTGATAAAGTGATGGAGTTAAGCCGGGTGCAGCAAATGCAAAGCTCCGTTGTGTTAGCTACCCACAGTATCAACGATATTATCTCTGCTGCGATCGCAAGGCGGGCGATGCTGTTAGCAGAACAGCAGTTCGAGATACAGTTAGCTGCCACAGACTGTGTTGCCGATGCCACCTTACTGGAAATTGCGCTGGCAAATATGCTGGAAAATGCCGTGAAGTACGGTAAGCCACCGCTGCAAATCACCTTTACGCGGCAGGCGGGAAACTATCGATTGCAGGTGATAAATCCGGTCGCCAGCGAGCGTAAGGCGCAGCGTGATAGTAGCAGTGGTCTGGGTACCGCGATTTGTGAGGCGGTGATGCACCTGCATCAGGGCCATTTTGCTGCGGCTGTCGCCGGGAACGGGTATTTTACCGCTAGTCTGAATTGGCCTGACCATCCGCTTGCTCATCAGCAACAGGCGCTAACAGATGTCTAAGCATGCCTGTATCACCCTACAAGGAGTTGTCTTTGGCTGAACGTATTCTGGTGCTGGAGGATGATCCGGCGATGCAAAGTTTTCTCACCACCTTGCTGAAAACCAAAGCCTATCAAGCGGTGAGTTTCGCGCAAGGTATGCCGGCACTGCAGTATTTAGTGCAGCAAAGCGTAGATCTGATCTTGTTGGATTTAGGGCTGGCAGATATGGATGGTCAGCTCTGGTTAGAGCAACTACGCAGCTGGTCTGATACCCCTGTTATTGTGATTTCGGCGCGCCAAAGCGAGCAAGACAAAGTAAAGGCGCTGGATAACGGCGCTAATGATTATGTGACCAAACCCTTTAGCGCGGCCGAGTTATTAGCGCGGATCCGGGCTAACCTGCGCCAAAGCATACCTTCGCAGCAGGTATTTAGTTTTGGACAAATTCAGGTTGACCCGGTACAACGCAAGGTAAGCCGGGCAGGGCAGGATATTCATCTTACCAAAACCGAATACGATATTTTGCTATTGTTACTGCGCCATGCAGACAGAGTGCTAACCCATAATCAAATTCTCAGCCAGGTCTGGGGTGCAGCCTATATCGACAGGCCTGAATATGTGCGGGTACATATGGGGCAATTACGGCAGAAACTGGAAGAGCTGCCGGCAGCGCCCCGTTACCTTAAGACTGAGCCTGGTGTCGGTTATCGCCTGACACTGGGGTAACACTATTACTGAATATAAGAATTGTCGTCGGTCGGGGAGCAGAGCATGAGAAATGGGCTGGTAGCGGTGTTGTTACTTGTTATTTTGTCGGCCTGTGAGCGCGCAGCGGTATTATATAAATTCTCTGGCCAGGCGCAGGGCACAACCTATAGCGTAACCTACTGGAGTCAAACGCCGGTCGAGCGGCAGCAATTTGAGCAGGCGATCGCAACAGAGTTACAGCGGTTGGATAAGTTAATGTCAAATTATCGGCCAGACTCGGTGATTGAGCATTTTAACCAAAGTGAGACGTTGGAGCCGCTTCACGTTGGTGAGGAAATCACTCAACTGGTGTTAACGGCACAGCGTATTAGCCAGGCAACTGCAGGTTGCTACGATCCGACTGTCAGACCGTTGTTTTCATTGTGGGGTTTTCGGGCACAACAGCTGTATATTCCAACCCAGGACGAACTTAACGCTATTGCACCACAACTTGGCATCAATACGGTCATCGTCTCAGACGCTTTAACACTCCAAAAACCACATCCCAAGCTCAGTATCGATTTATCATCCATTGCACAGGGGCATTCGGTACACCGGCTTACGGTGATTGCCGAACAATTTGGCATTGAAAACTATTTGATAGAGATAGGCGGCGAGTTACAAACCCGGGGTAAGAAGCCGGATGGCAGCCATTGGCGCATCGCAATCGAGCGGCCACTGCCAGGGGCGCAACAGCTGCAAAAAGTTGTGCAAATTCAGCAGCAGGAGCCACTGGCAATTATGACTTCCGGTACCTATCGTCATTTTTATGATCACGACGGGACGCGTTATAGCCATATCCTGGATGGCCGTAATCTGAGACCGGTAACCCATAGCACCGTATCCGTAACAGTACTACATGATGATTTAACAGAGGCCGATGCCTGGTCAACAGCGTTACTCTGTTTGGGAAGCGCTGAAGGTTTAGAAGTTGCAGAAGCTTATTCACTGGCTGTGCTATTTATTGA
>DAIOUM010000139.1:0-4358 GCA_036759505.1 Alishewanella sp. | reverse complement strand
TGGTTATTACCTATGCCTGGTTTGTTTGCGCCCGGCATCAGCTATGCCAATGCGGCACTGTTTCTTGGTGCGGCCATCGCCATTACGGCCTTTCCGATGCTGGCACGGATTATTTATGAGCGGGGCCTCGCTGGTACTAAACTGGGTACTCTGGCGCTGGCGGCCGGCGCTATCGACGATGCGGCAGCCTGGCTGGTGCTGGCGCTGGTATTGGCCAGCTTCGGTGGCGGTAGTGAGCTGCTGATTAAAGCACTGTTGGGCGGTAGCCTCTATGCCTGGTTAATGCTGACCAAAATGCGGCTCTGGTTACAACCGCTGGCGGATCGGGTGGCGCTAACGGAACAGTTGGCGGCCTGGCAATTTGTGCTGATCCTGCTGTTGTTCGCATTGTCGGCCTGGAGTATGGATTTTGTTGGCTTACATGCGGTCTTTGGTGGCTTTTTGCTGGGTGTGGCGATGCCACGCGGTACCCTGGTTGGCTTGCTGCAACGACGGCTGGAGAAGCCGGTGTTACTGCTGCTGTTACCGATGTTTTTTACCTATTCCGGCCTGAATACCCGGCTGGATGTGCTGGGCGCCGGTGGCCTGTGGTTGGTGACATTGGCCGTGCTGGCGTGTTCTATTCTGGCCAAATTTGTTGCCTGCTGGGCGGCAGCCCGGCTAAAAGGCGCCGATAATCCAACGGCACTGGCGATCGGCGCACTGATGAATGCCCGGGGCCTGATGGAGCTGATTATTATCAATATTGCGCTTAGCTATGGCGTGATAGAGCAAGGGCTGTTCTCGATGCTGGTGGTCATGGCGATTGTCACTACGCTGATGGCGGCGCCGCTATTTCAGTTGGTCTATGGACGCTTTCAGCAAAAAGTAACGGCGACCTGAGTCGCCGTTAGCAGCTGTATCGAGCGCGGATGAGGCTTAAAGCGCCAGTGTCTTTTCGCCGCGGGAGATACCAGAGACGCCGCTGCGCACTACTTCCAGGATCTGAGTACCGCTTAAGGCCTGAATAAAGGCATCCAGTTTGTCACTGGTGCCTACCAGTTGCACAGTGTAGGTGGTGGCAGAGACATCGACGATCTGGCCGCGGAAGATATCAGCACTACGTTTTACTTCATCCCGCTGCTCGCCGACGGCTTTCACCTTAACCAACATCAGCTCGCGCTCGATATGGGCAGCCTCGCTCAAATCCGTCAGTTTTACCACTTCAATCAGTTTATGCAGTTGCTTGGTAATTTGCTCGATCACCTGATCATTGCCATGGGTCACCAGCGTTAAACGCGACAGCGTCGGATCTTCTGTCGGCGCCACGGTCAGCGAGTCGATATTATAGCCACGCTGGGCAAACAGGCCGACCAAACGTGCCAGGGCGCCGGATTCGTTTTCCAGTAATACAGAAATAATATGCCGCATGCTTAAGTCCTCTCTGTCTTACTTAAAAACATCTCATTGACCGCACCGCCCGGAATTTGCATCGGATAAACGTGCTCTTTCGGATCGATATGGATATCCAGAAACACCAGCTGATCTTTGAGCTCGACAAAGGCGCGTTGCAGTGCCGGTTGCAGCTCTTCCGGTTTGGTGACCCGGATGCCAACATGGCCATAGGCCTCAGCCAGTTTGATAAAGTCAGGTAACGAGTCCATATAGGAACTGGCGTAGCGCGACTCATAGTTCATATCCTGCCACTGCTTAACCATGCCCAGATAGCCGTTATTCAGGTTGATAATCTTCACCCCCAAACCATATTGCTTGCAGGTCGACAGCTCCTGAATATTCATCTGAATTGAGCCCTCGCCGGTGACACAGACCACATCCGCCTGCGGGAAATTCAGCTTGACGCCCATCGCTGCCGGCAAACCAAAACCCATGGTGCCAAGGCCGCCGGAGTTGATCCAGCGGTTTGGTTTATTAAATTTGTAGTACTGGGCGGCAAACATCTGATGCTGGCCGACATCACTGCAGACAAAGGCTTCGCCTTTGGTGATCTTGCTGACCTGCTCTATCACATGCTGGGGCTTTAACAGCGCAGAGGTAGTGTCATAGCGGCCACCATGTACAGCGCGCCAGTCATTAATCTGCTGCCACCATTGCTCGAGCGCACTGCTATCCAGCTTTTTCTTTTTCTGCTTCACAGTCGCCAGCATTTCTTCCAGCACTGGCTGTACCAAGCCAACAATAGGGATATGGGCATTGATGGTTTTTGAGATACTGGCCGGGTCAATATCGATATGGATAATGGTGGCATTCGGACAGAATTTTTTGGTGTTGTTAGTGACCCGATCGTCAAAGCGGGCGCCGACCGCCAGGATCAGATCAGCATGATGCATGGCCTGATTCGCCTCGTAGCTGCCATGCATCCCCAGCATACCGATAAACTGCTTGTCCTCACCCGGATAGGCACCCAGCCCCATTAGGGTATTGGTCACCGGCAGGTTCAGGTATTGCGCCAGTTCAGTCAGCTCGGCGGCAGCGCCACCCATAATCACGCCGCCGCCCGAGTACAGCACCGGCTTTTTCGCTGCCAACAGCGCGCTAACCGCTTTTTTAATCTGGCCGCTATGGCCTTTTAGTTTTGGCTGATAAGAGCGCAGCTTAATTTCGTCCGGATAATGATACGGAAACTTATTGCTCGGAATCGTCATATCTTTCGGGATATCCAGCACCACCGGGCCCGGCCGGCCGCTTTGCGCAATGTAAAACGCCTTCTTAATCAGGTACGGAATATCCTCGGGGCGACGCACCGACATATTGTGTTTCACAATAGGGCGGGAAATGCCCAGCATATCGGTTTCCTGGAACGCATCTTCACCAATCAGATGGCTCATCACCTGGCCGGTCAGCACCACCATCGGGATTGAGTCCATATAGGCGGTGGCGATACCGGTTACTGCATTAGTAGCACCCGGGCCGGAGGTCACCAGTACCACGCCGGCTTTGCCTGTGGCACGGGCATAGGCATCGGCCATATGGGTCGCGGCCTGTTCGTGGCGCACCAGCACGTGTTTTACTTTATTTTGCTGAAATAACGCATCGTAGATATGCAATACAGCGCCACCGGGATAGCCATAGACGTATTCTACCCCTTCATCGGCCAGCGCACGGATCACCATTGCTGCGCCCGATAACATCTCGGCATGTTTGGATTGGCTTGTCATAGTCAGGTCTCATCATTTTACTGAGGTCAAAGCGCCTGTTTTTCGGGTACAGAACGCTGTTGGCAGCCTAAATGCTACCTTGTGCTACGTGGTTGGCTGAACGGTATTGGCGAACCTTACCGGCGCTTTAGTGGTTAGCTCTGAGGCTTTTATAGTGCGCCTGATTAATTTACGGTAATGGTCGCGGAAAGTCGATGCCTTTTTCATGCTTTTAGACTTCTTTACTGCTTTGAAAAGCGGCACGTCGCCACCATAGTACAGGGAGTTAAAGCTAAGGAAGTGAAGTATGCAAAACCCTATTGTTGACGTCAGCCTGATCAATGCCCGCGAAGTGCTAGACCGTTCGTTACAGCAACTGGTGATCTTCCAGTTCTGGTCAGCGCGCAGTGCGCTTTGTCAGCAGTTAAGTCCGGTATTGGAAAAAATTGTCCGCCAGTACCCACAGCAATTGTGTCTGGCCAAAGTAAATTGCGATCAGGAGCAGGACTTGGCGATGCAGTTTGGTGTGCAATCACTGCCTACCGTCATGCTGATTAAAGATGGCCGGCCGGTCGATGGTTTTGCCGGTGCTGAGACCGAGCAGCAAATTCTGACCCGGCTGGCGGCTTATCTGCCAAAACCGGAAGATGAGTTGATTGCCAAGGCCCAGCAATATTTGGCACAGCAGCAACTCGCTGAAGCTTATCCGCTGCTGGCCGAAGCGCTGACGCTGGCGCCAGAGCGGATAGAAATTAAACTCTGGTTAGCCGATACCGCTATTGGCCTTGGCCAGTTAACCCAGGCTGAAAAGCTTCTGGCTGAAGTGCGGCTGGCTGATCAGGACGCCTTATATAAAACCGTGCTGGCCAAGCTGGAGTTGGCGCAGCAGGCCAGCAATACACCGGAGATCCAGGCGCTGGAAGCCCGGCTGGCAGCAGCACCGGCAGATAACAGTTTAAAAGAGCAATTAGCTGTGCAGTACCAGGCCGTATTGCGCTCAGAAGAGGCATTGGCGTTGCTGCTGCAGATTCTGCAGCAGGACCTGAACTTTGGACAAAGCAAAAAGCTGTTTTTAGATATCCTGGCGGCCTTGCCTAAGGGCGACCCGCTGGCCAGCCAGTACCGGCGTAAACTCTATGCGCTGTTGTACTAAGGCCGCTTGTTGAGTGCCTTTAGCTGCAGTGATGCTGAGCTGGGTAAGCTGTTTACTCAGGTTGCTGCTGT
>DAIOUM010000138.1:0-4408 GCA_036759505.1 Alishewanella sp. | reverse complement strand
AGCCTGAACTCGGTACCAGTAAACTATCTGGCCACCTTGGATATTACCGGTGGTAACAGCGGCTCAGCGATCCTGAATAGCAAGGGTGAATTCGTGGGCTTAGCCTTTGATGGTACCCTGGATTCGATTATCTCAGATTGGGATTTCAACCCGGCAAATACCCGTTCAATCCAGGTCGATCTGCGCTTTATGTTGTGGCAGATGCAAATCGTCGACAAAGCCGACAATTTGCTGCAGGAAATGGGTGTACTATAAGCAAACACTCACCGCTCAGGCTAAGCCTGCTGCGCTAACTTAACAGTAAAACCTCTGCCCCGGCAGAGGTTTTTTTATCCCCGTTGTTCCAGCAATTCTGCGGCCAGCCGCACAAAATCCGACGACGTCAGAATACCGAGCAGTTTGTTATTGGCATTGACCACCGGTAAACACCCATGCCGATTTTGCACAAAGAAACTAGCCACCTGTTGCAGACTTTGCTCCGGGGTAACGGTGGCAAAATCAGTGAGCATTAATTCTGCTACTAACTGCTGCTTCTCCTTGCGCTCCAGAGCAGTAGCGCCGAACTTAGCCAGCAGACTCATCACTGCGGCAATCATGACTTTTTGTGTCAACATACCAATCAATTCACCATTGCTATCAATCACCGGGATATGGCGAATATTTTTTTCCCGCATCAGATCATGTGCGTCTTTTAGGGTGGCATCCCGTTTTACCGATAACGGATCGGGCGTCATCAATTCAGCGACAGTGTTAATAGTCATTACTGCTCCTTGGCTTGAACGTGTTGTTGATAGTTATAGCGAATTTTTCAGCTCTGGGTAGCAAGCTGGATCAACTTTTTACGCGGTAGACAATTTGAGCCTTGCTCATTTTTTGAATCAGGTTCATAATTCGAACCTGTTTATAAGAGCTACAGATCCTATGACGGTAAACCAACGTAAAGAACGCCAGCGCGCCGCCCGTGAACAATTGTTTTTGGATAAAGCCGCTGAACTGATTGCCCGCGATGGCATTTTGCAACTGCAAATGGCGCCACTGGCTAAAGCCTGCGAATACGCCACAGGCACCCTGTATCAACATTTCAGTTCGAAAGAAGATTTATTGCTGGCATTAGTGGCCCGTAACGGTTGCAACCAACTGCGGTTATTTGAACAGATCGCGGCACTGGCGATACCACACCGCAACAAAATCCTGGCACTTTGTGTCGCAGAAGATTTGGCGCGCCAGTATCACCCCAGCCATGCCAGGCTGGAACAATATGTCTTTACCGAAGTGGTCTGGGAAAACGCCTCTGCTAGTCGCCGACAGCTGATCCTGGATAATAGCAAGCCGCTGTCAGCTCTGGTCAGCGGCATAGTGCGCGCGGCCATTGACGCCGGTGAACTACCGGATCACCAGTGCTCAGCATTGGAGCTGTCAATCGCGCCCTGGGCGCTCTGCTGTGGCAGTCATAATCTGGAACAAACCGCCGGCTTGTTTGAAGCCTTTGGTTTAAACAAAGATTCGTTGCAACGTTATCGCCATATGCATCTGCTATTAAATGGTATGCAGTGGCAACCCTTGCTGGATATTACTGATACTGTGGTATTGACCGCGCAAATCCAGGATTTAAAACAACGCGTTGAGCAGTTATTTCATCAACTGTGCCCGCTTAATGCGGACCCGCTCAATGTGTAACAGATTTTAGTTTTAGTTAATCGGGCGCCTGCCCTTGTAAGGAGACATCATGCTTAAGCGTATGATTATTATGCTTGTCCTGGTAACAGTGCTGTTCGGCGGTATCTTTGGTTTTAAAGCCGTCGGTAATTATTTTATGAATCAATTCTTCGACAATATGCCGATGCCACCGGCTGCTATTACCGCAGCTACTGTTAGCCGTGATGCCTGGCAACCTGCCGTCAATGCCATCGGCAGCTTTGCCGCAGTTAACAGCACCGAGCTTACCACCGAAGCCAGTGGCATTATCCGCAGCATTCGCTTTGAGAATGGCGCCCTGATTAAAAAAGGTGAGCTGTTAGTGCAACTGGACGACAGTGTTGATCAGGCCGAGCTGGCAAGGTTAAAGGCCGCTGAGCAATTGGCGAAGCTGGAGCAGAGCCGTCTGGAGCGGCTGTTCCGCGATAAAGGCGTCTCTGAGCTGGATCTGCGTCGGCGCGAAAGTGAAGCCGCTCAGGCGAGCGCTGCTGTCGCCTCACAGCAGGCACGGATTGCGCAAAAATCGCTGGTTGCGCCCTTTGATGGTGTGGCCGGTATTCGTCAGGTCAGTCTCGGGCAGTTACTGACTGGCGGCACCACTGTCGTCAGTTTGCAATCGCTGGAGCCTATCTATCTGAACTTTACCCTGCCCGAGCAGCAATTGGCGTTGATTGAAGTCGGTAAGCCGTTAACGGTGCGGGTGGATGCCTATGCTGAACAGGCATTTGTTGGTGAAATCACGGCGGTGGCACCGGGTATTCGCGAGTCGAGCCGCAGTATCGAAGTGCAGGCCACCTTTGCTAACCCAGAGCAGTTACTGCGCCCGGGTATGTTCGCCCGCGTCAGCATGACAACGGGTGAACCCAACACTGTTACCCTGATCCCACAAACAGCAGTGCAGTTTAATCCTTATGGCAACTCAGTGTTTGTCATTTCCGAACAGGACGGTCAACAGGTGGCGCAACAGCGCTTTATCCGCACCGGCGAAGCCCGTGGTGATTTGATTGCCGTGACCGCAGGTCTGGAGCCTGGTGAGCTGGTGGCGACCTCTGGCTTATTGAAGCTGCGCAATGGCGCCGCGGTAAATATTGTGGAAAACAGTTCGGCCGCACCCAGCGCTGAATTAAACCCAACGCCGGCTAACCAGTAAGGATTGCAGTATGCGCTTTACCGATATCTTTATTAAAAAGCCGATCCTGGCCAGTGTGGTCAGTCTGCTGATCCTGCTGCTGGGCCTGCGCGCTATCTCAGAGATGAATGTGCGGCAGTTCCCGGAAATTAAAAATGCCGTCGTTACCGTCAGCACCGTCTATGTCGGCGCCGATGCCGACCTGATCCAGGGCTTTATTACCACGCCACTGGAACGGGAAATTGCCGCGGCTGAGGGCATTGATTATCTGGTTTCCACCTCGGTATCCGGGGTCAGTACTATTCAGGCCTTTTTACGGCTCGATTATGACCCGAACGAGGCGCTGACCCAGATCGCCGCCCAGGTGAATAAAATTCGCTCGGAACTGCCGGAAAATGCCCGCGATCCGGTGATTTCGCTCAAAGTCGGCCAGAACGTAGCGGCGATGTATCTGTCGTTCTATTCCGAAGTGCTGGGTAATAACCAGATCACCGACTATCTGGTGCGGGTCGTAGAACCCCAGCTGGCGACGATTCCGGGGGTGCAACGCGCCGAAATTCTGGGTGCCCGCACCTTTGCGATGCGGATCTGGCTGGATCCGGTGAAACTGGCCGCCTACAACCTGACCGGCTCAGATGTTAATGCTGCGCTGCGTGGTAACAATGTGCTGGCGGCACTGGGTTCCACCAAAGGGCAGATGGTCGCCGTCGATCTGAATGCCGCGACTGATCTGCGCTCACCGGAAGAATTTAAACAGCTGATTATCAGCAGTGACGGTAAGGCGGTAGTACGGTTAAGCGATGTCGCCACTGTCGAACTCGGTGCGGAAAGTTATGACAGCTCCGTGAGTTTTAATGGTCTGGCGGCGACCTTTATGGGTATTGAGATTTCGCCGGATGCTAACGCCCTGGATGTAATTGCTGAAGTGCGCAAAGTCTGGGATCGCGATATTATCCCGCAGCTGCCACAGGGGCTGGATGCCGACATTCCGTATGACTCAACCGAGTATATTGAAAACGCCATTGACGAGGTGGTGATCTCTATCGTGCTGGCACTGGTGATAGTCGTACTGGTGATTTACGCCTTCTTAGGCTCAATCCGCAGCGTCATTATCCCTGCCGTCGCTATCCCGGTGTCACTGGTCGGCACCTTCTTTCTGATGTGGATCCTGGGGTTCTCAATTAACCTGCTGACGTTACTGGCGATGGTATTGGCAATTGGTATCGTGGTCGATGATGCGATCATTATGCTGGAAAATATTCACCGCTTTATCGAAGAAGGCCATTCCCGCATCGACGCCGCCATCATGGGCGCGCGACAACTGGCCTGGCCGATTATCTCGATGTCGACCACGCTGGTGGCGGTATTCCTGCCAATAGGTTTTGTCGGCGGTTTAACCGGGGTGTTGTTTGTTGAGTTTGCCTTTACACTGGCCGCGTCGGTGATCCTCTCTGGCGTGGTGGCGCTGACACTATCACCGGTAATGTGTGCCTATATTCTGAAACCACACAGCGCGGACGGTAAAAAAGAAAAATCCCTGGAAGCCTGGCTGGATGCGCGCTTTGAGCAGTTGCGCACCGCTTA
>DAIOUM010000137.1:0-4472 GCA_036759505.1 Alishewanella sp. | reverse complement strand
GGTGTGGCAGCCATAAGGGTTCCCTTGTCGTTTCTGTTTTAATTGACGTTCGGCAAAGCGGCGTCTAGTATTAATGTAAGCGCTTTCATTTATAGCACACCTGCCGCTGAGCGCAATATTTTTTGGCGCTATTGTTCAGAAACTATGTGCGAAAAGCATGTGCAAAAACCAGACAGAAGAAGCCTCTATGCAGAAGATTGTTTTAGCCGAAAATTCACCGCTGTTACGCTCAGATTTTATCTTTGGTGTCGCCACCGCCGCCTTTCAGATCGAAGGCGCTGCCGAAAGTCGCGAGCCCTGTATCTGGGATACCTTTTGTACCGAGCCTGGCCGGATTCGCGACGGCTCTGATGGGCTGGTAGCCTGCGATCATCTGAACCGCTGGCGTGATGATATCGAACTCATCAGTAGCCTGGGGGTGGATGCCTATCGCTTTTCCGTGGCCTGGGGCCGGGTTATTCGCGCCGATGGCAGTGTTAACCAGGCCGGCCTGCAGTTTTATCTGGATTTACTTGCCGCGTTAGAAGCGCGGCAGATCAAAGTCTTTGTTACGCTGTACCATTGGGATTTGCCGCAATATCTGCAAGATAAGGGCGGTTGGTTAAATCGGGACACAGCCTATCGTTTTGCCGAATATGCCGAGGTGGTCAGTCAGGCCTTTGGTGATAAAGTTTACTCTTATGCCACCTTAAATGAGCCATTCTGCAGCGCCTATCTGGGTTATGAGGCCGGTATTCATGCGCCGGGTGAACAAAACCGCCAGCATGGCCGGCAGGCGGCGCATCACCTATTGCTGGCGCACGGTCTGGCTCTACAGGTGTTGCGCCGTAACTGTCCGCAAGCGCTAAACGGCATAGTACTGAATTTCAGCCCTTGCTTTGCTGCGACCGAAGTCAAAGCCGATCAACAGGCCGCCTGGTTGGCCGATCAGTATCATAATCAGTGGTATCTGCAACCTTTACTGGAAGGTAGCTATCCGGATCTGAGCGCCTACCTGGCGCCAGCTGAATTGCCGCAGATCGCTGAGGGCGATCTGCAGATTATTGCCCAGCCGCTGGATTTTCTCGGCATTAACTACTATACCCGAACCGTGTTTACTGCCGGCAAAGATGGTTGGTTTCATGATGTTAAACCGACACAACCGCCACTGACCGACATGGGCTGGGAAATTTACCCGCAAGGGTTAACGGAAATTCTGTTGCAGCTACATCAGCGTTATCCGCTACCGCCGGTCTACATTACCGAGAATGGCGCGGCCATGGTCGATCAATTGGTAGAGGGCGAAGTACAGGATACTGACCGACTGGCGTATTATCAAAGCCACTTAGTGGCAACCGAGCAGGCCATTGCTGCCGGCGTGAACGTGCGCGGATACTTTGCCTGGAGTTTGCTGGATAATTTTGAATGGGCCGAGGGCTATGCCAAGCGTTTTGGTATAGTCTATGTCGATTACGCCAGTCAGCAGCGCATTGTTAAAGCCAGCGGCCGGGCATTGCAGCAACTTTGGCAAAGCAGAAAATAATAATAAGCAGCGCACTGCAACAGGGTAGAATTATGCTGACCAAAAAAGAAAAAATCGCTTATGGCCTTGGCGATACTGCCAGCAACATCATCTTTCAGACGGTGATGTTGTTTTTAACCTTTTTTTATACCGATATTTTTGGCATTTCGCCGGCTGTGGTCGGCACCATGTTTTTAGTGGTGCGGATTATCGATGCCATCACCGATCCGCTGATGGGGGCGCTGGCAGATAAAACCAAAAGTCGCTTTGGCCAATACCGGCCTTATCTGTTGTATCTGGCGCTACCCTTTGCTTTTATTAGCGTATTAGCCTTTACTACGCCGGATTTATCGCCCAGCGGCAAAATCTGGTATGCCTTTATTACCTATACCCTACTGATGCTGGCCTATACCGCTATCAATATTCCCTATTCGGCATTGGGCGGCGTGCTGACTGCCGATCCGGATGAGCGGGTGTCGGTGCAATCCTACCGCTTTGTGTTTGGTATGTTGGGGGGCTTGCTGGTCACCGCCTGCACTCTGCCCTTGGTGAGTTTTTTTGGGCAGGGCGATCAGGCCAAGGGTTATCAGCTGACGATAGCGGCAATGAGCGTGCTGGGTGTGCTGCTGTTTTTACTCTGTTTTAAAGGTACGCGCGAACGGGTTAAGCCACCTGCCGATCAGCAACTGACGTTAAAAGCCGGACTTAAGGCATTGTGGCAAAATCCGGCCTGGCGGGTGCTGAGTCTGGCGGCTTTGCTGCTACTCATCGGCATGGTGTTGAAAAACACCCTGGTTATTTATTATGTGAAGTATTTTTTGCAGCGCGAGGATCTGGTGACCACCTTTATGACACTGGGTATGCTGGGCAATATCGCCGGTTGCGCCTGTGCCCAGTTTGTTGCCGCGCGGGTAGATAAGGTGAAAGCCTATATCGCCTTGCAACTGCTGGCCGCCGTACTCTGTGCTGTCGGCTTCTGGGTTGGTAGCAGTCAGTGGCAGCTGGCAATTGCCCTGCATATCGCCTGGTGTTTCTTTTTACAAATGGCGACACCAATGTTGTGGGCAAAAATGGCTGATGTGGTAGATTATGGTCAGTGGTTAACCGGTGTGCGCACCACAGGCCTGGTGTACTCTTCGGTGGTATTTTTTATTAAGCTGGGCCTGGCAGTGGGTGGTGCTTTAGCTGGCTGGTTATTGGCGTTTTATCAGTATCAGCCGGCGGCAGAGCAATCGGCGGTGACGCAACAGGGTATTTTATTGAGCTTTACGTTGCTGCCGGCGCTGGCTTCAGTATTAGTCGCCTGGGTAATGCGCTCTTATCCATTGCACCGGCAGCGGGTGGCGCAGGTATCGGCCGATTTGGCGGCGCGCGAAGCCGCAGTGAGAGTCTGATTGAGGAAAGGATAAGTTCGCACTATGGCGACGATTTACGAAGTATCCAAGTTGGCTGGAGTGTCACTGGCCACCGTATCAAGGGTGATGAACAATAATACGCCGGTTAAGGAGTCGACCCGGCGTAAGGTGCTCGATGCCATGGCACAGCTGGATTACCGGCCAAATAGTATTGCGCAGTCGCTGGCCTCGAATCGCTCGAACAGTATCGGGGTGCTGGTATCGGAACTGCACGGTCCTTTCTATGGTGCCATGCTAACCGGTATAGAGGCCGAATTTCGTGCGGCTGGCAAACATGTGATCATTACCGCAGGTCACAGTGATCTGACTACCGAGCAAGACGGCATTGAGTTTTTGAAAAGCCGTAATTGTGATGCGCTGATCCTGCATGTCGAAGCGGTATCAGACGACTATCTGCTGGCGCTGGCGGCGGAAGAGACGCCCTTTGTATTGCTTAACCGTCATATTCCGGCCATTGCTGACCGTTGTATCAGTTTAAACAACGAGCTGGGTGGCTATTTGGCTACCCGGCATTTGTTGCAGCAAGGGCACCGGCAGATTGCCTATATTGCCGGCCCGATGTGGAAAACCGACGCCCGCGATCGTTATCATGGCCATCAGCGCGCGCTGGCGGAATATCAGCTTACTGCTGATCCGGCACTATTTTTTGAGGGTGATTTCCGCGAAACCGGTGGTAGCAAGGGCTTAGAGAGCCTGCTGAAAACGGGTAAAGCCTTTAGTGCGCTGGTGTGTGCTAACGATGAGATGGCATCGGGCGCCATTACTGCCGCGCGTGAGCTTGGGCTTAACATTCCGCAGCAGCTGTCGGTAATGGGCTATGACAATGTCAATTTTGCCTATTACACCTACCCGAAACTGTCGACTATCGATTATCCGATCAGCGCCATGGGGCAGATGGCTGCCCGCTGGGTGCTGCGCGAGGTATATCAGCAAGAAAGCAACGAGGTGCAACAGTTATTTGAACCGGCGCTAATTAGCCGGGATTCGGTGCTGCCAGCGTTGAGCTAACATGCCAGCAGCGTCCAGTTAAACTCGCTAAAACAGCGGATTTTATAATCGGCAATGGCAAATTTGCTGTGCTGCCATTCATGTGCAGCGGGAATGGCGACTACTGTCATCCCAGCGGCTTTGGCAGCCGTTACGCCAGCAAAGGAATCCTCAAAGACCAGACACTGCTCTGGTGCTACGCCAAGCTGGCTGGCCGCCAGCAGATAAATATCCGGTGCTGGCTTACCGCGACTGACCAGCTCTAAATGACAGTGCGCCTGAAAATAATGCCGGATTTGTAGCCGCTGTAAGGTGGTATCCAGCAGCAGCTTAGGCGAGTTGGTGGCGACGGCCATCTTGAGCTGACGCCGTGCATTTTCGGCCAGCAGCGCCAGTAAGCCGGTTTTCGGTTCGCCGCTGCTGGCGACGCCCGAGGCAACAAAGTCGATAATCTGTTGATGTACCTGCTCCGGGCTAAGTAAGGGCCAGGGTTGATGCTGATACCAGTGCGCGATGACCGCAGCCGTGGTAAGGCCGGTACTTTGTAGTAGTGGTGGCCGGCTAAAATC
>DAIOUM010000136.1:0-4482 GCA_036759505.1 Alishewanella sp. | reverse complement strand
CCAAATGGGCAGGCTGCCACAACTCATCAACAAAGGCATCCCAGCCTGAACGTAACTGTACCTCGGACGCTAAACACCGGAAATCGGCCGGAAATTCCATACCGCTGTGCGGCGAGTCGAAAATCAGCGGCATAAGGTTGCCGGCAGGCAAAAATAACTTATAGCCTTGTGTTAACTCTGTTCTCATAATACATCCAATACCGGGCACCCTTTGGGTGCCCGGGCGCGGTTAAAAGTCGTAGGTCAGCTGTAAATAGTAGAAACGGCCCACAGCATTGTAGGTTTGCTGATCAAAGTTAATATTGACGTTTACCAGCGAGGTTGGAGGCTGTTTATCAAACAGATTATTAATCCCTGCACGTAGTGACAGTCCTTGCTCAAATTTATAACCGGCAGAAAGGTTGTGATACACCATAGAGCCGATACTTCTTGGCTGATTCGCGAAGGTTTCCGTGGTATCACCGATATAACGCAGGTTATAGGCCGCGCTCAGATTATCTTTGCGCCATTGGGTGGTAAAGTTACCGCGCCATTTAGGATAGGCCTCCCGTACTCCGGCAAAGCCTTTTTTGTCGGTGGTTAACTCAGAGCCGTCCGCCAGGGTTGAAGATTCAGCAAACTTATTTAACTTCGAGACACTGGTACTAAAATCCCAGCGGCCGATGGCGGTATCCAGGTTGTAACGGATTACGGTATCAATACCCGACACCTCAGTGCGGTTCAGGTTAACCGGCCCATCCACCACATTCAGGATCTCCCCCGATCCGGCACGGCTAATCACATTACAGTTACGCCCGGTAAAGGCACACAGGTCGATCAGGTTCTGAGTACCAAAGGTGCTGATGGTGTTATCAATTTTGATATTGTACCAATCCATGGTCAGGCTGAATCCTGACAGCCAGGCAGGGGTGTAAACCAAACCAGTTGAAATATTCTCGGATGTTTCAGGGGTTAGCTGATTATTGCCACCAATGGTGATCGGCACATTGGCATCAGTCTGGGTGTAAGAGGCGGGCACACCGGCACAACCAGGCAAACTGCTGTTTGCCGCACAAGGATCATTAACCGGGGCAAAGGATGCACGTTCCCCTTCATACAGCTCCAGAATAGAAGGCGCCCGGAAGCCTTCTGCCCAGGTAGCTCTTAACATCAGATCACTTACCGGCCGGTAAAGCAACCCTACCTTGCTGTTAGTGGTGTTACCAAAGGTACTGTAATTGGAATAACGGCTGGCCAGATTGAGTTCCAGATATTCAGCCAGTGGTTGTGCCGCCAACAGGGGAATATTCAGCTCCAGATAGGCCTCGGACAAATCATACTCACCGACAGTGCCGGTGCGTGGCGCAGAGGAGGTGGTTTGATAACGATTCACGCGCGGTGCCGCATTAATGACGCTATCCGGAGTGTCGGTACCCTTTTCTTTGCGGTATTCCGCACCGGCAGCCAGCAACAGATCGCCGGCCGGTAGCTCGGCCACAGCATTGGTCAGGTTAAAGCGCAGGTGTTGCTGCTGAGTTTGGTTACGATCTTCACCCGTGAAATTAATGTATCGCACCATATCAGCGGTAAGAGGATTAAACATATTTACCGGTACACAGCCAACCAATAAATCGCTGACATCCGCGGTTAAACCGGCCGTACCGCAGGCCCGCATCCCCAACGCCAGTTTATCCAGATGTAACTGGTTAGCGGAAGTAAAGGTGCCCTCGTTCTTTGCCACCGAGGCAAACATATCCCAGCGCCAGTCGCCCGGTAAAAAGCCTTCAATTCCCAGTCCGGCGCGGCTGGTTTTGACTTCCTGAATGTTACGGCGCAAGCCGTTATCAACAAAGAAGTTATTCAGCGAGAAATCATTACCGGAGAATTCGACACCAAAGGGGTTCACTCTGGGATCATTAACAATCACAAAGCCACGGGCACCTGTTACCGTAGGAATAACCGCCGAAAACTGTTGGTCAGACTCACGTTTGTTATGTAACAGCTCGACCCGCAACCGGGTATCCTGAAATACCGCAGTATCGGGTAACTGGAACAGGGCCTGTCCATACAGGCTTAAGCGCTCATTTGGCCCAACCACGTAGTTATCGTGGTAACGGTTAAACCGATCATTGGTGGTTGCCGGGCGCCAGCTTGCCAGATTATTACCATCTGAGCCCGGCGCACGGGTAATGCCCTGCGCCGGGATCGGGAAATTCAGTACCTGTGCCAGGTTAGCTTCCCGAAATAGCCCTTCGGCAGTACCCAGTGATAAGCCATTTAACGGAATAGCCGTCAGGGCCCGGTCCTGAGTCAGGATCGGCTTTTGATCAGAATAACTGGCGGCAAAAAACAGGTTATGCCTGCCCCAATCACGGCCGAGTTTCAGATCAAGATTAACGGTTTCACGATCCTGCTTCGATGTTTGTCCGGCATAGGCTTTAAGCTGGGCGCCGTCATAGTCTTTCACGGTATGAATATTCACCACACCGGCAATGGCATCGGCACCATAAATAGCCGTAGCACCGTCCTGCAGCACCTCAACCCGCTCAATAATGGCATAGGGGATGGTGTTTAAGTCGACAAAATCTCTGAACCCCCGACTACCGGCACCATTAACCCAGCGGTTACCGTTTACCAGAATTAAGGAGCGGTTTTCACCAAGATTTCTAAGGTTGATACTGGCCGTACCGTGGCTGGTACCCGCTGAACCATTGTCATTTAAACTGGCACCGACGCTCGGCAACTGCTGCAGGATCTCACCGATCGACATCGCACCTTTGATATCCATCTCTGAGCGTTCAATAGTTTGAATCGGGCTACCTTCGGTTTCGCCACGGCGTAAAATTCGCGAGCCGGTTACCGAGATCACTTCTACGGCTTTTTGCTGTGCCTGTTCAGTTGCTGCCGCATCCTGCGCCCTGAGGTGTGCACTGTTCATCAGCAAGGCGGTACTGATCGCCAAACTGAGCATTGAGATTGGGTAAAGCGGTTTGTGCTGCATAGTTATCCCCGTTGCTTTTTATGTATGGGTTATTGTTTAACCAAAAAGCTAGCAAAGCCGCCAAAGCTATGCAATATTATGATTTACTGTTATCAACCCATAACAAAACGTCATGCAAATAGCGCATTTGAATCTGCGAAGCCTGCAAGCATTTCAGGCCATTATGCAAACTGGCTCCGCTACCGCTGCGGCTAAACAGCTTGGCCTGACCCAACCTGGGATCAGCCGGTTACTGGCTAGCCTGGAAGAATTGGTTGGTTTTCAGTTGTTTTACCGTGAGCACAGCCGGCTGATTGCCACTGAAGAAGCGAAACACCTAACCCCGGAAATCGATCTGTTACTTAGCAATAGCGCGCGTTTTCTGGAGCTGGCCCGTAATCTTCATAAAACAGAAACCGGCTCTCTAACCGTAGTTGCACCGGCAAGCTTTAATTCCGGCCCTTTGGTGAATGCCGTCGCCAGCTTTATTGAGAAGTATCCGCGGGTATCGGTCAGCATTGACTCGCATAATCCGCAAGTTGCCAGAGATTTGGTGGCGCAGCGCTCTATTGATTGTGGTTTTATCCAATTACCGGAGAACCATCCTGGCTTAATCAGTGTGCCCATTCTGCGCAGCCCGATGGTGTGCGCGGTACCGGCGGGTTTTGCCCTAGCCGGCAAGTCGGTAATCGGCGTCAATGAGCTGCTTAACACCCCTTTGATTATGCTTGGACAAGGTCGGCCAACGCGGCAAAAGATCGATCTAATGTTTAAAGCCGCTCAGGTACAACCGCAGATCCGGCTGGAAACCCATAGTGTGGCAACAGCTTGTGCCTATGTAAAACGTGGCCTGGGTGTCGCCATCCTGAATCAGGTGCTGGCTCAGCAATATACCGATGACCAGATCTTACTGATTCCGCTGGAGCCGGTAATTGAGCATCAGTATGGGTTTATCTATTCCGCCTATGCCCCAATGCCAAGGCTGGTACAGGCATTTTATAAACACTGTATTGATTATTTTAATAGCACGGCCGGGGCTTAATGGCCGTCGGCTACCCCTGAATAACTAACGGCTTGCCGGCATGCATAACTTATCAGTTTCTGCTTTTATAGCGTTTTAGTCATAAAATACTTGGCACCACCGGCAAAGGGGTAATCCTGCTGCACCCACGCCACCCGATAACCATGGCGCTGATAAAAGGGTTTTGCCTGAAACTCCAGGGTATCTAATAACACAAAACGGCAGCCGCGACGTCTGGCAATCGCTTCTGCTTCAGCCAGCATGGCACTGCCCAGGCCCTTACCGCGCTCGCTTTCCTGCAACCAGAAGGATTCCAGATAAAACCAGTTGCCAAAGGTGCGCCCGGCCAGCATGGCCACCACTTCGCCATGCGCATTAAGCTGCTTTAAACCTAAAGCCTGCCGCTGGCTGGCATCCCAATGCTGAGCATTAAACTCGGCAATTTTTTGTTTCGCCTGCTCGGCAAAGTCGCTGCTGTTATCAACAATAAAGTCCGTCATCT
>DAIOUM010000135.1:2711-4535 GCA_036759505.1 Alishewanella sp. | reverse complement strand
CCGTTACTTCAGATGCGTTTGCAGGAAACTTAAATACGCCTCCTGCGCTTTAATCCGGTTAGCTTTTATCGCAAACCCATGGCCTTCGTCCGGAAACAACACATACTCCACCGGCACATTATTAGCACGGATCGCCGCCACCATCTCATCGCTCTCAACCTGTAACACCCGCGGGTCGTTAGCGCCCTGCACGACCAATACCGGGGCTTTAATATTACCGGCATGAAACAGCGGCGAAATACGACGCAAACGTTCACCATCAACGGCCGGATCGCCCAGCTCATCGTACAGCGACTGACGGAAACTCTCCCACCATGGTGGAATGCTCTCCAGCGTCCGAACCCAGTTGGTAACACCAAAGATATTAATGCCGGCATCAAACTCATCGGTAAAGGCCAGTGCCGCCATCGTCAGATAGCCACCGTAGCTACCACCCATCACCACTATCTTGTCGCCATCAATCCAATCCAGGCTTTGCAGGTACTTTTTACCATAGACGATGTCTTGTAAGTCATCTTCACCATGCCGTTTATCATCAAGATGGTAGAAAGTTTTACCGTAACCAGACGAACCACGGTTATTGACACCAAACACCGCATAACCATGATTGACCAGATGCTGCATCATCGCACTGTAGCCCTGGCGGGTTTGGCCGCCCGGACCACCGTGGATCCAGATAATGCCGGGGACTTTGTTGCTGCTACTGGCCTGCTTAGGTTTATACAGTAAGCCGGGAATTTCCAGGCCATCGAAACTTTTAAAGCGCTCGATCGAGCTTTGCACCAGGTGCGTGGCATCCATACCCGCAGCCAGGGTTTGGGTTAGCTGGGCCACGCTATCGGTGCCCAGACGCCAGACAAATAAGTTTGACGGTGAGGTATCTGAGTTCACATAAAACACCATGGTGTTTTCATCGGCCGAGAAACTGACACCGCGTAAATCGCCGGCTGGATAAGCCGGCATTTGTAGTTTTTGCCCGTTGCTCAGATCGGTAATGGTTAACTCAGTACGGGCATCGGCATTCACCCCCACCACCTGATAACGGCCTGATTTCGAGAAATACAGGAAAGAAACATCCCAATCGGCGGCGATATAGGCACTGTGTTCAGCCGTCGCCAGATCATAACGCCAGGCTTGATTAAATTCGCCATGACCATTGGTACTGTAAATCAGGGCCTTATTATCAACGGTAAAGGTATAAGCCCCATGTTGGATATTGCCATCGGTAGGCGTAATCAACTTAGGTTCTGCTTTATCGGCCTGTAAATCGACCAAAAACAGATCGGAGTCAGAGTTAGAGTTAGTGCGGCTAAGCGCCAGATAGCGGCCATTCGGGCTTACTGCTTCTAAATTAAAACCGGTATTGTTTTCAAACAACATGCTACGGCTGTAGTCCACACTGCTGTATTGATACAAATCGAAAAAGCGGTTATCCCGCTCGTTGGTCATAATAAAGAAATGCACATCGTCCTGATGCCAACCCACCATCTGCGCCTTGAGCTTGTCGCCCGGTGTTAAATCTTTGCTGCTGCCATCGGGTAGTTGCACATAAACGTGGTTTAACTCATTGCCACCCTGATCGGCGGTATATAAAAAGCGATCATCCTTAGGAAACCAACTGATACCGTTATAGGCATCGCTGGTCGATTGGGTTAACTGCGTTGGGGCGCTGCCATCTACCGGATAACGGTAGACATTAAAAATACCACTGGCATCGCTGGTTACCAGTACCGCACTGCCGTCATGACTTAGTGAAGAGCCATAGAGGGTGGTGGTATTAAAAAAGGTTTCAGCCGAATACTGCGGCACTGTCTGACTTACCGC
>DAIOUM010000135.1:0-2611 GCA_036759505.1 Alishewanella sp. | reverse complement strand
AAAAATTAATCTGCTCAACCCGTTACCTGTGCCGATGTCTGACAGCGCCGTAACGCCCAGGTACAAGCCACAGCACCGAGCAACAGTAACCCTGAGATCCACAAACACGCCACTAAACCATAAGCCTGAAACGTCCAGCCGGATAATAAAGTGCCGACTAAGCGCCCGGCCGCGTTTGCCATATAATAAAAGCCGACATCCAGCGAGACACCGTCACGATTGGCACTGGCCACAATTAAATAGCTATGCAAACTGGAGTTAATGGCAAATACCGCACCGTAGAGCAGCAAGCCAAGCAGCAGTGCCCACAGCGGCTCGCCACTAAATAGCATCGCCAGGCCGATCAGCCAGGGTAAGGCTGCCAGCACCAACGCCCAATGCAGAGCCGTACCGGCCGCCGGTGGCGCCTTTTTACTGCTGCGGGTAAGTGCAGGCGTGAGGGCTTGCACTATGCCATAACCAATTACCCAGCAGGCTAAAAAGGCCCCGACCGCACTTTGTGACCAACCGGCGCTGCTGGCAAGATAAATGGGCAGTGCTATGACAAACCAGACATCGCGCGAGGCAAACAAACAAAACCGCGCCGCCGATAGCCAGTTTAAACTGGCACTTTTTGACAACAACTCGGTAAATTTGGGTTTGAAACTTTTTTTCCCAAGATCCTTTTTCAGCAGCAACAAACTGAGGATCCACACCAGCAAGAGCGTAGCCGCCATCGCGGCCATTGCGCCCTGAAATCCCAGCAACGCCAGCAATAGACCACCGAGGAAAAACCCGACGCCCTTTAGCGCATTCTTGGAGCCGGTTAGTACCGCCACCCACTTATACAGCGCCCCTTGGGCCTCATCCGGTAGCAACAGCTTGATGGCGCTTTTCGCGCTCATTTTATTCAGATCTTTGGCAATACCCGAGATCGCTTGCGCCATCATTACCCAGAGTACCGTTAGCATATCGGCTGGAACTAACAACATACTGAGCGCAATAATTTGCAGAAACAAACCGATATTCATCGTCTTGTTTAAGCCGAGCCGGGCACCGAGCCAGCCGCCGGTGAGGTTAGTTACAATCCCGAAAAACTCGTAAAACAAGAATAACGAGGCAATGGCCAGTGGCGAGTAACCCAGCTGATAAAAATGCAGCACAATCAGCATGCGCAGCGCACCGTCGGTCAGCGTGAAGGCCCAGTAATTACCGGTAACGACCAGATATTGTTTGATATCGCTGCGCATAGTCATCATATCGTCATTTAGTCTGCCAAACCGACTAACTTTGCCAGTTCGACCGTACGATTGGCATAACCCCATTCGTTATCGTACCAGGCATAAATTTTGACCTGAGTGCCATTGACCACCATGGTCGATAAGGCATCAATAATACTGGAGCGCGGGTCGGTTTTATAATCCACCGACACCAGCGGCCGGCTTTCATAACCCAAAATTCCTGCCAGCTCACCTTCAGCTGCAGCCTTGAGCATGGCATTCACTTCTTCAGCGGTGGTGGCGCGCTCGACTTCAAATACGCAATCCGTTAACGAGGCATTAGCCAGTGGCACCCGCACCGCGTGGCCATTTAAGCGGCCTTTTAACTCCGGGAAGATCTCGGTAATAGCCGTTGCAGAACCGGTGGTGGTCGGAATTAAACTGGCACCACAGGCGCGGGCCCGGCGTAAGTCTTTATGGGGCGTATCTAAAATCGATTGCGTATTGGTTAAATCATGGATCGTGGTAATAGAGCCGTGCCTAATCCCCAACTGTTCGTGGATCACCTTAACCACCGGCGCTAAACAGTTAGTGGTACAACTGGCTGCAGTAACAATGCGATGTTCAGCGGCATTAAATAACTGCTGATTCACCCCCATCACCACATTCAGCACCCCGGCTTCTTTTACCGGTGCGCTTACCACCACCCGCTTTACACCCTGCTCCAGATAAGCTTGTAGCACTGCTTTGGTTTTCATCTTACCCGAAGCTTCAATCACCAGATCACAACCGGACCAGTCAGTATCGGCAATGGCTTTATTGCCGCTGACCTGAATGGTTTTGCCATTAATAAGTATGGTATCGCCAGCCGCCTCAGCTTGATGCTGCCAGCGGCCATGGACTGAGTCAAAGTTCAGTAAATGGGCAAAGGTTGCGGCATCGGCTGCCGGATCATTGATCTGTACAAACTCAAACTCTGGCCAATCAAAGGCCGCACGCAGGGCCAGGCGGCCAATCCGGCCAAAGCCGTTAATGCCAACTTTAATCGTCATCAGTAAATCCTTCTGTCAGGCGCCAGCTAGCGCGTTAAAATAATCAATATGTGGCGGCAGGCTTAGCGCATGCGGCCGGATCTGCTTAATACTGCTCAGGATCTGTGCTTTAGCGACACCACGTTCGGCTAGCAGTTGTGCTGCCGCCAGCGAAGTGCGACCTGAGCCGCCTTTGCAATGAATCGCCACGCTCTGCTGCTGGCTAAGTAACTGCTGTATGGCGGGGCCGGCACTTTGCCAAGCCTGCTGAAAGGCTTCACCCGGCGCACAGTCATCTTCTATCGGGCAATGAAACCAGGTTAAGCCAGCTGCTGCGCATTGCTCAGCCAGATCCGTGACCTGAAGCGCCGCCAGCTCAGT
>DAIOUM010000134.1:2698-4576 GCA_036759505.1 Alishewanella sp. | reverse complement strand
TGCGTTCCTCGTTTCGCGACCAAAGTGCCGCCAGTGCGAACAAAATCTAAGCAGCGAACGAACACGCCCCAGGCGGCTAACGATTTTTATCATTAGTGCCGGTGGTTGGAACGCAAAATGGCTGCGTTGAATTGTTAATACTGAGCGATGTATTCTTAGCGGAACTTGTTATACTGGCAGGCACTTAACTTACAGGTTTTGGCGATTATGCTCGACTGGCTAAAAAAGTGGTACACCAATAAGTTTTCTGATCCGCAGGTTGTGACTTTATTTCTGATCCTGGTTTTGGGTTTTCTTGGCATCTACTGGTTAAGCGGGATGCTGGCGCCAGTACTGGTATCGATTGCTGTTGCTTATCTGCTGGAGTGGCCGGTTTCAAAATTATGCCGCATGGGACTCAGCCGTACTCTGAGTACATCCATTGTGGTGCTGGGGTTTATGGGGGTACTGACATTAGTATTAATGTGGATAGTGCCGCTGGCCTGGTATCAGGGCCGGAACCTACTAAAAGACTTGCCGCAGATGATTGAGCTGGGCCGGACCTATTTGCTCGAGCTGCCAGAGTTACTGCCTGGCATGGTCAGTGACGAGCAGATCCTGTTACTGATGCACTCGGTTGAAGAGCGGGTGATGGCCTTTGGCCGTCAGATGCTGTCGATGTCGCTGGCGTCACTGGTGAATCTGGTGGCGTTGCTGATTTATCTGGTGCTGGTGCCGGTAATGGTGTTCTTTATGTTAAAAGATAAAGCACAGCTGATCAGTGGTTTTGTGCAGTTCCTGCCGAACGAGCGTAAGCTGATTGGCCAGGTCTGGCATGAAATGAACGTGCAGATCATGAACTATATCCGCGGCAAGATGCTGGAGATCCTGATTGTCGGCGCCGTCAGTTATCTGGTGTTTTACTTGTTTGGGCTGAACTACGCACTGTTACTGGGGATCCTGGTTGGTTTATCCGTCCTTATTCCCTATATCGGTGCTGCCGTCGTCACCTTACCGGTGGCAGTGGTGGCGCTGTTCCAGTGGGGCTTTACCGCGGAATTTGGCTATCTGATGCTGGCCTATGCCATTATTCAGGCGCTGGATGGTAATGTACTGGTGCCCTTGCTGTTCTCAGAAGTGGTCGATCTTAATCCGGTTTATATTATCGTGGCGGTGCTGTTTTTCGGCGGCTTGTTCGGCTTCTGGGGCGTATTCTTTGCTATCCCGCTGGCGTCTTTGGTCAAAGCCACGGCCAAAGCCTGGTCTGAGCGGCTGCATCCGACCGAATCTGCCGCCTGACAAGCTCCTGTCGCAGCATAAGCAGTGCGTTGGCACTGCTCATACTCATGACGCGTTGCTAAGCCTTATCATAACCTGAGGTGTTATCAGGCGACTTAGCAAAAAGTACTTACCATGGCTTGCCACAATTTACCACAAGTAATCCAGATTGATACCGGCACTGAGCTGCCGGCCAGGCGCGCTTTCAAAAGCACGGCCATTGCTTTGATTCACCACCACAGCACCGACATTATTGCGGTCGGTCAGATTCTGCAGTTGCAGCCAGCTGCGTACTTGCCATTGCCCCAGTTGCTGCGTGCTGTGCAGTGACAGATCAAAGCTAAGGCTTGCCGGGGCGAAGTCGCTATTCTGATCATTAATCGCGATCTGGTCGCGGTAGCGGCTGGTCCACTCCAGATACAGCGGCCTGGTTAACCAGGGTTGCCAGCTTAATTGCCATTGGCTATCCAGCCGGGCCACACCGGGAATACGCTTGCCGGCAAGTTCGGCACTATCGAATTGTGCATCCAGATAGGTTAGGGCGACTTGCTGTGATAAGGCCGGTGTAAGTTGTTGCTGCCAGTATAGCTCCAGTCCCTGACGGGCGGTTGCGCCGGCGTT
>DAIOUM010000134.1:0-2598 GCA_036759505.1 Alishewanella sp. | reverse complement strand
GCCCATAGCGGCCGCCTGTTGATAGTAATTTTTACGGCCACTATCATCCGGGTTAGCACCCTGAATAAAGCGGTCCCGGATCTGATAACTCAGCTCGGTATAACGCAAACCAGCATCAACACTTAGCTTTGCTGTCGCTTGCCAGTGCAAACGCCAGAACAGATCGCGATTCTCCGCCAGATTAGTTTCATCGCGGCGCAAATCACCACGTTGCCCAAAATTGTTGACGAAACCCTGGCGCTCATCATCACTACTTACCCAGGCACCACCTACGGTACTTTGCAGGACGTCTGTAAGGCGCCAGCTATATTGACCATTCACGCCCTGATATTGCCTATCCAGTGCTATATCACCGCCAGCTGAGGTAATGGCTGCCCCGGTAAAGGCGAGGCGTTGCGTGACTTCACGCTCACCGCGCCATAGCGCCAGTTGCCAGGGGCTGTGACCGCTTTGTTGCAGAGCCAGGCTAAGCTGGCGTTGCCGGGTGCTTTTCGTGGTATCGAATTGTTGTGCCTGGCTCACGGTTTGTTTCGGATCGGCGCGCCACTGTGTTGGCGTGAGGCTGAGCGGATCCTGTAATAAGGGGTCGTAGGCGAAGTCCAGTCGCAGACTGGCGCTTAGCGAGTCTGAAAGCTGTGTTTGCCAGAGACCCTGCAGTTGTTGCTTGCGGGCGGCAGAATGCGGGCGAAAGCCATCGCTTTCAAAGTGCTTTGCCGCCAGGCTAAGCTGATGCTGGCCGAGCTGTTGTCGGCCCGCTAACTGGTATTGCTGATGCTGCTGACTGACTGCCAGCGCTGTCCCGGCGTGTGCCGTGGCCTCAGTTGCGGTGCGCAAGGCAATGACCCCGCCAGCGCCATTACCATAAAGTACTGCCAGTGGCCCGCGTAACACCTCGATTTCGGCAATATTATCCAGTAACACACTGGATAATTGCCCCTGACCATCGGGCGCGGAAATTGGAATACCATCCTGTGACAAATAGATCCCGCGCACGCCAAAGGCGCTGCGACTGCCAAAACCGCGAATACTCAGCCGGGTGTCCTGCGCGAAGTTCGCCCGGCTGTCGACCTGTAAGCCCGGAATACCCTGCAGTAACTGGCCACTATCAATTAACAGGCCACTGCGGGGCAAAGCGCGGACTTCGATACTGGCTGCGGCATCCTGCCAGCGTTGCTGCTGGGCATTGGCGGTAATAACAATGACTTCAGGCGTCTGAGCCAGAGCGCCAGACGATACCGCCAGCATAATGCTGGCGGTAACAGGTTTTAGACGCGGCCCCGGCATCAGTTAGCGGCTGCCCGTAACCGTAACAGTTGACCATTGGCCTGATCTGTTAACAGATAAACAGCGCCATCGGGACCCTGACGGACATCGCGGATCCGCTGCCCGATCATAATACGTTCCTCATGACTGACTTTGTCGCCATCCAGCTCTAAGCGCACCAGTTGCCCGAAACGCAGCGAGCCTACCAGCAGGTTGTTTTGCCAGCCCGGAATGGCGTCGCTTAAGTAGAACGCCATACCACTTGGTGCAATCGAGGGTGTCCATTTATGCAGTGGTTGTTCCATACCGTCTTTCTCGGTTTGGCCGATTTTGCCGCCACCGTATTCTTCACCATAGGTGATCACCGGCCAGCCATAGTTTAGTGTTGCCCGGGCGATATTAATTTCATCGCCACCCTGAGGACCATGCTCATGGGTCCAAAGCTCGGCGGTCGTCGGATGCAGCGCTGCGCCCTGAATATTGCGATGACCATAAGACCAGATGTCATCCAACACGGCGCTGTCCTTTACATAAGGGTTATCCGCCGGGATCTGGCCATCCAGTTCCAGGCGTACTACCTTGCCGTGATGGGTATCAAAGGTCTGGGCATCATGGCGCCGGGCACCGCGATCACCTAAGGTCACGAACAGCTTACGATCCGGTGTTACCACCAGACGGCTGCCAAAATGATGCCGGCTGGCGAATTTTGGCTGGGCACTAAAGACGACTTTAACGTCACTCAGGCCCGTCTCACCGAGGGTAGCAAGCGCTACGGCTGTGCTACTGGTGTTTTCGGCGCCTGGCTCGGTATAGCTAAGATAAATTTGCCGGGTGGTCGCAAAGTCCGGATGTAAAATCACATCCAGTAAACCACCCTGACCAGCGGCCAGTACGGTAGGAACACCCGTTAACGGCTCGCTCAGCTCGCCATTGGCGCTGACATAACGCAGATTGCCATTACGCTCGGTGACCAGCATGCGACCATCTGGTAAAAAGGCTAATCCCCACGGATGTTCCAGTCCCGTTGCTACGGTATCCATTTGCAGTGTGGCCTTTTCGGTGTTCAGCTGTTGCGCCACTGCGCTTAGTGAGGTGACGAGTAAACCTAAAGAGAGTAGTGAGAGACGTAGCGTCTTGTTCATATTCAGCTCCTGTTGCGAGCAGCCAGGCTGCCATTTGATATCGTTTCAGATACTAGCAGCAGGGTGAACTGCTGCCCAAGCAAGATCCGGTAACTTGACCCGGTTTAGCGGCGAATTAAGACTTCAGGTAGTCCAGCACCACCTGGTGATGGTTACTGGTTTTGAAATTATCAAATACCTTAGCGATGCTGCC
>DAIOUM010000133.1:1175-4714 GCA_036759505.1 Alishewanella sp. | reverse complement strand
TGGGCCTGGGGGCTTCAAAAACCCAGGCGGTATTTCACCATGTCTTACCGCTGGCGATTCCAGGCATCCTTACCGGCGCCATTATTGGTGTCGCTCAGGCGTTGGGGGAAACTGCACCTTTGCTGCTGATTGGCATGAAGTCTTTCGTCGCCTCTATTCCGGGCAGCGCGATGGAACAGTCTACGGCGCTACCGGTACAGATTTATTTATGGCAGGGTAATGAGCTGCGGAATTTCTTTGAAGCCAGAACCTCAGCCGCCATTATCGTGTTACTGGGATTAATGCTGACCTTAAATGGTCTGGCAATCTGGTTACGTCGTCGTTTTGAAGTGCGCTGGTAACAGTTGGCCCGCCTAACCGTTTTTGATTACAGGAATTAAGTATGACTACTGCAAAAGTTAATGAAGCCGGCCAAAAAATTAAAATGACGGCCCGTGATGTCAAAGTATTTTACGGCAGCAACCAGGCCATCCACGGCGTGGATATGGATATTGTGGAGAATGAAGTGATTGCCTTTATCGGCCCGTCAGGCTGTGGTAAATCGACCTTTTTACGCTGTTTAAACCGGATGAACGATACCATCGACAGCTGCCGGGTAACCGGAGAAATTGCACTGGATGGCCAGGATATTTATGCGCCGTCACTGGATGTGGTGCAGCTGCGGGCTCAGGTCGGTATGGTGTTCCAAAAGCCTAACCCTTTCCCGAAATCGATTTATGAAAATATTGCTTATGGCCCGAAGTTACATGGTTTGGCCAGCAAAAAATCGGATCTGGATGATGTGGTTGAGTCCAGCCTACGCCGCGCCGGTTTATGGGATGAAGTTAAAGATCGTTTAAATCAACCGGGTACCGGTCTGTCAGGCGGTCAGCAGCAGCGTCTATGTATCGCGCGCACTATCGCGGTCAGCCCGGAAGTGATTTTAATGGATGAGCCGTGTTCAGCGCTGGATCCTATTGCGACCTCGATTATCGAAGAGCTGATCACCGAGTTAAAGCAGAACTTTACTATCGTGATTGTGACGCACAATATGCAACAGGCGGCGCGGGTATCAGACCGTACTGCGTTCTTCCACCTGGGTAATCTGATTGAAATTGGTGGTACCAACGACGTCTTCACCAACCCGACACAGAAAAGAACCGAAGACTATATTACCGGTCGTTACGGTTAAGTTTTTGTTTTATCTCGCTATCTCCAAAGGCCGGTTATCCGGCCTTTGTCATAAAAGCTTCATGCAAGAGCCACATTACTGACATCTTTGTTACTGATAATAAGTCCCGTGTTCAGCATACCAATAAAAAGCTAATCAGGAGAGTTCCATGAAAACCATCAAATTAAGTTTAGTTGCCGCCGCACTGTGTTCAGTAATGGCGACCCCAGCTCTGGCTAACACGGTACAGATCTATGGCCGCGCTCACCTGTCAGTTGATTCACTTGATAACGGTGTAGACAGCGGTACTAACGTATCAAGCAACTCCAGCCGTTTAGGTTTCCGTGCCAAGCATGAGCTGGATGGCGGTTTAGAAGCCTTTATGCAAATTGAACAGAATATCCGTTTTGACGAAGGTTCAGGGAACTGGGCTTCACGCGATTCTTTCGTCGGCTTAAAAGGCGGTTTTGGTACTGTACGTATCGGTCAGTTTGACACCCCACTGAAAAACGTGCGTGGTAAAGTTGATATGTTCGGTGACCGCGTAGGTGATATCCGTAACCTGACCCGTACTTCTACTTCAGGCTCTACCAACGCTAACATCGGTAACGTCTTTGACGAGCGTTACAGAAACGGCGTGGCCTATACTTCACCAAAATTTGGTGACTTCGTATTTGATTTCCACTACACGCCACATAACAACTCTGGGGCTACGGTAGACAATATCCAGGAATCTTACAGCATGTCAGTAGCCTATGAAGTGAAAGGCTTCTACGCTGCTGTGGCTTACGAGACCTTTGAAGGTGCTAACGGTTTAGATCCAAACGCAGTTCGCGTTGGTCTGTACTATGACCTGACCTCAGATCTGCGCGTTTCAGGTTTATACCAAACTGCCAGCGATGTACCAGGCGGTGATCGCAATGTTTACGGTCTGGGTACCAGCTACAAGATGGGCGATTACGTATTACGTGGCCAGTACTATGTTGCCGGTAAGAATGACGTAGCCGAATCAGGTGCCAATATGTTTGTGTTTGGTGTGGATCGTAACTTCGGTCGTGCTTTAACGCTGTATGCAGCTTATGCCGTGACGTCAAATGACGACAATGCAAACTTCCGCGTTACTGCCGGTGGCCGTGATACCCAGCTGAATACCGTTACTGGTCAGGACGCTAAAGCGCTGTCACTGGGCGTAGTGTACAATTTCTAATCTGCTGTTCCCTGGTGTTATCTTACCCCGCCTGTTGGCGGGGTTTTTTTGTTTATAGGCTGCAGATAACTACTGATTATTCTGCTGTTTCTGGTGGCTTTATTCGCGGTTTTCATAAAACTGTCATATTATGCTTTGATAATAGGGCAAAGTTTTATTAACAGGCTAGCGAACTATGTCAAGACGAATACTGGTTGTTGAAGATGAAGCCCCAATCCGCGATATGCTGTGTTTTGTGCTGGAACAAAATGGCTATCAGCCTTACACCGCCGACAGCTTTGATGCGGCGCTCAATCAATTGGTTGAACCCTATCCTGATTTAGTTTTGTTAGATTGGATGTTGCCTGGCGGCAGTGGTATTCAGATCGCCAAAAAGATTAAGCAACACGAAGTTACCCGCAATATACCGATCATTATGATCACCGCCCGTGGCGAAGAAGAAGATAAGGTGCGCGGTCTGGAAGTGGGCGCTGATGACTATGTGACCAAGCCTTTCTCACCGAAAGAGCTGATGGCGCGGATTAAAGCCGTGATCCGCCGCGTGGCGCCGACCAGCCTGGACGATGTGATCGAAGTACAGGGTTTAAAACTGGATCCGGTATCACACCGGGTTAGTGCTGCCGATCAAGCTCTGGATATGGGGCCGACAGAATTTCGCTTGTTACATTTCTTTATGACGCATCCGGAACGGGTTTACAGCCGCGAGCAATTATTGGATCATGTCTGGGGTACCAATGTCTACGTTGAGGATCGGACCGTTGATGTGCATATCCGCCGCTTACGCAAAGCCATTTCGCCCAGTGGCCATGACCGGCTGGTGCAAACGGTACGCGGCTCTGGTTATCGTTTCTCTGCGAAGTAATCTCTGATGCGCCTGTTGCTGTCAAAGCGACAGATCCTGGCCAAGGTGTCGCTGTATTATGGTGCAGCCGCCTTTGCCGGCCTGTTGTTTGGCCATCTGTTATTGGCTTTGTTGCTGATGACCCTCGGCCACCTGCTATGGCAATACAAACATATCTTTCTGCTTGATAAGTGGCTGTGGCGCGATCGTAAACTGACGCCACCGGCTGGTGATGGCAGCTGGCAGCAAATCTTCGACGGTATTTATTTCCAGCAGCGGCGGGAGCGGCGTAAACGCAAAGAATTACGTACTCTGGTACGGCGCTTTCGCGATGGCGCGGA
>DAIOUM010000133.1:0-1075 GCA_036759505.1 Alishewanella sp. | reverse complement strand
CCGATCTGGCAAAAGGCCCATGGCGTGATGCTGGAACAAACCCGGCGCATGGATAGTCTGGTGCAGCAACTACTGACGCTGTCACGGATTGAAGCTGCGGCCCGGGTGCAATTTGATCAGGAAGTGGATGTACCGGCGATGCTGGCTCTGATCCAGCAGGAAGCTGAAACGCTGAACCGTGATAAACAACATAGCCTGCAGTTTGAGATTGATCCTGAGCTTAAAGTGACCGGTGCGCCAGAGGAGCTACGCAGTGCCTTCTCAAATCTGGTGACCAATGCCATTAAATATACGCCGCCGGGCGGCGTGATCCAGGTTAGCTGGCAGCGTGATGGCCAGCGCGCACTCTTCACTGTCACCGATAATGGCGAAGGCATAGCGCCGCAGCATTTAAAACGCTTAACGGAACGCTTTTATCGCGTTGACCAGGCGCGGGCGCGCAATACCGGCGGAACCGGCCTTGGCTTATCGATTGTCAAACATGTGTTATCCCGCCATAACAGCCAGCTGCTGATTTTCTCTGAACCCGGCCAAGGCAGTACCTTTTCCTTTGCCTTGCCACCCGAACTGGTGCTGGGTGCTCAGACGCCGAAAAAGCGCGCTAAGTTTAAGGTGAAGTAAGGCCGAGGGCTGAGCGCAGGTCCAGACTAGCGACCTGTTGTATCAGCTGCGGGTAGCGGAAACAATCGATACTGTGGTCATTGACCATACCACAGGCCTGCATATGGGCGTAAATAATGGTCGAGCCGACAAATTTAAAGCCGCGGCGTTTTAAATCTGCGCTAAACGCATCGGACTCGGCCGTGCGGGCCGGGTAATCGGCCAGGGTCTGGCGCTGATTCAGCAGCGGCTGATAATTGACAAATTGCCACTGATAACGGGCAAAGCTGCCAAACTCTTGTTGCACTTCCAGAAAACGGGCGGCGTTATTGATAGCGGCGGCAATTTTTAAGCGGTTGCGGATCAAGCCTGGGTTTTGCAATAAGCGCGCGGCGTCCTGCTCAGTAAAGGCGGCGACTTGTACCGGATCAAAACCCGCAAAGGCCTGACGGTAATGTTGCCGCTTCTTTAGTAC
>DAIOUM010000132.1:0-4787 GCA_036759505.1 Alishewanella sp. | reverse complement strand
GGTTCGGTCAGCAGCGCCAGCAGCTGCAAGGATTCCTGCCAGCCGGCATAACAGAATTCAGCCGGTATGGCTTCCGGCACACCGCTTTGCTCAATCGTCAGTTCGGTGCCTATTAATACCGGCTTTAAGCGGATCGTTACCTGCATCAGGCCGGGCAAATTAGGGTCGTCAAACTGGTCATTCAGGCGGATCAGGCTATTGGGTATTAATTCCAGGAAGGTGCCGGCAAAGCTATGGCTTTTGCCGCTGCTAAAGTTAGTGAAAGCCATTTTATAACCACCGCCAACCCGGGCGTCCATACTCAGTACCCGGCAGGTAAAACCATGCGGTGGGTACCATTTTACTAACGCCTCTGGCTCTAAAAAGGCACGATAAACCCGCTCTGGCGGGGCCTTTACTACCCGATGTAGGGTTATGGTATTGCCTGACATTATGCATCTCCCGCAATTAAGGTGTGGTTTGTGGTTGTGATCAAGTGTAGTCGAAACTGTCAGAGGCGGGGTGACGCTATCGGTTGGCCGGTCAGCGGATATCGCAAAATGGCAGCCGTCTTGCTATCGTTAAAGCGGTTGGTGCATTGGTGCAAAACGCCAACAGGGATATACTTAAGGTTCAAACAATGATGTTACAGGTGAGAAGATGCGTTTTTTAAGCCGTCGGTTGGTTATGCAAGGTGATTTAAATTATGCCAATGCCCTCTTTGGTGGCAGGGCATTAGAATGGATAGACGAGGAAGCGGCGATTTACGCAATTTGTCAGTTAGAAACCAATAGCCTGGTGACCAAGCATATGGGCGCCATCAGTTTTGAAAGCCCGGCTAAGCTGGGTGATGTGGTCGAGTTTGGTTTGGCCACCAAAGCGGTGGGCCGAACCTCTATTACGGTAAGCTGTCTGGTGCGTAACAAGGCCACCAAAAAGACCATCTGCTTTGCCGATGATATCGTATTTGTGCGGGTAGATGCGCAAACGCAACGGCCAGAACCGCACCATAAAACCTTAGAGATGTTGCAGTCGCAGACGTTAAAAGAGCTGCGCACTTTAAATCTGGATCTCGAATAACAGCAAGCAACGCGGGGGCGGGCTTCGATAGCGGCGCTTATGATTCCCCCGGCGCTTTACTGCTACCCAAGCCGCCGCTTAGCACCAGTTGCAGGGCTTCGGCGGGCTTCATATCAAGGCTGCGGGTGCAACTGCGTGGCACTATAATGGTGTAGCCGCCGACGTTATAGGCCATCGGGATAAACACCGCCAGTTGTTCTTCCTGCATTAGTGACGACATCCGATCCTCTGCCTGGCCGCCTTGTTTGGTAACAATGCCAATCAGTTCAATCTCAGATGAGGGCAGTTTCACCATCACCACTGAGCCATCACTAAAGTTCTTGCCGGCCATCACATCGATTAAATCTTGCAACATGCCGTAAATTTGTTTGCTGCCCGGCAGTTTCATTAATACTTTGCCCGGCAACTGCCAGAGCCAGTTCACACCAGCCCAGCGCGAGCTAAAACCAATTACCGCACAGGCGATGACAAAACACAGTATTGCCGTGCCAGGCAGATACCAGCTGGCCGGGATCAGCAGTTGCACCACAGGGGCGAGTACGCTTTCGATCGTCGTCAGCAGCCAGCGCAGCAGCTCGATAGTAATAATTAACGGCAGTACAATCGCCAGGCCTTTTAATAAACTTCTTACCACTATTTTCATCAGGGATTTCAATCTGCAACAGTCAAAGTAGCGCTAGCATAACAGTGATCAGGAAGTGGGCGCCAGTCTGGGGCTGGTTGACCTTTGGCGGTTGGATCTTCTATGTCTGACACTGTTTTAACTGTGAGGCAAGGTGTGCGGTTGAACAGGGTAAGCTAAAAGTTAGTTTAGCTATTGCTGCAATACGCAGAAGTCGCCAGAATAAGCGGCGAGTCTACCGGGGTACTTATGGTTAATCTGACATTATTGGGCGCTTTTATTCCCACCTTTTTATTTGTCTCTGTTACGCCGGGCATGTGTATGACGCTCGCCATGACCTTGGGGATGAGTCAGGGCGTGCGTCGTACCTTCTGGATGATGTGGGGCGAGATGCTGGGCGTGGGTTTAGTTGCCATGGCGGCGGTATTAGGTGTAGCCGCTCTGATGCTGAAGTTTCCGGACCTGTTTCAGTGGTTTAAGCTGCTTGGTGCCGCCTATCTAACTTATGTTGGCATCCAAATGTGGCGTGCTAAAGGTAAACTGGCGCTGCCACAGCAGGGCTCAGCGCCGGTGATGTTACCGCGGCGTACCTTGTTTAGTCAGGGCTTTATTACCGCAGTATCTAACCCCAAAGGCTGGGCCTTTCATATGGCGTTATTACCGCCATTTATCGATAGCAAGCTGGCGTTTTGGCCACAATTACTGGTGTTGGTGGCCATTATTCTGCTGCTGGAGTTTGGCTCTATGCTGTTGTATGCCAGTGGCGGTAAGGCGCTGGCGTTGTTTCTGGCGAAGACCAACAGAGTACAGTATTTAAACCGCATCGGTGCCAGCCTGATGTTTGGCGTCGCGATCTGGATGTTAATGGGTTAAAGCCGTCAGTTGTAAGAAATAGCTGACGACTGTCTATCCGGCTTTACGTTATTAATCGCAGCCCGCGGGCGATTAGCCGGTGGCTTATGCGCCACTGACGCAGGCTGTGATAAAATCACGATAATTTCTCTGCCCCTTGATCAGGAGTTGTTGTGACCGCTATTTCCAGTTTATACCCGCAGCCGCTATGGCAATGGTTCGCTCAAATCTGTGCTATCCCACATCCGTCCAAACATGAGCAGGCGCTTAGCCGGCATATTCAGGCCTGGGCGCGCGATAAAGGTTTAACCGTTGTGGAAGATAAGGTTGGCAACCTGATCATTAAAAAGCCGGCGACAGCGGGGATGGAAAACCGCAAAACCGTAGTGATCCAGGCGCATCTGGATATGGTGCCGCAAAAAAATGCCGATAAGGTGCACGACTTTACTAAAGATCCTATAGATGCCTATGTCGATGGCGAATGGGTCACGGCCCGGGGCACCACGCTGGGCGCAGATAACGGTATTGGTATGGCGTCGGCGCTGGCTATTTTAGGTAGTGACGACATTAAACATGGTCCGTTAGAGGTACTGTTAACGATCGACGAAGAAGCCGGTATGACCGGTGCCTTTGGTCTGGAAGCCGGCCTGCTCGACGCCGAGATCCTGATTAATACCGACTCGGAGCAGGAAGGCGAAATCTATATGGGCTGCGCCGGTGGTGTCGATGCCGAGTTTAGTATCCCCATGCAATGGCAACCGGTACCGGCTGGGCATCAGGCGTACCGTTTAAACCTAAGTGGTTTAAAAGGTGGCCACTCCGGGGTGAATATTCACTTAGGCCGCGGTAATGCCAACAAATTACTGGCGCGTTTTCTGGTTGAGCAGGCGGCAGCACTGGATCTGAAGGTCAGTGAAATCAGCGGTGGCTCACTGCGCAATGCGATTCCGCGTGAAGCCGGTGTTACCGTAACGCTGGCCGCAGATAACCGCGTCCGCTTAGAGCAGGCAGTAGCCGCCTTTGAAGCCGTGATCCGGCAAGAGCTGTCGGCCGTGGAGCCGGCGATTAAATTCGCCGTAGCCGAGACCATTTTACCGGCCCAGGTGATGAATAATGACAGCCAGCATAAGGTACTACACCTGCTTAATGCCTGCCCGAACGGCGTTGTGCGGATGAGCGACGATATTGCCGGTGTGGTAGAAACGTCTTTAAACCTCGGTGTCGTCACCACCTCCGGCGATACCGTTCAGGTGGTCTGTTTAATCCGTTCGCTGATTGACTCCGGCCGCGAGCAGGTTGAGAGCACGCTGGCATCATTAGCGGCCCTGACTGGTGTTGCGGTGAAGTTCAGTGGTGCTTATCCGGGTTGGAAGCCCGATCCAGCTTCGCCGGTCATGGCGATTGTTAAAGATACTTATCAGGCAATCTATAACAAAGAGCCGGTGATTATGGTGATCCATGCCGGTTTGGAATGCGGTTTGTTTAAAAAGCCGTACCCAGAGATGGATATGGTGTCGATTGGCCCAACTATCCGCTACCCACATGGTCCGGATGAGATGGTTAATATCGAAACTGTCGGTCAGTACTGGCAGCTGCTGCTGGCGGTTTTAGAGCGGATCCCCGCGAAAGCTTAATTTCATTTTTAGAGTAACAATACGCCGGCCTGTGCAAAGCGCAGTGCCGGCGTTTTTTTGGGCTAGCTACAAGGCGCCAGCCAGATCAGCTGATCCAGGGCAATGCCAATGCGTTCGGCTTCGGCCAGATAGGGCGCACATTCTGCAGCGGACAACTGTGGCTTGCGGGCCAGCAGCCAGGCGTAATCCAGGTTGGGCCCGACCACCAGGGCTATCTGGTAATCCGGATCCAGCTTGGCAATATTATAGCCACCATAAAAAGGCCCGAAGAATGACACCTTTAAGCGACCGGTATTGCTGTCATCAACAAAGTAGGCTTTGCCGGTTGCACTTTTCCAACGTTGATTAGCGGCATCAAAGCCACGGTTTAGCACTGTCACACCGCCGTCCTGGCGCAGGCTATACTCGGCCGTTACCTGAGTCAGGCCGCGTTCAAAGCGGTGATCGAGGCGGGCGATTTCATGCCAGGTACCCAGATAGCGCTCCAGCTCAAAAGGGCTGACCGGCGTCACCTTTTCCGGCACACTGGTACAGCCTGCGACTAATAACAATAACAGCCAATAAAAACGCATAAAAATTTTCCTGCCAGGCAATCGGTTAGCTCAGTTTATACGTTTAAT
>DAIOUM010000131.1:0-4831 GCA_036759505.1 Alishewanella sp. | reverse complement strand
TACAACCTGGTGGATGAATTTGCACAGCTTGGCGTGAGCTTAAAGCTGTACCGCAATACTGTCCCGGCCGATTATATTTTTGAAAAAATGCAGCAGGAAAGCGGCCCTGTGCTGCTGGTGTTATCACCCGGCCCGGGGGCGCCAGCCGATGCCGGCTCGATGCCGGCGTTATTAAAGCGCTGCGCCGGGGTGTATCCGGTGCTAGGGATTTGCCTCGGGCATCAGGCTATCGTTGAACATTATGGCGGTGTGGTCGGCCGCGCCGGCGAAACCGTACACGGTAAAACCTCGGCGATTAGTCTGGCAGAGCATCCGGTGTTTAACGGTTTACCACGGCCTTTCCCGGTGGCACGTTATCACTCGCTAATGGCGACGACACTGCCAGAGCAGCTTACACAAATTGCCAATGAGCGACATATTCCGATGGCGGTGATTAACGAGACTGAGCGGATGCTGGGCTTTCAATTTCACCCTGAGTCGATTTTAACTACGCTTGGCAAGCCGCTGCTTAAGCAAAGTATCGAATATTTATTAAGGAGTTAAGAGCATGACAGATCTTAACAACACAGAGGCAGGGGTTTTACCGCTGGTGCAACAAGCGCTGACGGGTAAAGCACTTAGCCGCGAGCAAGCCGAGCAATTTTTTAGTGCTGTGGTAACCGGTCAGGTCGATCCACTGCATTTAACCGCTATGTTAGCAGCCTTGAAAGTACGCGGTGAAAGCAGCGCCGAAATAACCGGTGCAGCCAGTGCATTACTGCAAGCCGCCGCGCCATTCCCGGCTACGACCAAACCGAGCATCGACTGCTGTGGTACCGGCGGCGATGGCAGCAATACTATTAATATCTCCAGCACTGCCGCTATTGTCGCTGCCAGTATGGGATTGCCGGTGGTAAAACATGGCAACCGCAGTGTGTCATCACGTTCGGGCTCTGCTGACTTGCTGGAACGGCTGGGGCTGAATATTCAGCAAAGTCCACAACAGGCAGCCACTATGCTGGCCGAGTCGCAATGTACCTTCTTATTTGCGCCCTTGTATCACAGCGGCATTAAGCATGCGATGCCGGTACGCAATGCGTTGAAAAGCAGAACTATTTTTAACTTGCTCGGGCCTTTAATTAACCCGGCGCGGCCTGCTTTTCAGCTACTTGGCGTCTACGATCCGGCGCTGTGCCGGGTGATGGCCGAAGTCTTACAGCAACTGGGTACTGAGCGCGCCTGGGTGGTGCATGGTAGCGGCTGTGACGAAGTGGCGCTGCATGGCAATACTTATGTCTGTGAGCTAAAAGACGGTGCACTGCGCGAATTTACGCTTACGCCGGAAGATTTTGGCCTGAATATGACTCCTCTTAGTGCCTTAGCTGGTGGCGAGCCGGAGCAAAATGCGGCAGCGACGCTGGCCATTTTGCAAGGCCGTGGTGAAGAGCCGCACAATCAGGCAGTAGCAGTAAATGTGGCGGCGATGCTAAAAATTGCCGGTTTAGGCCAGGATTTAAAAGTGAACACCCGAGCAGTACTGGAACAACTGGCCAGTGGTAAGGCGATGGCGACCTTGGAAAAAATGCAGGAGTTAAGCCGTGGCTGAACTGGTATTACACAATAAAACCATTACCGGGGTACTGGCGAAAATCGTCAGCCATAAGTTAACTGAAGTCTCGGTTATGGCGGAAGAGAGGCCACTGGAACACTTTATCGCCGGCGTTACCCCGACCAGCCGCGATTTTCTGGCCGCTTTGCAGCAGCCTGGCGCCCGTTTTATTCTGGAGTGTAAAAAGGCCTCACCGTCAAAAGGCTTAATTCGGGCGGATTTTGATCTTACTGCTATTAGCCAGGTGTACAACCAATACGCCGACTGCATCTCGGTGCTGACCGACAGCGAGTTTTTTCAGGGCAGCTATCAATATCTGGAGCAGATGCGCGCCTTATCTGACAAGCCGCTACTGCATAAAGACTTTATAATTGATCCCTACCAGATTTACGCCGGGCGGGCTGCCGGTGCCGATGCGGTACTGTTAATGCTGTCGATTTTATCACCCCAGCAATATCAGCTGTTAGCGGCCATTGCCGCCGAGCTGAATATGACGGTATTAACCGAAGTCAGTAACGAGGAAGAAACCTTACAGGCGGTGGAGCTTGGCGCCAAATTAATTGGGATCAATAACCGCAACCTGCGCGATCTGAGTACGGACTTAAATACCAGCTTTCGCCTGCGGCAGCTGATCCCAGCTGATCGCACTGTGGTATCGGAGTCTGGCATTTATCGTAATCAGCAGGTACGAGAGCTGCTGCAGGTCGCTGATGCTTTTTTAGTCGGCAGCTCACTGATGGCTGAAGCCGATCTGGCAGCTGCCTGTCAGCGGCTGATTATCGGCGAGCATAAAGTCTGTGGTTTAACCCGGATTGAAGATGTTAAAGCGGTGGCCAAAGCCGGGGCTTACTATGGTGGTTTAATCTTTGCCAAGGCGTCACCGCGCTATGTGACACCGGAGCAGGCGCAACAGCTGGTTCAGGCCGCTAAACTTCGCTTTGTTGGCGTTTTTGTCAATAGCCCACTAGCTGAAGTGGCTGAGCTGGCTAAGGCACTTCAGCTGGCGGCAGTGCAGCTACATGGCGAAGAGGATGAGGCTTACCTTGCTGCCCTGCGTCCGCTATTACCGGCAGATTGTCAGATTTGGCAAGCCTATCGGGTGCAAAACCGGCTACCAGCGTTTAGCCCACTGGCCGATAGGATCTTGCTGGATAGTTTTCATGCCAGCCAGCATGGCGGCAGTGGCCTCTGTTTTGACTGGTCGCTACTGTCAGCGCTTAACAGCGCACAACCTATTATGTTAGCCGGCGGCCTGAATCCGGATAACGTGGCGCAGGCGCTGGCCTTACCGGTGGCGGGGCTGGATTTAAACTCCGGATTAGAGAGTGCGCCGGGCATTAAAGATCACACTAAACTGGCGGCGGCCTTTAGCGCCATCCGTCATTTCGATTTTCAGAGCAAAACCAATACTAAGGGTGAGCAGAACTGATGAGTGAGTTAAAACTAAACCCCTATTTCGGCGAATATGGCGGCATGTTCGTACCACAGTTGCTGGTGCCGGCGTTAAAGCAGCTGGAAGCCGCCTTTGTCGAAGCACAGCAGGATCCGGCCTTTTTAGCCGAGTTTCAGCAATTACTAACCGAATATGCCGGCCGGCCAACGCCGCTGACGCTAACCCGTAACTTATCACCTAACCCGCTGGTTAAAATTTACTTAAAGCGTGAAGACCTGCTGCATGGTGGCGCTCATAAGACCAACCAGGTGTTAGGTCAGGCGCTGCTAACCAAACGCATGGGTAAAAAAGAAGTGATCGCCGAGACCGGTGCCGGCCAGCACGGTGTGGCCACAGCGCTGGCCTGTGCGCTGTTGGGCTTAAAATGCCGCATCTATATGGGTGCTAAAGATATTGAACGCCAGCAACCGAACGTGTTTCGGATGAAGCTGATGGGCGCGACCGTGATTCCGGTGACGGCAGGCTCCGGTACGCTAAAGGATGCCGTAAACGAAGCGATGCGCGACTGGTCAGCTACCTATGAAACCACGCACTATATGCTGGGTACCGCAGCAGGCCCACATCCGTTCCCCACTATTGTGCGTGACTTCCAACGGATGATTGGTGAAGAAGCCAAACAACAGATCTTAAAAGCCGAGGGCAAATTACCGGATGCGGTGATTGCCTGTGTCGGTGGTGGCTCTAATGCGATTGGCATTTTCGCTGACTTTATTGATGAAGCTGGTGTGAAACTGATTGGCGTCGAACCCGGTGGCATGGGTATTAACACCCATCAGCATGGCGCGGCGTTAAGTACCGGCAGCTATGGTATTTTGCACGGTGCCTATACTGCCATTATGCAAACCAGTGATGGTCAGATTGAAGAGTCGTACTCGATTTCGGCCGGTTTAGACTACCCGGCGGTCGGGCCACAACATACCTATCTGCAGCAAAGTGGTCGCGCGCAGTACGTGGCGATTAATGATGATGAAGCTTTGGCGGCGTTCCAACATCTGGCCAAAGCCGAAGGCATTATTCCGGCACTGGAAAGCTCGCATGCGGTAGCCCAGGCGTTAAAAATTGCTGCTGACGCCACAAAGCCAATGGTGTTACTGGTGAATTTATCCGGCCGTGGTGATAAAGATTTGGCCCACGTGCATAGCGTGTTAGCGGCGCAGCAGGGAGGAGTATAAGATGCAGCGTTATCAACAAATGTTTCAGCGGCTTAATAACGAAGGCCGCGGTGCCTTTGTACCCTTCGTGACCCTTGGTGATCCGAACCCGGCGCTGTCGTTTGAAATTTTAAAAGCCCTGGTCGATGGCGGCGCCGATGCGCTGGAGCTGGGTATTCCGTTCTCTGATCCTATTGCTGACGGCCCAACAATTCAAAATGCCAATATCCGGGCGCTGGCCGCTGGCGTCACGCCGGCAGTCAGCTTTGAGCTGATTGAAAAAATCCGCGCCTATGCCCCAGCAGTACCTATTGGTTTATTACTGTATTCAAACCTGGTAATGGCTAAAGGCATTACTCAGTTTTACCAGCAAGCGGCGGCTGCCGGCGTTGACTCAGTATTGATCGCTGATGTGCCGCTGCATGAGAGTAAGCTGTTCCGCCAGGCCGCGATGGCACAAAACATCGCGCCGATTTATATCGTGCCGCCAAATGTCGATGATGATGACTTACGCGCTATCGCCTCTTATGGCCGCGGCTATACCTATCTTTTAAGTCGCGCCGGCGTGACAGGTGCCGAAACCAAGGCCGCAATGCCAACCTCGGAGCTGATCGCGCGCATTCGTGCTTATAATCCGGC
>DAIOUM010000130.1:0-4917 GCA_036759505.1 Alishewanella sp. | reverse complement strand
GCAGGCAGGCTTCGCCATGACGGGCAGCTAACAGTAAATAGCGCTGCTGCGGCTCAGATAACACGAAAGCTGGTTCAAACTCCGGCAGCAAGACGTTATCCGGCAGCACCACCTTGGGGGTCGTTGCCACCGGCAGCGGTTCGGTTAGTCGCTGAGGCGCACTGACGGTAACAGGTTTGAACAAGGGGAGCACTTCTGATCCCAGATAAAAAAAGATCGCCAGTAAGGCGACGATGACACTGCTGCCGGCACTGGTAATTAGCCCATACCAGAGTCGGTCCAACCAACGCCGGCGGCTGGCACGCTGCTTATTCGTCTTTAGTCTGTTGTCGTGTGCCTGCAGCGGCGAATGTTGGCGCGTCATAGGTCCAGCTCCTGCCGGATTGATGCCAGCACTGATGGCGGCACCGGCACCATACCTTCCGTTGCCAGCAAAGCCTGGCCTTCTGAGGATAATACAAAGCGTAAAAATTCGCGCTCTGCCGCCGGCAGAGCTCTATCGGGCGCCTTGTTCAGATAAATATAAAGCGTGCGCGCCAATGGGTAAGCGCCGGAAGCGGCATGTTCGGCCAACGGTAACACTGCCGCGTCTTCAGCTGTTGGGCGCACAGCCAGCCATTTTACCCCGGCAATCTGTTGCCCCACTCCCGAGTAGCCAATGGCATTAATACTCTGACTCACTGCCCGCACTACAGCCGCAGCCCCGGGCAGTTGCTGAACCTGAGCACGGAAATCGCCGTCACACAGCACTTGCTGGCGGAAAAAGGTGTAGGTCCCAGATGCCTGATTACGACCGTAAGCCACCACTGGCCGTTGCTGCCAGACCCCGGTTAAGCCCAGTTGCTGCCAGTTCAGAACCGGCGGTGTCGCAGCACACCAGCTATTCTGAGCATAGATCCCTTCCAGCTGCGCCATACTGATGCTGCTAAGCGGATTATCCTGATGGACATAAATTGCCAGCATATCCAGCGCCACCGGCACTGCAGTTGGCAAATAACCAAAACGGCGTTCAAAGCGAGCCAGTTCAGCCGGGATCATCAGGCGGCTCATTGGTCCCAGGCTGGCAGTGCCCTCACTGAGTGCGACAGCAGCGGTCGCAGAGCCACTGCTCTGAATTTGTAAATTGAGTTGTGGATGACGTGCCACAAACTGACGACGCCAGATCATCATCATATTATGCAGGGTGTCTGAACCGGCACTCGACAGGGTGCCAGTAAGCGGTGCCGTAACAGACAGCTCTGGTTCAGCCTCGTCGGCAGCATGGCAAGAGATCGCGATCAGCAGTACACAGCCGAGTAGCCTTGGCAATAAATTCCGAAAAACAGCCATCTTAAAATATCTGCGCCCTAAGTGACCTTATCTTACCGCAGCCTGATAAAAGCACCTAGAGCGGTAAATAAAAATTCACCGCCGACTTTAAAAACAGAAAGTTGCCGCTACACTGAATACAACAAACAGGAACAAAGGCGTTGTTATTCAGAGGAAGCAGTATGAAGCAGTTGGTACTCACTATTATTGGTAAAGATAAAGCCGGCTTAGTTGAACAGCTATCGCGTGTTATTAATGATAATAACGGTAACTGGATGGCCAGTAATCTAAGTCATTTGGCGGGTTTTTTTGCCGGTATAGTGCAGATTGAAGTCGCCGAGCAGGATCTCGAAGCGCTGACTGCGGCCCTGGCCAGTATTAAGGATTTGGATATCCGGGTGCAACAAGGGGAAGAGACAACCCTGGACAAAGGTCAGCAGTTACGTTTTGTGATTACCGGCAATGATCGTCCCGGCATTGTCAGAGAATTATCAACCATTCTTAGCCATAAAGGCGCCAATATTGTTGCCTTTGAAAGTAGTAAACAAAGTGCGCCCAACTGGGGCTCGCCATTATTTCATGCGCTGGCCACTATTCAGTTACCGGCTGGTATCGAGCGGGATGAGGTGACTGCCGCTCTCGAAGCTATTGCTACTGATATCGTAGTCGATTTGGAGTAAAAAAACCGCGCCACAGGAACGCCCTGTCATCGCTCTGTCATAAAACTGACATAGAGTGGAATCCAGGCAGTAAGCAGGAGCACACTATATGGAATCGTCCTCACCACAAACAGCGGCACTTGAGTATCCGCTGTTTCCGCGCGAACTCAGTTGGCTGGCGTTTAACGGCCGGGTGTTACAGGAAGCTGCCGACACCCGCAATCCACCGATTGAACGTTTACGTTTTCTGGGTATTTACTCCAATAACCTCGATGAATTTTTCCGGGTACGGGTGGCAGATGTTAAACGCCGCATCCTGCTGAAAAAATACCAGACCTACGAGCACGAAGATGCTGAATTACTGCTGATTGAAATCCAGAATCAGGTGCTGCAACTGGGTAAGCAATTTAATAAAATTTATCTCGATATTCAGTTAGAACTGCGCAAGCATAATATTGAGTTGATTGATGACAGTAAGCTAACTGAGTTGCAATCTGCCTGGGTGCGGGCCTTTTTCAACAACGAGGTAAAGAAACATATCTCGCCAATTATCCTCTCCAGTACCGATGCCTCGCTAAGCAAAATACTGGAAGATAACACCACCTATTTAATGGTAGAAATGACCGGTGCCCATAAACCGGAATATGCAATAGTGCAGGTGCCAACCGATGAAGTATCACGCTTTATTGAACTACCACTGCACCTGAATACCCGCAAGAAAAACGGTCATTACCGGCGCCAGATTTTGCTGCTGGACGATATCATCAACCATTGTGTCGCCGATTTATTCCAGGGCTTTTTTGAGTTTGACAGCATTTGTGCCTTTTCGCTGAAGCTAACGCGGGATGCGGAATACAATATCAGTGATACGCTGGATCAAAGCTTAATCGATAAGATGTCCAAGGGGATCCGGCAACGGCTGAAATCAGAGCCGACCCGGCTGGTTTACGATGCCGCCATGCCAGAGCAGATGCTGAAGGTGCTGACCAAACAGCTGGGCACCGGCTCAATGGATGCACTGATCGCCGGTAGCCGCTATCGCAACTTTAAAGACTTTATCGGCTTTCCGAACCTGGGACACCAGAGTATGGAATTTCCGCCGCAACCGCCTTTACCGAGCCCGGATTTTGAACAGCACCCGACCACCTTCGATGCTATTCGTAACAGCGATATTCTGTTGTATTACCCGTACCATAGCTTTGGCTATTTTACTGAGTGGGTGCGCCAGGCGTCGTTCGATCCTAAAGTTACCCATATCCGCATTACTATGTACCGGGTTGCCAAACAATCACGGGTGATCCATGCCCTGCTGGATGCGGTGCGTAATGGTAAAAAAGTCACGGTAGTGGTCGAGCTGAAAGCGCGCTTTGACGAGGAAAACAATATCAACTGGGCACGGAAGATGACCGATGCCGGTATCGAAGTGATCTTCGGCCAGACCACACTGAAAATTCACTCCAAGATTTGCTTAATCACCCGGCTGGAAAAAGGCAAGCCGGTGCGCTACGGCCATATTGGCAGCGGTAATTTTAATGAGAAAACCGCCCGTATCTATACCGATATGAGCCTCTTTACCTGCCACCCGGACATCACCGCTGAAATTGAACAGGTGTTTGAGTTTATCCAGTACTCGTACCGGCCTTTTGTGTTTAACCATCTGATCGTCTCGCCCACCTGGAGCCGGCCGAAGTTAAGACAATTAATTCAACGTGAAATTGACTTTGCCGTCAGTGGCCGCAAGGCGGAAATCTTTCTTAAAGTCAATAACCTGGTAGACGAAGATATTGTACAGTTACTGTATAAAGCCAGTCAGGCCGGGGTAAAGATCCGGATGATTATCCGTGGCATGTGCTCACTGGTCCCCGGTATTCCGGGTAAGAGTCAGAATATCAAGGTGATCAGTATCCTTGACCGCTTTCTGGAACACGCCCGGGTGTATGTGTTTCATAATGGTGGTGATACTGATCTCTATATCTCGTCGGCTGACTGGATGACCCGTAATATTGACCAAAGGGTTGAAGTGGGAGTGCCAGTCCTGGATGCGAAAATCAAGCAAACTGTACTGACCACCTTGGATATTCAGTGGCGGGATAACGTGAAAGCCCGTATTATTGATGCTAAGCAAAGCAATCCCTATGTCAAACGAGGCAATAAACGGAACATCCGTTCGCAGCAAAGTATTTATGAATTCTTTGCCAGCCAGAGCCAACTGACACAGCAACAGGTAGATCCGGAATTTTGATAACCACCCCACAACAGGACAACGCCGCCAGTGCCTATATGGCGGCAGTGGACCTGGGCTCCAACAGCTTTCATATGGTGATCGCCCGTATAGTGCAGGGCGATATTCAACTACTACATCGTGAAAAACAAAAGGTACAACTGGCTGAAGGCTTAAATGACGATCTGGTACTAAGTGAAGAGGCCATTGAACGCGGTCTGACCGTGTTACGGCAATTTGCCGATACGCTACAACCCTTCGCGCCGCAATCGGTGCGGGTCATCGCAACCTATACCCTACGCCGGGCGAAGAATGCGGCAACCTTTTTACGCCGCGCCAAAACCTTATTTCCGTTTCCTATTGAAGTGATTTCCGGGCAGGAAGAAGCCCGCTTTATCTATCAGGGTGTAGCCCATTTTGAACATTTCGATGGCAAGCGGCTGGTGATGGATATCGGTGGCGGCAGTACTGAATTTGCGATTGGTGAAGGTAGTCAGCCATTACGGCTGGCCAGTCGCAATATGGGTTGTGTCAGCTATGCTAAAACCCATTTTGGCGCTGGTAAAATCAGTAGCCGCCGTTTCCAACGTGCTATCGTTCAGGCCGAACAGGAATTAGAGCCAATTGTCAGCAGCTTTCGCGCCAGCGGTTGGCAACAAGCGGTTGGCACCTCTGGCACCATTAAAACCATTCGCGATATTGTGGTCGGGCTGGGCTGGAGTCAGGGCC
>DAIOUM010000129.1:0-4923 GCA_036759505.1 Alishewanella sp. | reverse complement strand
GCAGGCAGGCTTCGCCATGACGGGCAGCTAACAGTAAATAGCGCTGCTGCGGCTCCGATAACGCAAAAGCTGGTTCAAACTCCGGCAGCAGTGCATTATCCGGCAGCTCTAATTTGGGGGCTGTTGCCACCGGCAGCGGTTCGGCTAGCGCCTGCGGTGTACTGACGCTGACCGGTTTAAACAGTGGCAGCACTTCTGAACCCAGGTAAAAGAAGATCGCCAGTAAGGCGACGATAACACTACTGCCGGCACTGGTGATCAGCAAATACCAGAGTCGATCCAACCAACGCCGGCGGTTAGCTCGCTGCTTATTTGTGGTTAATCGATTGTCCTGCGCTGGTATTGGCGAGTTCTGGCGCGTCATAGTTCCAGCTCCTGCCGGATCGACGCCAGCACTGAGGGTGGCACCGGCACCATGCCTTCCGTTGCCAGCAAGGCCTGACCCTCTGTGGATAATACAAAGCGTAAAAATTCGCGCTCTGCCGCTGGCAGGGCTTTGTCGGGCGCCTTGTTCAGGTAAATATACAGCATACGCGCCAGCGGGTAAGCACCGGAGGCGGCATGTTCGGCCAGCGGTAACACCGCGGCATCTTCAGCGGTTGGGCGCACAGCCAGCCATTTTACCCCGGCAATCTGTTGCCCCACTCCCGAGTAGCCAATGGCATTAATACTCTGACTCACTGCCCGCACTACAGCCGCAGCCCCGGGCAGTTGCTGAACCTGAGAGCGGAAATCGCCGTCACACAGCACTTGCTGGCGGAAAAAAGTGTAGGTCCCCGACGCCTGGTTACGGCCATAAGCCACCACTGGCCGTTGCTGCCAGACACCACTTAAACCGAGCTGTTGCCAGTTCAGAATGGGCGGCGTTGCGGCACACCAGCCATTTTGGGCATAGATCCCTTCCAGCTGCGCCATACTAATGCTATTTAGCGGATTGTCCTGATGCACATAGATGGCCAGCATATCCAGCGCCACCGGCACTGCGGTTGGCAAATAGCCAAAGCGGCGTTCAAAGCGGGCCAGTTCAGCCGGGATCATCAGACGACTCATCGGCCCCAGGCTGGCGGTGCCTTCACTGAGCGCGACAGCCGCGGTCGCAGAGCCACTGCTCTGAATTTGTAAATTCAGTTGTGGATGACGGGCGACAAAGTGACGGCGCCAGATCATCATCATATTATGCAGCGTATCTGAACCCGCACTGGACAAGGTGCCGCTAAGCGGCGCAGCAGCAGGAGTGACAGGCTCGCTCAGGTCGTCGCCAGCCAGACAAGCAACTGACGCCAGCAGCAAGCTACAGCGGATTAGCCCATGCGATATAATCTGAAAAACAGCCATCTTAGAATATCTGCTCCAAAAGTCGCCTTATCTTACCCCAGCCCACTAAAACCACCTAGAGCAGTAAATAAAAATTCACATCCGACTTTAAAAACAAAAAGTTGCCGCTACACTCTATACAACAATCAGGAACAAAGGCGTTGTATTACAGAGGAAGCAGTATGAAGCAGTTGGTACTCACCATTATCGGTAAAGATAAAGCCGGCTTAGTTGAACAGTTATCGCGCGTGATTAACGAACATAAAGGCAACTGGATGGCCAGTAACCTGAGCCATCTGGCGGGCTTTTTTGCCGGTATAGTGCAGATTGAAGTCGCCGAGCAGGATCTTGATACCTTAACCTCGGCGTTGGCAGGCATCAAGGATCTGGATATCCGGGTGCAGCAAGGCGAAGACAGTACCCTGGATAAAGGTCAGCAGTTACGTTTTGTGATTACCGGCAATGACCGCCCTGGCATTGTCAGAGAGCTTTCGACCATTCTTAGCCATAAAGGTGCCAATATTGTTGCCTTTGAAAGCAGTAAACAAAGTGCGCCCAACTGGGGCTCGCAGTTATTTCATGCGCTCGCCACCATTCAGTTACCGGCTGGTATCGAACGGGATGAAGTGACGGCCGCGCTGGAAGCCATCGCTACTGATATCGTTGTCGATCTGGAGTAAAAAAACCGCGCCACAGGAATGCCCTGTCATCGCTCTGTCATAAAACTGACATAGAGTGAAATCCAGGCAGTAAGCAGGAGCACACTATATGGAATCGTCCTCACCACAAACAGCGGCACTTGAGTATCCGCTGTTTCCGCGCGAACTCAGTTGGCTGGCGTTTAACGGCCGGGTGTTACAGGAAGCTGCCGACACCCGCAATCCACCGATTGAACGTTTACGTTTTCTGGGTATTTACTCTAATAACCTCGATGAGTTTTTCCGGGTGCGGGTGGCAGATGTTAAACGCCGTATCCTGCTGAAGAAATACCAAACCTACGAGCACGAAGATGCTGAGCAGCTGTTGTTAGAAATCCAAAACCAGGTGCTGCAACTGGGTAAGCAGTTTAATAAAATCTATCTCGATATCCAGCTGGAGCTGCGCAAGCACAATATTGAGCTGATTGACGACAGTAAGTTAACGGAGCTGCAATCGGCCTGGGTGCGCGCCTTTTTTAATAATGAAGTAAAGAAGCATATCTCACCTATCATCCTCTCCAGTACCGATGCCTCGCTGGGTAAAATTCTGGAAGATAACACCACCTATCTGATGGTGGAAATGACCGGTAGCCACAAACCGGAATATGCGATAGTGCAGGTACCAACCGATGAAGTATCACGCTTTATTGAATTGCCACTGCATCTGAATACGCGCAAGAAAAACGGCCATTACCGGCGCCAGATTTTGCTGCTGGACGATATTATCAACCATTGTGTCGCCGATTTGTTCCAGGGTTTCTTTGAGTTTGACAGTATTTGCGCCTTCTCACTGAAGCTGACACGGGATGCGGAATACAATATCAGTGATACGCTGGACCAAAGCTTAATCGACAAGATGTCCAAGGGGATCCGGCAACGGCTGAAGTCAGAGCCGACCCGCCTGGTGTACGATGCCGCCATGCCAGAGCAGATGCTGAAAGTGCTGACTAAACAGCTCGGCACCGGCTCAATGGATGCACTGATCGCCGGTAGCCGCTACCGCAACTTTAAAGACTTTATCGGCTTTCCGAATCTGGGCCACCAGAGTATGGAGTTTCCGCCGCTACCGCCTTTACCCAGCCCGGACTTTGAACAGCACCCGACCACCTTCGACGCCATTCGTAACAGTGATATCCTGTTGTATTACCCGTACCACAGCTTTGGTTATTTTACTGAGTGGGTACGTCAGGCTTCGTTCGACCCTAAGGTTACCCATATCCGCATTACTATGTACCGGGTCGCCAAACAATCACGGGTGATCCACGCCTTACTGGACGCGGTGCGCAACGGTAAAAAGGTCACCGTAGTGGTCGAGCTGAAAGCGCGCTTTGACGAAGAAAACAATATCAACTGGGCACGTAAAATGACCGATGCCGGTATTGAAGTGATCTTCGGCCAGACCACGCTGAAAATTCACTCCAAGATTTGCTTAATTACCCGGCTCGAAAAAGGCAAACCGGTGCGCTACGGCCATATTGGCAGTGGTAATTTTAACGAGAAAACCGCCCGTATCTATACCGATATGAGCCTCTTTACCTGTCATCCTGAAATCACCGCCGAAATTGAGCAGGTATTTGAGTTTATCCAGTACTCGTACCGGCCCTTTGTGTTTAACCATCTGATTGTCTCGCCCACCTGGAGCCGGCCCAAGCTACAACAGCTGATCCAGCGCGAAATCGACTTTGCCGTCAGCGGCCGCAAAGCTGAAATCTTTCTGAAGGTCAATAACCTGGTAGACGAAGACATTGTCCAGTTACTGTATAAAGCCAGTCAGGCTGGGGTAAAGATCCGGATGATTATCCGCGGCATGTGCTCACTGGTACCTGGTATTCCGGGTAAGAGTCAGAATATTAAAGTACTGAGTATCCTCGACCGCTTTCTGGAACACGCCCGGGTTTATGTATTTCACAATGGCGGTGATACTGATCTTTATATCTCATCTGCCGACTGGATGACCCGGAATATCGACCAGCGGGTGGAAGTGGGAGTACCGATCCTGGATGCGAAAATCAAACAAACCGTACTGACCACGCTGGATATTCAGTGGCGGGATAACGTGAAAGCCCGTATTATTGATGCTAAGCAAAGCAATCCCTATGTCAAACGAGGCAATAAACGGAACATCCGTTCGCAGCAAAGTATTTATGAATTCTTTGCCAGCCAGAGCCAACTGACACAGCAACAGGTAGATCCGGAATTTTGATAACCACCCCACAACAGGACAACGCCGCCAGTGCCTATATGGCGGCAGTGGACCTGGGCTCGAACAGCTTTCATATGGTGATCGCCCGCATAGTGCAGGGCGATATTCAACTGCTACATCGTGAAAAACAAAAGGTACAACTGGCCGAAGGTTTAAACGACGATCTGGTCCTAAGTGAAGAGGCCATTGAACGCGGCCTGACGGTATTACGGCAATTTGCCGATACGCTGCAACCCTTCGCGCCGCAATCGGTGCGGGTCATCGCAACCTATACCCTGCGCCGGGCAAAGAATGCGGCAACCTTTTTACGCCGCGCCAAAACCTTATTTCCGTTCCCAATCGAAGTGATTTCCGGGCAGGAAGAAGCCCGCTTTATTTATCAGGGCGTGGCGCATTTTGAACATTTCGATGGTAAGCGCCTGGTGATGGATATCGGTGGCGGTAGTACCGAATTCGCCATTGGTGAGGGCAGTCAGCCATTACGGCTGGCCAGTCGTAATATGGGTTGTGTCAGCTATGCCAAAACCCATTTCGGGGCCGGTAAAATCAGTAGCCGCCGTTTTCAACGTGCTATCGTTCAGGCCGAACAGGAATTAGAACCTATTGTCAGCAGCTTCCGCGCCAGCGGTTGGCAGCAAGCCGTGGGTACCTCCGGCACCATTAAAACCATTCGCGATATTGTGGTCGGGCTGGGCTGGAGTCAGGGCC
>DAIOUM010000128.1:0-4931 GCA_036759505.1 Alishewanella sp. | reverse complement strand
TGCTTTAGGCACTGAAATACTGGGGATCGCATCGGAATAGCTAAATACCAGCCGTAGGCGGCCGTCAGACTCTCCTGCCTGATAACTGCTAAAGATCGCCCGCACGCGCTGCGTTTTAATCGCGGCCCGAAAGATATCCTCCAGCTGTTGCTCGCTCTCTCCGCTCAATTCCAAAAAGCAGAAACCGCCACCACAGTTAAAATGTTGCAGTTCGTCACGATATTGGCTGGCAGCCAGCTGCTGATACAGCGCCTGTTCGATCTCATCTTTTAACGTAAAATCCAGCTGATGGTCTGGCACCAGCGCACTTACATAGTGCTGCCAATCCGGCTGCTGCATTAACTGCTCTGCCAACTGATAGGGGATAGCCCCGCTTTGCTGGGCCTGATTAATAAAATAGCTAACTTGATCAGCTGCTGAAACGGGTGCGGTATCAGCTTTGTTCTGTGCGGCAATGTCTTTTGTCAGACTATCTTCTGGCTCGGGTTGTGCCAGCATAGTTTGACTCAACGTCACCGCCGTAAATAAACCACTATTGGCACTGTTGGCTCCTGTCGGCGTGACTCCTGCAACCGCTTTAGCAGGCGCGGCCCCGGCTGGCGGTTCCGGCTGTGCCAGCAAGTCAGGTTCAGTACCACCGTACCACCAAAGACCGGCTCCCAGTAGCAAAGTAATTGTAATAAACACTATTTTACGAGACATCCTCTATCCTTGTCATTGCCAGGGCGTATTGAACTACCGTAACTGCTTTAGCTTAAAGCGGCAACACCTTGTTACCTTTTGCTTAAGTGACTCGCGGATCAGCCGCGCTATACTGGCAGCAAAACAACTGACCGGGATCCAATATGGGCTATTTTTTAAAAGGCTTACTGTTATTAAAGAAAAAAGGCTTAAAGCGTTTTGTGCTGATCCCACTGTTAATTAATATCGCGCTGTTTAGCATCGCCTTTTTTTGGCTGTGGCAATTGTTGCGGCAACTGATTACGGCGGTGCAAAGTGCGCTGCCGGCCTGGCTGCACTGGCTGGAGTATTTGCTGATCCCGCTGGGTATCATGTCACTGCTACTGAGTTTTGCCTATAGCTTTACCATGCTGGCCAATTTTATCGCCGCGCCCTTTAATGGCCTGCTGAGTGAGAAAACCGAAGCCCTGCTTACCGGCAAGCCACTGCACAACAACTGGCAACAATTTCTGCAACAGGCTGGCCGTACACTGGGCCGGGAATGGCAAAAGCTCTGCTATGTGCTGCCTCGGTTGGTGATCCTGTTTATCCTGTGCTGGTTTATTCCGGTAGTTGGTACCCTAGTGTGGTTTTTCTGCAGTGCCTGGTTTTATAGCCTGCAGTATCTGGATTATCCCTACGATAACCATCAGGTGGCCTTTATTGAACTGCGGAAAAATATGCGCCAGCAGCCCCTACTGAGCCTGTCTTTTGGCAGCGCGGTTGCGCTGTGTAGTATGGTACCGGTGCTGAATTTGCTGGTGATGCCGGCCGCGGTCTGTGGCGCCACCGCGCTCTGGTGTGAGCGCTTAAGCGAGCTACACGACCCGGCCTTACAGGCCCCGGGCGCGCGCAGTTACCGTAAGCTGGATAAGTATTGCTAGAACTGCTCAGCTAACCAGGGTAAGGCGACATCTTCCGCCTGTAGGGTTTCGCCGGCGTCGATTTCCAGCATATCGGCTTTCGGGCTGCCTTGCAGTTCGGTCAACAGCTCAAACCACTGGCGGCCAGCGGCACAGAAGGTATCACCATAGCTGCTGTCACCCAAACCAATCACCGCAAACTGCTTGCCGGTTAATAATGGAAAACGATCGCGGCAGTCGGCATAAAATGGAAACAGATTATCCGGAATATCGCCCTGCCCGGTGGTCGAAGTAATCACTAACCAGCAATCGGCAGCAAAGGCTTGCACGGCATCCAGCTCTGGAGGCTGAAACCACCTGACCTGATAGCCTTTTTTTGACAATAACTCCACGGCCTGCTCGGCCACATACTCGGCGCCACCGTACACACTACCTACCATAATGGCGATTTTTTGCATGCTACCCTACTCCAAAAATTGCTGAAAAACCTGTTGATAATACGCGATGTTATCCGGCCAGCCAAATTGCCGGCACAAGGCAGCCAGCTCTGCCAGACTAGCCTGTAACTGCAGCGTTACGCCGCTGACCGGATGCGGCAGCTGCAACATAACAGCGCAAAGCAGTAAGCGGTCACTATCAAATTGCTGCCGGAAGAACGCGTTGTGTTTGCCATCGCCATGGCTGGTATCGCCGATAATCGGATGGCGCAAATGCGCCAGATGACGACGCAGCTGATGCTTACGACCGGTTAACGGCTGCAGCGCCACTAAACTATAGCGGCTGGTAGGATAACGACTCACCGCAAACGGCAGCTCTACCTGATGTAGTGGTAGATAGCGGGTTACTGCACTTTGCGCCGCTTTATCGCTACGAGCCTGTTTATCGGCAATCGCATCCAGCTGCTCCTTTAACGGATAATCCAGCGTACCGGCCGTTTTCACCACGCCCCGAACTATTGCCAGATAGCCTTTGCGCCATTGACCGGCTTCAATTTGCTGGCTGAGTAGCCGCGCGACCTCCGGTGATAACGCAAACACCAGTACGCCGGAGGTTGGTCGATCCAGCCGGTGCACCGGATACACATGACACCCCAGCTGATCGCGCAGGCTTTGCAGCACAAAACGGGTTTCATGTTTATCTAAAAAAGAGCGGTGTACCAGCATGCCACTGGGCTTATCCACCGCCACCAGATACTGATCCTGATACAGAATGGTCAGTAGCGGTTCAGCAGCAGCTGGCACCGAACTCAGGCTTGATTCAGACACTGATCAATCTCCCGGATTACGCTGAGTAAAGCGCCTAGCTGCTGAGCTCGCTCTGCATAAACAAGTTCTGCCAGCGGCAGGATCGCGACCTTAGTGGGTAGTGGCAGCTTGCCATCTAACAACGCATTAAGCCTTGGGATCAGGATAAACTGTAACCACTGCTCTAAAGGCAGTGTATCGCAGCAAAAAGGGGCGGTACTGGCCAGCGCTGAAGGCGCCGGCGGCTGGGCCGACCATAGCGCTGCGGCTCTGAGTTCAGTTTCCAGTTGCTGTAACAATAGCGGGAGTTGTTGCCGGGACATAGCATCCTTTTGCGGTCAGACTGCGGCTAATCAGGGCTGGCAGTTTAGCAAATAACGGCCCGGGTCGCAGCCAAAGCCTTGTAAAAAGCCAGCACCGCCAGCATTATGCTTTACCCCGGACAGAGGTATTCATGACCAGTATTATACTTTTACTTATTGTTATCACTATCGGTTACGGCTTTTGGTTGCAACGTAAACAGGACGAACGCGCCATCCTGTTAGCGCGCCAATTATGCCGTCAGCATCAATTACAGTATCTGGAATGTGGTCGCAGTTGCTATCGCTTTCGCAAAATCGGCCAATGCCAGCGCTTTGTTACCTGCTATCAGGTCGATTTTAGCGCTGACGGCGAAAGCCGGTATCAGGCTGAATTGGTTTTAAGTGGCTTGCATCTGGCAGCCTTTAACCTGCCGCCCCACCGGATCCCATCCTGATCCGGTGCCACACCTTATGCCTGCGCCAGCGCGGCCTTGAGTTTGCGCTCCAGTTGCCCGGTAAGAAAGTCTTTATACATCACCCAATCGGCGGCCAGACTATAAAACGGATACTTAAAGGTAGCCGGCCTGTTATGTTCAAAGCCAAAATGACCCAGCCAGGCAAAGCCATAGCCGATTAGCGGCAGACTGCAAAGCCAGAGCCACTGCTGGCTTAATATCACCCACGCCAGCACCAGTAACACCAGGCTACTGCCAATATAGTGCAAGGCCCGGCAGATCGGATTAGCATGCTCCCGCAGATAAAATGGGTAAAAATCCTGAAAACGTTGGAATGGTTGCTCTGACAATTTCTGCATCGCCTCCCGCTTAATGTTGTTGCCGTGACCGGAACATCAGACTGCCCTGCACGGTATTAAAGCTCAGTGTCGTGACGTGTTGATAATGATCATCGGCAAAAAACGCCTGATATTTTTGCAAGGTCACGAAAACCCCGATGCCGGCAGACGATGGATCTTCATCTACCAGACTGTCAACCGCCTCCAGTAAGTAATGCCCCAGACCCGCATGCTGATACTTTGGCACCACGGCAATAAAGGCCAGCATATGATAGCGTTTAGCCGGCATCGCAGCATGAATTTTCTCTTCTTTATTTAGCATCTGGCGGGTAGACAGTAGGCCCGCAGTCAGCAACATCTTCAGACGCCAATGCCAAAGCCGGCTACTGCCAATACCGGAGTCAGGGCCAACCACACAGGCGACGCCCAGCAGTTGTTCGCCCTGAAACAAACCAATAATCGGCTGCCCGGCCTGCCAAAAGGTGCTGAGCTCTTCCCGGATCGCCGAGCGCAGCCGTGCCTCATATTCCCGCTCTGCCGCGCGAAAGATTTCCATAAACAGCGGATCATCGTGATAAGACTGGTACAGCACCGAGGCGGCAAGTTTAAGATCTTCACCGCCTAATAGCGCGGCCTTTAATTGACTGGGTTCGATATGACTGACCTGGGCTAACATCGCTCACCTGTTATTGTTGTTTTTTTATTCACAATAGCAGTCGCCTCTGAGCTTGCCAAGCACGATTTCATTAGCACAAACTCAGCTATACTTTTTAAAGCGAAAGCCAAAACGGAGGAGCACCATGGATACCAGTAAACACACTCTGAGCACCCTGTTTGCCCAGCTGGGTTTAGAAAACAGCCCGGAACAGATCCAGGCGTTTGTGCGGCGGCATAAACTTAGCGCCGGGATGGAGCTGGCCGATGCGCCGTTCTGGAACCGCGCTCAGGCCAGCTTTTTACGCGAAGCCTGGCGCGCCGATTCCGATTGGTCAGACGTTATCGATGAGCT
>DAIOUM010000127.1:0-5065 GCA_036759505.1 Alishewanella sp. | reverse complement strand
TCCAGCCTGTATAACCAGCCAAAAGTGAACTTCGACCCCAGCCGTTATGTGTCTGAGCAGGTGTTCTACACCTCGAAAGACGGCACCAAGGTACCGATGATTATCAGCTATCGCAAAGATTTAAAACGCGATGGCAGCAACCCAACCATTCTGTACGGTTATGGTGGCTTTAACATCAGCTTAACACCGTCATTCAGCGTGGCAAATGCCGTGTGGATGGAGCTGGGCGGTATCTATGCCGTGGCCAATATCCGTGGTGGTGGCGAGTACGGTAAAGAATGGCACCGTGCCGGTACCCAGCTGCAAAAGCAAAATGTATTTGACGACTTTATTGCTGCAGCCGAGTACCTGCAGACCGAAAAATACACCTCACCGGCTAAAACCGCGGTACGTGGTGGCTCGAATGGCGGCCTACTGGTAGGTGCGGTCATGACACAGCGGCCAGAGCTGTTTGGCGTCGCCATTCCGCAAGTTGGTGTACTGGATATGCTGCGTTACCATACCTTTACTGCCGGCGCCGGTTGGGCATACGACTACGGTACCTCTGAGCAATCTGAGGACATGTTCAAATACTTACTGGGTTATTCACCGGTGCATAACGTGAAAGCCGGGGTTACCTATCCGGCTACGATGATCACGACGGCGGATCACGATGACCGCGTAGTGCCGGCGCACTCCTTTAAGTTTGCTGCCGAACTGCAGGACAAAGCCAGCAAGGCGACGCCGCAGTTGATCCGGATTGATGTCAAAGCCGGTCACGGTGCCGGTATGCCGGTATCGATGGTGATTGATCAGGCCGCCGATATTTACAGCTTTACGCTGTTTAATATGGGTTACAGCAGCCTGCCGCAATAAGAGGCAGTAAAAGTACGAGGGCGCCTGCGGGCGCCCTTTGTTTTAGCTGAAATGATTGCCAAAAAAAATCAGACAGAGTAAGCTGCGTGCCCTTTTTAATTTATGGTTTCGCCACCACCTCTAATAGTGATCTAGCAGGTTTGGGAGTATCCAGATGGCAAAAGCAGTGATTTTAGTGCTCGACAGTTTCGGCATTGGCAGCGCGCCGGATGCGGATAAGTTTGGCGATAGCGGCGCCAATACCTTTGCCAGTATTGCCCGGGTGTTTGCAGAAAAAAAACAGCGCCCTTTGGCTATTCCTAACCTGACGGCGCTTGGGCTGGCAAAGGCCGCTACCAGCGCGACACCCGGTTTATCCCTGGTAGTACCGCCAGCTAGCCGCATTAATGGTGCCTTTGGTTATGCCCGTGAACTGAGTAGCGGTAAAGATACACCAAGCGGCCACTGGGAAATTGCCGGGGTACCGGTGTTATTCGACTGGGGCTATTTTACTGAGAAGACCAACAGTTTCCCGCCGCAGCTTATCGAGGAGTTATGCCGCCGCACTGGAGTCCGCGGTATTCTGGGTAACTGCCATGCGTCGGGGACCGATATTCTGGTAAAACTCGGTGATGAGCATATTAAAACCGGCATGCCGATCTGCTATACGTCGGCTGACAGTGTGTTTCAGGTTGCTGCTCATGAAGAGCATTTTGGTTTAACGCGCCTGCTGGAGTTTTGCCAGGTCGCGCGTGAGCTGCTGGACCCTTACAATATTGGCCGGGTGATTGCCCGCCCCTTTACCGGTGACAGCGCCCAAACCTATGCCCGCACCGGTAATCGCCGTGACTACTCGGTATTACCTCCGGCTCCGACGGTACTGGATAAACTGGTCGCTGCCGGCGGCCAGGTAATCAGCATTGGCAAAATTGCCGATATCTACGCGCATCAGGGCATTAGTAAAAGCCTGAAAGCCACTGGCCTTCCAGCCTTAGTGGATACCACCTTAGCCCAGATGGCAACGCAAAGTGCGCAGAGTATTATTTTTACCAACCTGGTCGATTTTGACCAAAACTTTGGCCATCGCCGTGATCCTCTTGGTTATGGCGAAGCCTTAGAGTATTTCGACAGCCGCCTGCCGGAAATTTTACAGGCCTGCGACGAAGACACCCTGGTATTACTGACTGCCGATCATGGTTGTGACCCAACCTGGCCGGGCACTGAGCACACCCGTGAATATGTACCGGTGCTGCTGTTCCGCAAGGGCATTGGCGAGGTGGATTTAGGCGAGCGGCAAAGCTTTGCGGATATGGGCCAGACCCTGGCCGACTTTTTCGGGCTGGATGCACTGGCATACGGCGACTCCTTTTTAGCACAATTACAGTAAGAGAACTTATGGCTACTCCACATATTAATGCGCCAGAAGGCGCCTTTGCTGAAACCGTTTTAATGCCTGGCGATCCGCTGCGTGCCAAGCATATTGCCGATACGTTTTTACAAGATGCGGTATGCGTGAATACCGTGCGCAATATGTTCGGTTACACCGGCACCTATCAGGGTAAAAAAGTCAGTGTGCTGGGCTCTGGCATGGGCGTGCCGTCAATGTCGATTTATGCCACTGAGTTAGTGAAATTCTACGGTGTAAAAAACATTATCCGCATCGGCTCCTGTGGTGCTTTGCCGCTGGATGTTAAAGTGCGGGATGTCGTTATCGGTATGGGGGCCAGCACCGATTCTATGGTTAACCGCAACCGCCTGGGCGGCCTGGACTTTGCTGCCATCGCCAGCTTTAGCCTGCTGGAAAAAGCCGTTGCCGCCGCCCGCGCTAAAGATATCAATGTGAAAGTGGGTAATGTATTTACCTCTGATCTGTTCTATAACCCAAGTGAAACCCTGTTTGATACGCTGGAAAAATACGGCGTACTGGCGGTAGAAATGGAAGCCGCCGGTCTTTATGGCGTCGCCGCCGAATATGGCATTAATGCGTTGGCGATTTTCACGGTAAGCGACCATATCCGCACCGGCGAAGCGTTAAGCGCCGAGCTGCGCCAAACCAGCTTTAACGAGATGGTTGAAGTGGCACTGGGCTGTTTGTAATTTACTGGGACTATGCGTTATGTCACTGACTACCAATAAAATGTTTTATGTGTCGTGGGAAGCCTTTCACCGCGCCACCAAAGAGCTGGCACGCCAGTTACTGGGCCAGAACTTTACCGCTATAGTGGCAGTAAGCCGCGGCGGCCTGGTACCGGCGGCGATTATCGCCCGCGAGCTGAATATCCGGGTGCTGGATAGCATCTGTGTAGCGAGCTACCAGCACGACAAGCAGGGTAGCCTGAGCGTGCTAAAAGATGCCTCGCTGGCAGACTCTGAGCAGCTGCTGATCGTGGATGATCTGGTCGATACCGGTGAAACGGCCAAAGCGCTGCGCGAGCGTTTCCCCAAAGCCCGTTTTGTTACCGTATACGCCAAACCACAGGGTAAGCCGCTGGTGGATAACTATGTTACCGATATCGAGCAGGATACCTGGATCCAGCTGCCATGGGATATGGAACTGGCCTACAGCAAGCCGCTGGCAGAGGAAGTATGAGCCCACAAAGCGTAACGCTAACGCTGCCGGATTGGATTAACGAAGTGGTCGACTGGCAGCGCAGCTATCAGCACGATGACGAGAAAATGGCGTTAGCCATTGAGTTGTCACGGCAAAACGTACTGCGTGGTACCGGCGGCCCCTTTGGCAGCGCCATTTTTGATTGCGACAGTGGCAAGCTGTTAAGTGTTGGTGTAAACCGGGTAATGCCGCTGCATAACTCCAGCGCCCATGGCGAGATGGTGGCCATTATGCTGGCCGAGCAGGCGCTGCAAAGCTTTAGCCTGAATGCCGACGGCGTTAAACGCGAGCTGTTTACCTCTTGCGAGCCCTGCGCCATGTGCTTAGGCGGCACCCTGTGGAGCGGCGTAAAACGTTTAGTTTGCGCCGCCACCGCCGAAGATGCCCGCGCTATTGGCTTTGACGAAGGCCCGGTATTTGAACCCAGCTATCAGTATCTACGCGACGCCGGCGTCGAAGTCGTGCGCCAGGTACAACGCAGCGCCGCCGCCCAGGTACTAAAAGACTACCTAAACCACGGCGGCACCATCTACAACGGCTAAACGGCCACCAATCCCAACGCTAAACCACACCCGACGCCGGTACGCCAGCCGTACCGGAGTCGAGCCTGCAATACTCAAAAGCACCCCAATCCCAACGCTAAACCGCCCCCCGACTCCGGTATGCTTGCGTACCGGAGTCGATCCTGCGATATCAAAAAACACCCCAATCCCAGACACTAAACCTCACCCCGACTCCGGTATGCGAGCGTACCGGAGTCGATCCTGCGATACCAAAAAGTACTCCAATCCCAAACACTAACCCGCACCCCGACTCCGGCATCCCTGCGTACCGGAGTTGATTCTGCGATAGTAAGAAGTACACAAACGCGAGAAATAACTGAAAGTTAGCGATAAGCACCTGGCTATCCCTACGGGTTACAGCACTGTCCAAACGACCTGGTAGCGTAATTAACTTGTAAATATGCTAATAGCAAGGTTATAACCCGCTATCTACAGCGCTAAATTTACCCGAAATCAAAATAATTGATTTAATGCTATTTATTCGTTAGCGTAGTGTCAAAAGTGGAGATGGAAGGGCATTTACACTGCGTAAAAGTAGGTGCGTTCTAAACTAATAAGTTCTTAGGCAAAATATGAATTCGATCAGCATGCTTAATACATGCTGCAGTACTTATGTTTTCGTCTGCAGTTGTAGCTGAAAATGATGAGCTATGCTCATACTTGGTAAATTTTCTAGAATCTGTTGAAGTTGATCAAGTTGCTTCAATTGAGCTGCATACTTCTTGGGGTAAGAACTTTAAAGGGGAGTTAAAAGACGTTACAGGCGCTAAACGGTGTATGCACAATGATATTCCGACAGCAAAAGATGCTTGTGGATACATATTGGAGAATACCTCGACAGAGTTTGCGGGACTCAATTTTAAACGTTTTCTCAAATGTCTCTCACCTCAAACACGGATTGACGATGGCATCCAATTTAGTCATGTAGCGGTTTCGTTATATTATGGCAGTGAGGAACGTGGTGCACTATTAGAGCTTACTTTAGAACATGATGTGCAAATTGACGAGATGGTTCTTAAACTTGAGGCTGAGGGGTATTAAATTGCCTAACAATCCG
>DAIOUM010000126.1:3792-5108 GCA_036759505.1 Alishewanella sp. | reverse complement strand
CTGCTTACCGTGACCACCTCATCGCAAAACCGTCTGGCCAGATTAAAGTTTTCGCTGCCAATCCGCTTTACTGCCACCCCATCGGCAAACAGCCCCACCCGCGGCAAGGTCACCGGCTCACCGGCTGCCAGGGCGGCCTTTAAGCAGGCGGCATCTTCTGGCTCTACACCAATGACTTTGACATGGGGCTGAATGGCTTTGATATAGACCGCCATCCCCGCCATCAGGCCACCACCACCCACCGGAATAAAGACGGCATCCAGGCGGTTATGCTGGCTTAGCAGCTCCTTGGCCACGGTACCCTGACCAGCAATCACATCAGCATCGTCAAAGGGCGGAATATAGATGGCGCCTTCGGTGTGCGCTTTTTGCATCGCAAAGCTGTTGGCTTCATCAAAGGCGGTACCATGTAGCACCACCTTGCCACCTAAGGCCCGCACTGCGGCTACTTTAATTTCCGGCGTAGTGATCGGCATCACTATGGTTGCGTCCAGACCTAATTTCGCGGCGGACAGCGCCACACCCTGGGCATGGTTACCGGCCGACGCGCAAATCACTTTGGCATCAGGCTGCTGTTGCTGCACTTTATGCAGTTTATGAAAGGCGCCGCGCAGTTTAAAGGAGTATACCGGCTGCTTATCTTCCCGCTTTAACAGCACCTGCTGTCCAAGGCGGGCGCTTAACTTGTGCATTTCATCCAGCGGCGTTTCTACCGCCGCCTGATACACCGGCGACAACAGAATTTCCCGCAGATAGTGCTGCATCACCTCAGCATCGCTGCAGTCGGTTGCTGCCCGTGCCAGATTATCCATTACTGCTCCAGTTTTGACAGATCGCGTACCGCACCCTGGTCGGCACTGCTGGCTAATAACGCATAAGCCTTTAACGCGGCGCTGACCACACGCTGGCGGTTTTCCGGTTTCCAGGCTTTACTGCCCTTGGCTTGCATCGCGGCGCGGCGACTGGCCAGCACCTCGTCACTGACGGCAATCGCAATTTTGCGGTTGGGAATATCAATCTCTATCCGATCACCCTCTTCGACCAGCGCGATAGCACCGCCGCTGGCGGCTTCCGGTGACACATGACCAATTGATAAGCCTGAGGTACCACCCGAGAAACGACCGTCAGTGATCAGCGCACAGGCTTTGCCCAGCCCCATCGATTTTAAATAACTGGTTGGATACAACATTTCCTGCATCCCCGGACCGCCTTTCGGCCCCTCGTAGCGGATAATAACGGCATCACCGGCCACGACCTTGCCGCCCAGAATGGCGGCAACAGCGTCATCCTGACTTTCAAATACCCGCGCCCGGCCA
>DAIOUM010000126.1:0-3692 GCA_036759505.1 Alishewanella sp. | reverse complement strand
GTAGTGGTTTTAATATCCCACTTCGCCAACACCTCAGCCAGTGAGCTACCGGCAACATGCGGCGTATTGGGGTTCAGTAAACCGGCGCGGTTCAGCTCCGCCAGGATCGCAATCACGCCACCGGCACGATGCACATCTTCCATATGATATTTCTGGGTAGAGGGCGCCACCTTACTCAGGTGCGGCACGATACGCGATAAGCGGTCGATATCAGCCATGGTAAAGTCCACTTCGGCTTCAATAGCGGCAGCCAGTAAATGCAACACCGTATTGGTTGAACCGCCCATCGCGATATCCAGCATCATGGCGTTTTCAAAGGCAACCTTATTGGCAATGCTACGCGGTAGGGCCGTAACATCATCGTCTTGGTACCAACGCTTACACAGCTCCATAACCCGGAAACCGGCTTGCACAAATAATTCTTTGCGATCGGCATGGGTTGCCAGTAAAGAGCCATTGCCCGGCTGCGCCAGGCCCAATGCTTCCACCAGACAGTTCATCGAGTTGGCGGTAAACATCCCTGAGCAGCTGCCGCAGGTTGGGCAGGCACTCTTTTCAATTTGCTCGCTTTGGGCATCGCTGACCTTGGGATCGGCCGCCGATACCATGGCATCAACCAGATCCAGCTTGATAATTTGATCCGAGAGTTTGGTTTTACCGGCTTCCATTGGCCCGCCGGAAACAAAGATCACCGGAATATTTAACCGCAGCGCGGCCATCAGCATACCCGGGGTGATCTTGTCACAGTTCGAGATACAGACCATGGCATCGGCACAGTGGGCATTCACCATATATTCTACCGAGTCCGCGATCAGCTCCCGCGACGGCAGGCTGTACAGCATACCGCCATGCCCCATGGCAATGCCATCATCAACCGCGATGGTATTAAATTCTTTAGCGATACCGCCGGCTTCAACAATGCTGGCGGCTACCAGCTTACCGAGATCGCGCAAATGCACATGGCCGGGTACAAATTCGACAAAGGAGTTAACCACCGCCACTATCGGCTTGCCGAAGTCGGTATCTTTTACACCGGTGGCCCGCCATAAGGCACGGGCGCCCGCCATATTACGGCCTTCGGTGACGGTAGCGGATCTGAGTTTTGGCATCTTGTTATCCTGTAAAAAACGTAAGTCAATTAAGCACGATTAGGCACGCAGCACAGCAACATCAGCCGAAGCCAATTCCAGTTGCTGTACGTCATATAACTTCACCAGCTGACTGGTCAGTAGCGTAATGGGTTTCTCACTTTGCACTGTCAGGGTAATTTGTAAACCGGCCCGGTCAGTTAGCGGGGTCATCGCCAGACCCGCCAACTGATAACCACGATAGCGGGTTACCTGCAGTAAACGCTCTACCACGCTGGCTTCATTGCGGGTGGTGATATTCAGGGTATGTTGCATCAGTTCGTCTCCGTCAGCATATCTTCGTTCGCGGCACCTGGCGGTACTAAAGGCCAGACGTTGTCTTTTTCATCGATCCGTACGTGTAATAAATAGGGCCCCGGCCAGCTAAACATCGCTTCCAGCGCGCTTGCCACTTCATCTTTGCGGGTAATGGTATGGCCGGGAATGGCGAAGGCCGCTGCCAACGCCACAAAATCCGGGTTATCCGATAAATCGGTTTCGCTATAGCGTTCATTAAAGAACAGTTGCTGCCACTGCTTCACCATGCCCAGCCGTTGGTTATCGATAATGACGATCTTCACCGGCAGCCGGAAGCGCTTGATAGTACCCAGCTCCTGCACGTTCATCATAAAGGAGCCATCGCCACTGACGGCGATAACCGTGTCCTGTGGCCGTGCCAGCTTGGCACCAATTGCCGCCGGTAAACCAAAGCCCATGGTGCCTAAGCCGCCGCTGGATAAATGATTGCGCGGGCTATTAAAACGCATATGCTGCGCCACCCACATCTGATGCTGGCCTACATCGCAGCACACCACGCTGTTATCCGGCATCCGTTCACTCAGTTGTTTCAGCATAAGAGGAGCAAAAATTCGTTCACCCGGATGATCATAGCGCCAGCCATATTGCTGCTTTAATTGCTGACAATGCGTCAGCCAGTCAGCGCATTGGGTGGCGGTACTGATCGCCGGCAGAATTTGCTTCATATCGCCCAGCAAGGCACAGTCGGCAAAGCGCACCTTATTAATTTCTGCCGGATCGATATCCACATGAATCACTTTGGCGTGCGGCGCGAACTTATCCAGCTTACCAGTTACCCGATCATCAAAACGCGCACCCAGACAGATCAGTAAGTCAGATTGCTGCACCGCCAAATTAGCAGCCTGGGTGCCATGCATCCCCAGCATGCCCAGATAGTGCGGGTTAGCGCGAGCCACCGAGCCCATGCCTTTTAACGTCGTGACTGATGGCATTTCACTTTCGGCCAGAAAAGCCTGTAACTGTGGCAGCGCATCCGCCATCTGCACACCGCCGCCGATGTAGGCAATCGGCTTCTTCGCCTGTGCGATCAACTGCCGCGCTTTGGCCGCATTAGCCAGTGACGTCGCTAAGCGGGCAGCAGGCAGCGTTGGCCACTCGGGTTCACTGACCTCAGCCAGTTGAATATCCTTCGGAATATCAACTAATACCGGGCCAGGGCGACCACTTTGTGCCAGTCGGAAAGCTTCCTGTAACGTATGCGCCAGCTCATTGACATCGCGGACCATAAAGCTGTGCTTGGTTACGCCCAACGATAAGCCTAAAACATCGACTTCCTGAAAGGCATCGGTCCCCATCACCGCTTGTGATACCTGACCGGTAATGGCGACCAGCGGTACCGAGTCCAGCAGGGCATCAGCCAGCGAGGTAATCAGGTTAGTGGCACCGGGGCCAGATGTCGCTAAACAGACGCCAACCTTGCCAGAGGCGCGGGCATAGCCGATAGCCGAAAAGGCGCCGCCCTGTTCATGCCGGCACAGATAGTGTTTAACCGTGCTGTGATAAATCGCATCGTAAATTGGCATAATAGCGCCGCCCGGGTAACCAAAGATGGTGTCTACCCCCTGCTGCTGTAATACCTTTAATACCAATTCTGCGCCTTTCATTTGCTGTTGCCCTTTTTGCTTGTTGCCCGAATCAATTTTCACCAGCCCTGAAACGACAAAACCCCCGGTCCTTGCGGAGCGGGGGTTTTGCTGGAAGTCGACTTAGTGTGCGCTATCGTTCCAATACACCGCCCCCGCGGAGATTAATAATCACCACGATTACGAGGACAATGATGTTCAGAACGGCTGCTAAACGCATTTAATACTCACTAACTCTTACGGTTAATTGTTGTTGCTTTAATCAAAAAGCAGATTGGCTATATTAATAGACGTCTATCTGTCCGGAGTCAACCGCTTTTTGCTGAAAAAATGACTTTTCCTGAAAATAATTAAAATTTGTGTCGCCGGCAGTGAGCCGCTAGAGTATCTGTACAGGTGTAAAACAGCAGGTCGCCACGGCCGTGGACCAACTTGAGTTATTTGAGCTACCGAACCCCTGCATTGGGGTATGTGAGAGCAATCAACGCGGTTATTGCAAGGGTTGCCTGCGCTCGCGCGAAGAGCGCTTTAACTGGCATCTGAAGCCGGCAACAGAGCGGGCGCGTATTTTAAAACTGCTGGCGCAGCGCCGGGCGCGCTTACAGCAGAAGGCTAATGCCGGGTCACAACCTGAGCCGCAACCCGGTTCACTGGATTTGTTCTA
>DAIOUM010000125.1:0-5137 GCA_036759505.1 Alishewanella sp. | reverse complement strand
CCGGCCGCTGGCATCAGACGATCTTTAGCACCACTGATAAACAATGCCGGTTTAGGTGCTGCTACGCCCGCCAGATGCGGGTAATCCAGTTTCGCTGCCAACCCGGGATGTAACATCCAGAACGCCGTTTGGCCGCGTAATTGATTATTGCCCGGCGTCATAGCAGTATCACTGGTGGTCATCCAGCTAATGGTCGCCGCGGCTTTGATATCATCCGTCAGCGCCGCCAGTTGCCAGGCCCGAAACCCGCCCATTGAAAAACCCAATGCAGCAATGCGAGTGTTATCGACCTGCGGCAGCTGGGCAAGAAAGGCTGCCAAGCGCAAGTCTTCATAAGCCGCCAAACCGGCCAGCGAGCGCCCGAGCTGAAAAAAATTCGCGGCCAGCGCCTGCTGGGCATCGGCATTTAACGGTCCCCGTTCACCAAAACCCAAGGAGTCCGCAGCCAGCACCAGATACCCCTGAGCCGCTAACTCATCACCGATAAAACGGCCATCGTAATAACGTTTAGTCCAGGCCTCCGCCTTGGCAAGATCGGGATCCCTGACAAAGGGTTTGATCAGCTTGGCTTTACCAATTAAAAAATAAGCGCCGTGATCATGCAGCAGCAGTACCGCCGGGAAAGGCCCCTCACCCGCCGGGCGCAGTAGCGAAACGGTAACCCGGTTTTCTGGTGTCAGATTAAGCTGCCAGCGCTCGGCCTGATAGCCATCGCGCTGCTCAACCATCAGTTGTTCAGCGGCAAAATCCAATGGCTGTTCGGGCCACAACAGTGCGTCGCGCAGCAGTTGCCGCGCCTCAGTACGCCATTGCTGAATTGACTGAGTGCTATCCGGGCGCCATGCGGCACTAAACTGTTGCTCTGCTTTCAGCTGCCGATAAAAACCCGGTAATTGCTGCGCCAGGATCTCTGCCGAAAGCGGCGCTGCAAAGGTTAGCACCAGCACACTTAGCAATACTCTCAATTTGCACTCTCCGTAATAGACCGTGTTACAGACTAAGTGATTTCCCGCGACAGGGAAATTCCAGATACGAACAAAAGCACAAAAACCCCAGGCCTGACTTTGCCTGCGAGGCCAGCGCAGGTTAGCGTAGCTTTTTTACCATCCAATTTGGTGCTGAAAATGCTCTCATTATTGCGGCCTTTGTTACTGAGCGGCGCCCTGCTCTGCGGCGAACTGCATGCCGGCAGCAGCCCGTCAGAGCCGCTGCTTTCAACCAGCTGGGAGCTGTATTACGCGCGTTCTGCAAGGCTGCTGCAGCAAGATGAGGCGACGCTACAGGCTGAACTGCAGGCTTTGCGCCAAAGCGACTTTAGCTTACCCACACCAACCCGGCGCTTTGGCTTTGAGCCAGACTTACCGGCGGTGTTTTATCAAAGCGCGGCCGGACACGAATTATTACAGGCCATACTCAGCCTGCAAACGCCAAGCGGTGGCTGGTCGAAACGAACCGATATGCGTATTGCCCGGCAAAGTGGTCAGCACTGGGGTGTGGAGCCAAACTATGTACCTACCTTTGACAACAGCGCCACCACGACACAATTAAGGGTGCTGGCCCGGGCATATAACGCAACGGCTGAGCCGCTATACCGGCAAGCCTTTCACCGCGGTATAACCTTGCTGTTGCAGGCGCAATACCCCAATGGTGGCTGGCCGCAGAGCTTTCCGCTGCGCGGGGGTTATCATGATCATATTACACTTAACGATGAGGTGACTGAGGAGGTACTGAGCTTATTGTATGCCGTAAGTACAGCTGAAACTGAGTTTGCCTTCGTCGATGCCAGCTTACAACAACAAGCCGGACAGGCTTTTAGCCGTGGCCTTAAGCTGTTACTGCAGTTGCAACAGCGGGACGAGGCAGGGTTGAGCCTGTGGGCGGCACAGTATCATCACCGTAGCTTGCAACCGGCCTGGGCCAGAGCCTACGAAATGCCGGCGCTAGCGGTAATGGAAAGTGCCAGCCTGCTGGATTTTTTGCTCAGTTTGCCCAAGCCATCCGTTGAGTTACAGCAAGCTATTCATGCGGCAGCCGGCTGGTTAGCACGCCATGCTATCGCTGATCAACACTGGCATCCGCAACTGCGGGTGCTGCAAGCCAAAGCCGGCGCCGGGCCGCTGTGGCCACGCTTCGCTGAGCTTAATACCAACAGACCGATCTTTGGCGATCGTGATGGCGAACTTTATTATGACGTGCATCAGGTCTCATTCGAACGCCGGCAAGGTTATGCCTGGTATACCGAGCGCCCGGCACCAACGCTTAAGCGTTATCAACGCTGGCGTGCTGCCTTTAATGACGCTGCAAAGTAAAAACCGACTCAGCGACCTGGCGCGTTAATTCCACATCCAACAGCAGTGTTTGATGCGGTGCAAAAATCTGCGCCAGTTCCTCAACCGCCAAGCGCAGCCCTGCAGCTGCACTGGCTGGCACCACGCTAAAGCCTGCGGGTTGCCGCGGTGGCTTAAACAGCGGCTGGGCATGGAAACTTAAAAACAACTGCTGAAAGTTCGGGCTTTGTTTAAGCTCGTTTAATGCCGCCACATCAAAATAAAACGCCCGGTTTTGTGGCTGCTGGCTATGCGGATGCACGTGCCGTAAAAACTGCTGATACAGCCTTTGTTCAAAGCGACTATCGGCATTTGCCGTGCGATACATTTCTAAAAAGTAATCGGTGACCGGATCGCCATGCTGATCCTGGAGCTTACAAAGCACCTGGCTGCGCAAATCCGCTTGCCAGTTGGCGGGCGGGTTTTGACTATCCAACTGCTGCTGATAGGTAAAATGACCTGTGCTGCCTACCTGAAAATCGGCATCTTCGACTTGCAGTGCCTGGCGAATCAGCTTTAAGGTCAGCGGGTTATGCGGGGCTTTTTTACCATTACCGATAATACTGCCATGATGCTCATCTGGCAGCACCGAAAAGGCGATTTCACCCTGACTTTTTCGTAGCTGCAAACTGCCAGGCTTAACGTTTTGCTGCTCATCCAGCGCCACTTTCAGATAACGGCAATTCAGGTTTGCCCCGGCAATGCGCACCGTACCATCTGAGCCGGCTTCGTTGGCGATAGCGCTGATCCCGCTGTAACCACGATTACCAATTAAAATGGTGCTGAGCATTCTGCCCGCACCATACCAGGACTCAGCGGCAAAGAGATCGGCTTTAGCCAGTTCCCGGCTATAGTCGGCCGCCAGCTCCAGCCCATATAACAAATTGGCGCCGGTTTGAAAGCCCGGTTGCTTCCAGCCTTTAACGGCCCGACCATAGAAGCTGCGGCCTTTATGCGCCAGCGGCGAACCAAAGTTGGCCGGCGCCAGTTGCAGAAAACGTTTAACCGGGTTGGTGGCCGCAGCATAATAACGGGTAAACCAGTGCCGGCTAACCAGGGCACCGGTGCTGTGGACGATCAGATCAACACTTTGCGGCGCAGTAGGCAGTTGCATACCCAGCCAGGCTTGTTGCATCGCCGCGGCCAGATCGCCATAGCTGATCTCATCGTGTAACGACAACCAGTCAGCCAGATACAGATGTTGTACCGCAGCACCAAACTCGGTTTGCAGAAAGTGGGCTAAGTCACGAAACGAGCGGCTGTTATCACTCCAGCCGTGCAGGATAACAATGGGATTACGCATGGCGGTTCCTCTGCCAGTTGCTGCTTTAAGCAGCAATCAGTATAGCTACCGCTGTCGCAATAGGGCAAAGTTAGCTGATAAAAGTTGGCTGATAAAAGTCATCCGAAAAAGCTATCTGATAAAAGCTTTCCGGTAAAGTACGCGAAAACGACTGACTTAAGCAGCAGTATAAAATGCCTTCAGCATATACCGCGCCTGTTCCCCGGTATAACTCTGCAGTGCCGCCCCGGCATCGGGGCAGAGTGTGTCTTGTACGAGAAACCCCTGCCGCTGCCAGTAGCTTACCGAGCCCTGTACGGCTACCAGCGCTAACCGGGTTAATCCCTGCTCTCTGGCAAAGTATTCGGCCTGCTGCAGCAAGCGGCTGGCCAGGCCTAAGCCTCTGGCCTTAGCGCTTACCGCCATATCATGTAAATACAAAAGCTCCGGCTTGCTGGCAGCCTGAAACGGACTGCCCAGTGGCGCCACCTTGCCAGCTACAGAGGGGTAGCAAAACAAATAAGCGAGCAGCTCACCGGCTGAGTTTTCTGCCAGCCAACAACTCTGCGGTGCCGCAGCCAGACGCCTTGCCAATAATTCCGGTGGCTCATACAGATTATCGCTGTAACAGCTATCCTGCAGCGCCACCACCGCCGCCAGATCGGCAGCGCTGATTAAGCGGATCTGAATACTCATGTTGCTTACTATGCCGACTGTTCCGACTTTGCTAACAGCAGCGCCCGAACATAGTTTAAGCCACCCACTACCGCCGCTACCTGCGCCAGAATACACTGCTCGGGCGTGGCACTGGGACTGTCCGGATAGACTTCGGTGGTGGTAACAAAGCGCGCAGCGGTCATGCCGCCACAAAGCCCCAGGGATTTTTTCGGGTAATTGACGACGCCAAACTGCGCCAGCGGCTCGCCAATCAAACAACCTTGTTCATCAGCAGGGGCGATATGCGTCACTTTAACCACTTCATCAATCATGGCTTTTTGAAAATCTGGCTCTGGGTTTTCGCTGTCGCCAACCAGATAAAAGCCATCCGGAATATTCCAGTTGGTATTTACCGTGCCATCGCGCGCCGCTTTGGCCGGACGAAATTCACTGTTATCCGAATCCGTGGTTTCATGCAGATCAATATGCACCAAAGGCGTGGTCCCCAATGCCAGCAGATAATCGCGCAACAAACCGGCTTCGGCTGCCGGGCTATTGGCAATAAAGGAACGGTTTGGATCGACCGCCAATGGGTTCCAGCGATTGATCGTTTCATAGCCCCAGGGGCTGATACAGGGTGCAATCAACAGGTTAAAGTCGGCAACATAGGCCGCAGCATGAGCTTTGGCAAAGCGCAGCGCACCATGCACTCCACTGGTTTCATAACCGTGCACACCGCCGGTAACCAGCGCCAGTGGTTTATCGGCCTGCCAATTACGGCTTTTTAATAACAATAGCGGATAACGGCTAAAGCCCTGCGCCTGATAATCCAGCTCACCGTATTGGATCACCTCAAACTGCGACTCCAGCG
>DAIOUM010000124.1:0-5327 GCA_036759505.1 Alishewanella sp. | reverse complement strand
CATTTACACAATGTGGGCGATACCAAGCACCAGCCGGTGGCCCGCCCGCGTTCGCTGATTAGCGGCCAGCGGATGGAGAAAATCGAATGGGGTCCAAACTGGGAGGAAATCCTCGGCACCGAGTTCGAGAAACGGAAAAAAGATACTAACTTCAACGAAGTAGTGCAGAAGGACATCTACGGTCAGTTTGAAAAGACCTTTATGATGTACTTACCCCGGTTGTGCGAGCACTGTTTAAACCCGGCTTGCGTGGCGGCCTGCCCGTCTGGTGCCATCTACAAACGGGAAGAAGACGGCATCGTGCTGATCGATCAGGACAAATGCCGCGGCTGGCGGATGTGTGTCTCGGCTTGTCCGTACAAAAAAATCTACTACAACTGGAAGTCCGGTAAATCCGAAAAATGTACGTTCTGCTTCCCACGGATTGAAGCCGGTCAGCCGACCACCTGTTCGGAAACCTGTGTCGGCCGGATCCGCTACTTAGGCGTACTGCTGTACGATGCCGACCGCATCGAGTCAGCCGCCAGTGTCGCCAACGAAAAAGATCTGTATCAGGCACAGCTGGATATCTTCCTCGATCCGAACGACCCGGCGGTAATTGCTGCGGCGCGTGCTGAAGGCATCAGCGATAACTGGATTAAAGCAGCCCAGCGTTCACCGGTGTATATGATGGCGATGGACTGGAAAGTGGCGCTGCCACTGCACCCTGAGTACCGTACCCTGCCGATGGTCTGGTATGTACCACCACTGTCACCGATCCAAAGCGCAGTGCAGGCCGGTCATGTCGGCATGAATGGCGAAATTCCGGATCTGAAGTCGCTGCGTATTCCGCTGCGTTACCTGGCCAATATGCTGACCGCTGGCGACGAAGCACCGGTAGTTCGCGCCTTAGAGCGGATGATTGCGATGCGCGCCTTTAAACGTTCGCAACAGGTTGATGGCGTCGAGGATCTGGATGTACTGAAGCAAGTGGGTCTCAATGCGCTGCAGGTAGAAGAAATGTATCGCTATATGGCGCTGGCCAATTATGAAGATCGCTTTGTGATCCCAACCAGCCACCGTGCCTATGCCGAAAATGCCTATGACCTGAAATCCAGCTGTGGCTTTACCTTTGGTAATGGCTGTGGCGATGGCAATAACGACGTTAACCTGTTTGGCACTAAAGCCAAAGGTGTACGCCAGGTTATTCCGGTTGAGCTAAAGGATTAAGGGGGTTTTATGCAAATTCTACAGTTAATTTCCGTGCTTTTGGATTACCCCAGGCCCGAGCTGGTTGCCGCACAGGATGAGTTACTGGCCGTGGTTGCGGCCAGTGAGTTACCGCAGAGCAAGAAAGACAGTCTCAGTGCCTTTATCAGTCAGCGCTGCGGCGCTGAGCTGATGGACTGGCAATCCGAATACGATGGTCTGTTTGAACGTGGTCGCTCCTTATCGCTACTGATTTTTGAGCATGTGCATGGCGAATCACGTGCCCGTGGTCAGGCGATGGTTGATTTACAGGCGCAGTATAAAGCAGCCGGTTTAGATATCGGGGTCAAAGAATTACCCGACTACCTGCCACTCTACCTGGAGTTTTTATCTACCCAGGGCGCGGAAAATGCGCAAATTGGGCTGGAAGAAATTGCGCCTATCCTGGCGGTATTGACCTGCCGGCTGGAACAGCGCGACTCGAATTACGCCGCTTTGTTCCAGGCCCTGCTGGCGCTATCGGCAGCAGAGGTCGACCTGGCCGATATCAAGGCGCAAATCGCTAACGAAAAACGCGACGACAGCCCTAAGGCGCTGGATAAAGTCTGGGAAGAGGAAATGGTGACCTTTATGAGCGCTGAGCAATCCAACAGCGCCTGCGGCACCGGCAATAAACCGAGTGAATCACAACGGCGCGATCAATTTGTACCGCTGAGCACGGATTTATTGCATACCGACGCCCTGGCACAAGAACTATTTCACGAAGCCGCCGCGAAGCGCGCTTAAGGAGCATTTACATGGCACACTTAAACCTGTTTGCCTTTGGGATCTACCCCTATATTGCCATCGCCATTATGGTGATTGGCAGCTGGATCCGTTACGACCGCGAACAATACAGCTGGAAAACCAGCTCATCCCAGTTGTTGGAAAGCAAACAACTGCGTAAAGGCAGTATTGCTTTTCATATCGGTATTCTGGGGATCTTTTTAGGTCACTTTGCCGGCCTGCTGCTACCAAAAGAGCTTTGGTATCTGTTTGGTATTACCAGCTCAATGAAGCAAATGATCGCTATCGTTGCCGGTGGCATCTTTGGCCTGATCTGTTTCTACGGCCTGACTATCCTGATTAAACGCCGGCTGTTTAACCCTCGCATCCGAGCTACCAGTAACCCGATGGATATCGCTATCCTGCTGTTACTGTACGCGCAATTAATCCTGGGCTTACTGTCTATCTTTGTCTCGATGGGGCATTTGGACGGTACTGAAATGCTGAAATTAATGGCTTGGGCACAAAACACTGTCACCTTTAATTCCGTTGCCGCGGCAGAGTCAATTAGCAGCGTGCATTGGATCTTTAAGCTGCATGTGTTCCTTGGCTTAAGCTTGTTTGTAGTATTCCCGTTCAGCCGCTTAGTGCATATGTTAAGTGTGCCGGTACAGTATATGCGCCGGCAGCACCAGATAGTGCGGCAGCGGTTTGTGCGGTAAAGGTGGGATGGTTTAATCGTGTTTGCGGCAGTGCTTGCGACCATTCATCCGGTGGTAAGCACTCCGTACAACTTTGCCGGGGCACGCCGTAAATACATCCCTGTAGGCTCCCCTTTCGCATCCATGCGAAAGACGTCCCCGGCCAAAGTGTACTGCGCGCTGACCACCTCGTTTCAGACTGAGGTTAAGTTCGCCAACAGTATTTGGCTTCCGAGGTTAATATGATTCAAGTAAATAACATCCCAATTAGCGAAGCCGCCATTATGGCGGAAATGCAGTACCATCCGGCAGACAGCAAACGTACGGCGATGTTAAAAGCCGCCGAGTCGCTGGTGATTGGCGAACTGCTGCGCCAGCGTGCGACCGCGCTGGGGCTGGAAATCAGCACCGAAAATAATGTCGTCACCGAAAATAACTATCTGGATGCGTTACTGGCGCACGAGGTGGTGATCCCCACGGCCACAGATGCCGAATGTGAGCAGTATTACAAACTGAATCCGCAACGCTTTACCAGCTCACCGCTGTTAGAGGTACGGCATATCCTGTTGGCCGCGGCGCCGGAAGATGATGCTGCCCGGGTTGAAGCTAAAACCCTATCGGAGATGCTGATCCAACAGTTGCACCAAGGCACACCCTTTGTCGAGGCCGCCCGCACCTACTCGGCCTGTCCGTCGAAAGAAACTGGCGGCAGTCTTGGACAAATCAGTCGTGGTCAGACCGTGCCGGAGTTTGAGCGGCAGATTTTTAGTGCTGAACCCGGTTTAATGCCGCAGGGCGTCGAAAGTCGGTATGGGGTGCATGTGGTCGAAGTGATGCGTAAGGTACCAGGTCAACCCCTGCCTTATAGCGCCGTTAAGCAAAAAATTGCCGATTACTTAAATGAAAAGGTAAGGCGTAAAGCCATTGCCCAGTACATTCATCAACTGATCGTTCAGGCCAACATTGATGGCTATGACTTTCAGTTATCTGACTCACCACTGATGCAGTAACAGGCATTCCTGGCTCCACAACCAGCATCCGTGCTGGTCTCTCCGCGCCGCCACTGGTGTTCAGCTGGCGGTTTTTTCTTACCGGAATACGGCCTGGTTTAAGTGCAAACCGTTAATTAGCGTCTGGGTTGATATGCATAGGCATCGCGCAGAATGCGATCGCGCTGGCGATCAAAGCGGTCATGCTCGCGTTCCACTTTTACCGCAAATTTGTCGTAAGCCCGATCCACCTTGCGCTGAAATTTCTCCCGCTCTTTATGATGTGGCCGGCCTTTCCCTTTGCGGGTATCGTGCCGGTATTCACGGGCCAGTTTGTCCAGCTCCCGATCCAGCTCACGCTCATAACTGGCCAGTTTACGCTGATGCTCAGCCGCTAAACGACGTAGTTGCTGACGGGTACGATCGTCAAGACGTGGTGGGGCATGCCGGATTTCATAATGCCGGCTATAACCCTGGTACACCGGATCAATCCGCGCCACCCTTAACAACTCGTCTGCCGCCCGTTGCAGCGTAAAGGCGACCACATCCTGTGCCACCTGCTCGACCGGATCATAGCGCTGCTGATGCGCACTCAGCGGCCAGGCCGTTAAGGTTAATAGGGTGGCAATTACCAAGCTTTTATTGATACCTGTTTTCATAGCAGGCTCCATTTCTGGCTAAACACCTGTTGATTGTGGCCCACCGGCCTTAACCGACGCTGAAGCAATTTCCCCTGTACCACCGATGGGGTAACAACTGCTGTAATGACGCGACCTGGCAAGCCAGCCTGGCGGTTACAGTTAGCAAAATTTGATCTGGATCAACCTTTCACCGCGCTAAGCATCTAAGCTAAACCACAATATCTAGTGATAATTAACAATACCAACACAAGATAGAGGGTTTTATGCTGTATTACACCGCTGAACAAGTTGTCTGGCAAGAAGTACCCGGCGAAGTGTCGCTGGCATACACCTTCAGTGGCTGCCAGCTGGGCTGTAAAGGTTGCCATAGCGCCGATAGCTGGGATCCCAAACAAGGACGCCCCCTTAGCCCGGAGCATTTTCAGCAACGTTTGCAGGATTATCAGGGGTTGATTAGCTGTGTGCTGTTTTTAGGCGGCGAATGGGCAGCGCCAGCATTACTAAAACTGCTGACGCTGAGTAAAACCGCAGGCTTAAAACGCTGCCTCTATACCGGGCTGGAACTGGCTGAGCTAAGCCCATCCATCCGCAGTGAGCTGACTTTTGTGAAAACCGGGCGCTGGTTTGCTGCGCGCGGCGGTTTGCAAAGCCCAACCACCAATCAAAGATTTATCGATTTGCGAACAGGCCAGTGTCTGAATTCGCACTTTCAACAACGCAACTAACACAATGCAAGAGGGAATGGCTATGGCGGCGCTTAACACCGAACAACTACAAAAGAAACTGAGTTTTATTGAGCAATATTTACTGGCACCCAATGCTGCCGATGGTTCGAAACTGGATGCCAATGCCAATGTCACCCAGAAAAATATTGCGACCCTGGAGGCTGAGCTGATGAAAGATCAGTTTATTCAGGTTAATCGCGCTCTGGTCAGCAATAAGATCGCTGAGTTATTTGATACTGAGCTGGCGAAGGAGTATGTGCGTCAAATAGAGCAACACGAAATTTATGTGCACGACGAAACCAGCCTGAAGCCCTATTG
>DAIOUM010000123.1:0-5565 GCA_036759505.1 Alishewanella sp. | reverse complement strand
GTCGCGGTACTGCGGCGTGCGCAGCAACAGGCGATGCAGTGTACTGCAACTAACCCGGCAATTTGCCCGCCGGTTAGCATCCGGCTGACCTCTGATCGCCTGGGTACGACAACGGCATGCTTAAATGATGCCAGTCATCTGTGTATCACCGATGGCAGTGTGCAACTAAGTAGCCAGCCAGCGAATTTAACGGAACTTACCTTTGATAGCTGGGGCCGGCCGGTGCAATGTCAGGCTACCGGCTGTCAAATTCAGTTACAGGGCCAGGTTGCACTTAGCCTGTGCCTGGAAAGCGAAGGCTTTATCCATCTATGTTAGCCCATACCGCCTCTTTCACAGCAATAACTCAGGCCCGGCGTAAACAGCAGGGGGTAACGCTGGTTGAGTTAGTGGTAGGCATAACGGTGCTGGCGATAGCGCTTACCCTAATCACGTCGATACTAAGCCCGTTATTTGTGCGCAGTACCGATCCCTGGCATCAGGTGCGGGCGGCAGAGCTTGGGCAAAGCCTGCTTAATGAGATTCTGGCGTTAAGTTTTGATGAAAACAGTAACCGCAGCGGCAGCTTGCTGCGCTGTGCTGAGGCCGGTGCGCCTGCCTGCACCCCTGTGGGCCAGTTTGGTCCGGATGGCAGCGAAACCCGGCTTAGCTATAACGATGTGGACGATTTTCATGGCTTTGTTGGCAATGCCAGTGAGTTAAGCTCGTTATTGGGTGAAGAACTTGCCAGCGTCTATCTGAACTATCAGGTAATGGTGACCGTGAGTTATCCGGCGCCGGAGCAGGTTAGCGGTATCAGTATACCGGCCTTTAGTGCCAAGCGTATCACAGTGGCAGTGACCACGCCCACAGGTAGCACCCTGCAGTTTAGTGCCTATCGGGGGAATTGGTAATGGCGCGCGGTTTTACGCTGATTGAGCTGGTGGTGGTAATGGTATTGCTGGCGTTGTTAGCGCTTGGTACCAGTCGCTATCTGGGCACCGGTGCCCGCATGTTTAGCGATGCCGCCGAGCGCGAGCAAATTTTAAGTGCCGGGCGTTTTGCTGCCGAGCGGCTGGTGCGGGAGCTACGCCAGGCTGCACCCAATAGTGTGCGGATTGCTACTGCTGCGCCCTGGCATTGCCTGGAGTTTACGCCACTACTCAGTAGCGGCCTGTATCAGCAGGCACCGATAGCGCCGGACAGTGGCAGTCAGTTGCTTTTACTGCATGCCAACTGGCAAGCCAATTTTGTTGGTTTGCCGTTTAGTATTTATCCAAGGCAGCCGGCAGATATTTATCAGCAGGGCGGCGCGACGATTTTGCTTAGCGGCTCGCTGGCGCCGGATAGCGATGCTAACCCGGGCACCCATCAGTTTAATCTTAGTAACAATCACAGCTTTCCGGCTGGCTCGCCGGAGCAACGCTTTTTTATTCTCGCTGACAGCCCGGTAAGCTTTTGCTATAACACACTAAGTCGGGAGCTTAGACGTTTCACTGGCTATGCCTTTAATGCTGCGCAGCCCTTACCTCCCGCGGGTGGCGGCGTGCTGATGGCTAAACAGCTGGCCGAGGTGCGTTTTAGCCAGCAAGCGGTATCGCTGACGCGCAATAATGTGGTCAACTTATTACTGCGTTTTGCATCTCAAAGCGGCGACGATTTGTTTTTTAACTATGAGGTGCATCTTTACAATGTACCCTGAATCGTACCCTGAATCGCGCCATCCAACTTATTACCCTGCTACGGCACTTAAGCAGCGCGGCAGTGCCCTGGTGATTGCCGTCTTTATTATTGTGGTGATGCTGGCGGTGATCCTCAGTTTATCGCGGTTATTGTTAAGCTCATCTGAGTCGCTGGTATATGAAGTGCAGGGCAGCCGGGCTTTTTTTGCCGCGCAAAGTGGGCTGGAGCTGGCGCTAACCCGGGTGTTTCCGCTAACAGGTGCTGCCAGTTGCGGTGCACTGAGTTTAAATTTTAGCGATGATGGCTTGCGTGGGTGTCGCGCCGAGGTAAGTTGCCAGGCGCTGAGCTTACCCGCCGGGAATGTGGCAACGGTGTTATATCAGCTTAGCAGCACCGGTATCTGCCAGGCGGATAACTTTGTCACCAGCCGCGAGCTGGTGTTGGAGGTCAGGCAATGAAATGGCTGATTATCATGTTTCTCGGGGCGCTATGGTGCTTTGACGCAACAGCCGCAACCTATGCCTTTCGCTCAACAACTTATGCCTGGGAGAGTGCCAATACCAATGTGGTGTGGGATAGGACGCAAACCGGGTATCCAAACGACGATGATAAACAAGTTGTGAATCTGGGTTTTACCTTTAACTTTGGCGGCGTAAATTATACTCAGGTACGGATCCATGCTAATGGCGTGCTGCAATTCGGTGCCGATACGCAGTTTCACCGCCACTACGAAAATACTAACCTACCGGTGACTACGCCGCCTCCAAGCCCCAATTGTTCGAACTGTACTCCTGGTACTCAACCTGATCGCTTATTGTTAGTTTACTGGGATGATATTAACCCGGCACTGGGGGGGACTGTGCGTTATCAAACAAAGGGCACAGGGCCAAACCGGCGCTTTGTGGTGTCTTGGGAGAACGTGCCGCATTTTAACTTTGGTGGTCAGTATAGCTTTCAGATCATCCTGTTTGAGAACGGTGAATTTGTTTATCAATATGGAACCGGTAACGCCAGTGGCGTTAGCGCGACTATCGGTGTTGAGATAGACAATAGCGATTTTACGCTATATTCGTTTAACAGTAATTTTAGTTATGCCGGCACTGCCATTCGTTGGTTTAAGCCAAGTGGCGCGCCGACCCGCTTGGCCGAGTACTGGTTTGAAGAACAGAACTGGAGTGGTCGTCCGAATGAGGTCGTAGACTGGACCGGTAACGGTTATGCCGGCAATACTCTTGGCGCTGTGCAGTCGGTGGTAGATGGCCGGGTTTGCCGGGCTGCCAGTATTCCATTGAATACTAATCAAACCGTTGCGGGTATTAATACTAATATTGATGTGGACTCGGCTATTGGTAACAGTGGCAGTATCAGCTTTTGGTACCGGGGTAACACTAGCTGGAACACCAGAGATAATCAGTTATTTGATGCGACATCAGCGAGTAACGCCTGGTTCCATTTGACCAAGCGCAGCAATGGTCGGCTACTATTCCGGGTAGCCGATACCCAGGGTAATATCATAGCCGCTGAAACCGGTAACTACAGTTTTGCCGCCGGTGTTTGGAAGCATATTGCCGTATCCTGGCGCGTTGCTGCGGGCACAAATCAGACAATTTTACGTATTTATTTAGATGGTGTTCTGGTGCAGAGTCAGCAAGGTACAACAAATGGCCAGTTACCTGCCAGTTTGGGGACGCTGTTTTTTGGCGATAATCCTAACAACATCTCACAATCGAATGCCAGTACCGTGAATTCTGCCGATGGTTTGCTGGATGAGATTAAGGTTTACAACTACGAAATCAGTAGTAGCGATGTGATAGCCGACCGCGACGCCAGCCACCCTTGTATCAGTATTGATCACCTGCGCATTGAACACGATGGCCAGGGGCTGACTTGTGATGCCGAAACCGTAGTGATTAAAGCCTGCTTAAATGACACTTGCTCTAACCTTTTCCCTGGTTATGTACCGGTTGACTTTCAGTTGAGTGGCGGTTTTTACGGTACCACCTTACTCACTGCAGGGCAGGGTAATTACAGCTTTAACCGAACGCAAGCGGGTAACGTTACCTTGGGTGCGACGACCAGCCTGAGTACTGTAAACGCAACCCGATGCTTTATCGGCTCAACAGCAAATTGCGTGATGCAGTTTACTGATGTGGGGGTACTGCTAAACGAGTTACAAAGCGGTACTACTGTATTTCCTGATGGTCATGCCGGTAATACTTATCAGGGGCGACTGCGCGTGGTGAGAACCAATACCACAACGGGGGCTTGCGAGACCCGCTTGACGGGGGCTCAAAATGTTGATTTTGCCGTGGAGTGCAATAATCCGCAGAGCTGCGTCAGTGGCCAGCAATTTGTGGTCAATAACACGGCTGTGGCGCTCAATAATGCCGGGGCCACTTTAAATCGAACAGCGGTTAATCTGAACTTTAACAATCAGGGGGCCGCGGATTTCAGTTACCGGTACAGTGATGTTGGCCGCATACGTTTCCATGTTCGCTTAGTATTACCGGAGGATATCAGTGGTCCGGCTTTGACATTGCAAACCAGCAGCAGTAGTTTTGTGATCAAACCCCACACTATTCAGTTTTTGGAGGCCTCTGCGAATCCTTATATTGCTGGCTCCAATCCCGGTAGTATGGCTTCGGGGGTGGGCTTCTGGCCGGCAGAGCGACCGTTTCAGGTTCTTGCTGAGTCGCGCAATGCTCAGGGCGCACGTACGCCGAATTTTGGCCGAGAGCAGCCGATACAGCGTATTACGCTTGATTTTGTCGAGCGGCTGTATCCGGTTGCAGGTATCGGCGGTGCCGGATTGTTTGAATCTGGGCTGTTCGAGCCTGTTACCGGCGAATCGGGTCGCCAGCGGAGCGTAACTGCAAGGTGGCGCGAAGTTGGTACTATTCGAGTGAGGGCGAGGCTGGCAGATAATAATTATCTGAACGCGGGTGATGTTTTGGCTACGGGAGTAAGCCCGGCAATCGGCCGATTCTACCCGGTGGGATTCAGGCTGGCGAGTTCCCAGGTAAGTAATAGCTGTGGTGCTTTCAGTTATATGCAACAGCCTGGGATTCAACTAAGTTATGAACTTGAAGCAGTGGGGGATGAAGGTCGCGTACTGCAGAACTATGATAGTTCCCGTTATCAGGGGGTCGCCCAGTTGGCGGTAGTGGCTAAAGATCTTTTTGCTGGAGAGACACCCGGGCTGGGGGGGCGGCTGCAAATCACGCCTTCTAGCTGGGTTGATGGTCGCTATCAGGTACTGCAGTCTGACGTTAGTTTCAATCGTGCAGGCAACCAGCAGCCCGATGGCCCCTTCAGACAATTGCAGTTAGGAATACAGCCGTTACTCGAAATTGATAACAGACCGATATTGCTCGCGGATTTTAACCCTTCTGTAACCGGACCTTGCACGAGTAACTGTCCTGCTAAGGTTCTTGGTGCAACTTTAGATATTCGATATGGTCGGTTAGTACTGGATAATGCTTTTGGTTCAGAACTCGAGAGCTTGCCATTGTCATTGCGCGCAGAGTACTGGGATGGTCAACGCTTTAGCTTCAACTCCCTCGATCAGTGTTCGGCAATCGATCCTGCTTTGTTGCAGCATGTCAGTGGTGCTACGCAAAGTCAGGTCAATGGTTACCAAAGCGTATTACAAAATGGCATCAGTTCACCGCTGGCATTGCTATTGGCGGCGCCTGGCGAGGCGGGTAGTGCCCGATATCGTTATCAGGCACCACCCTGGCTAACCTACGATTGGACACAAACCGGTAGTTTTAACCTGCATCCGCAAAACGAAGTGATCTTCGGCCGCTATCGCGGTAACCCACGTCAGATCTTCTGGCGCGAACGCTAACTTATCCACAGCACTCCGGTACCGGTCAGAGGTCAGACCGGTACCGGAGTGCT
>DAIOUM010000122.1:0-5700 GCA_036759505.1 Alishewanella sp. | reverse complement strand
GCAAGTACCGGGATGGCACGGATACTGGCATTAAGTTGTAGTAGGCTATTCCAGTGTTTCAGACTCTCCGGCACCGCCTTGTGTTCGGTTGCGCCATAGAGTAACAGGGTGTCAGGCCCCGCCAAGCCGCGCTCACGGATCGCCAGCAATGCCGACAGCACTGAGGTTTGGATGCCTTCGGTAGCGCCTGAGGTAAAGATAATGTCGCCGTTATCAGCGCCCAATAATTGGCGCGCCAGCTTGCGGCTGTGCTCTAACAACGCCTTGGCTTTAATGCCGGTACTGTGTGTGCTGCTGGGATTACCAAAATCCTGTTGCATACATTGCAACACGGCTTCCGCCGCACCGGGTAGCACCGCCGTGGTAGCGTTGTTATCCAGATAGATCTCACTGACTTTCCGGCAGGTCATGGTTGCTACTGACATCTTGGACTCCCTTGCAGATCTACTTATAACAATTGGGAATATCTTATATCAAAAAGCAAAGTCAGCCCAGAGTAACGGCAACAAAAAAGCCGCAGAGCAGGCTGCGGCTTTTATCTTAGATTAACTTGGCTTATTCCATCAGATCGCGTGGTATTGTCGGCCGCAGTTCAGACCAAATCTTCCCGCTGTCGATACCATATTTACGTACAGTCATCACCACATCGTCATGCTTGCCGGCCTGCGCCAGCGCCTTTAACTGCTGGTAGTACTGCCGGGCCAGTTCCCGTGCTGCCGGACTGGAAAAGTAAAAGCGGGCAATTTTGTTATACAAACCACGGAAACCATTTAAAATCAGCACATAAATCCGGTTTGACGAGTGCAGTGCCAGTTCATGGTTCAGGTTATAGTCGAAATCAGCAAAGGCCTCGGCGCTGTCTTCAAGGCTCTCAGAGCCAGTAAGAAAATCAATCACCTGTTGTTTGTGGGTTTTGATCGCACCACGAATATAGATAGCACTGATATTAGTACGGGCAGACAGCAACTCATCCACCAAATCCGGCATCCGCTCTTCGTCTAGTCGTGCCAGGGTTTCGAGAATATTCAGGCCTGAGGTTTCCCAAAAGTTGTTCACTTTAGTTGGTTTACCATGCTGAATCGTCAACCAACCATCACGCGCCAACCGTTGTAATACTTCTCTTAACGTGGTGCGAGTTACACCGATAAGTTCCGACAGCTCGCGCTCTGCCGGTAAAATAGAACCTGGGGCAAACTTGCCATTCCAGATTGAGTCAACAATATATTCTTCGGCAAAGCCCGCCGGGCTTTGTGCTTTAATCAGATTGGTCATGCACCGTTATCCGTGTCAATAATGGTTCTTATAAGTTGGCACTGATTGTACCAGAGCCAATGCCATTAACAAGTCGGCTTGTAAAAATAGCTTGCCAGCTTGCTGACAGTTCTTAGGCTTGCATTGTGTATTTTGTTGAAATCCCTTAGATTAGCCAGCAAAACAACAAGAATAGACCGCCAAACCATGTTTAAAACACTGAAATCCTTATCGATGCAACGCTGGCCCTGGCTGCTGTTAGCGTTAACCGCTCTGGCTATGGAGCTAACCGGGCTATATTTCCAGTACGCCCTAAATTATCAGCCTTGCATTAAATGCATTTATATCCGGGTTGCTTTTGCCGGTATTTTACTGGCAGCGTTACTGGCGTTACTGGCACCTCGTAATACCATACTGAGGTTTGCCGCCCTGAGTTTGTGGCTAAGTAGTGCCTTGTATGGCCTATATCAGGCGCAAGAGCTGGTAGGTATTGAACAAATTTTGGCCGAAGGTGGCTTTACGACCTGCGCCTTGTTTGCGGATTTTCCAAGCTGGCTGGCTTTAGATAAATGGCTACCCACCGTATTTGAGGTTACCGGCACCTGTGGCGGCGTGGATTGGCAGTTCGCTGGTTTAAGCATGGCTGGTTGGAGCCGGGTGCTGATGGCAGCCTACAGCCTCAGTGCTTTGCTTATTCTGCTAGGTCAATTTAGCAAAATCTCCCGCAATCCTTATCGCGGTTAATCACCCTTTGCTGCACTAAATTAAACAGGCCGCAATAGCGGCCTGATTAATTACTAAGATATCGACCTTAAACTTTATAGTTACCGACCAGCGTATCCAACTCTGTCGCTAATGCATTTAGCCGTTCACTGGTGTTGGAAGCGCGTCGTGTCCCTTCAGCCGTTTCTTCGGTTACCGCAACAATTTGATGTACGTTCTCATTGATGGCGCCGGAAACATGGGTTTGCTCCTCGGCGGCGGTTGCGATTTGCGCATTCATATTATTAATAGTATTCACTGCGCTGCTAATTTGATTCAGCGCCAGCTCAACCTGCCGGATCTCATCGACACTACTTTGACTGCTTTGTTTTAACCGGCTGATAAGGTCAATGGCACCTTTAATACCGGCTTGCAGCCGCTGGATCATCTGCTGGATTTCCTGAGTACTTTGCTGGGTACGACTGGCCAGAGTACGCACTTCATCTGCAACCACCGCAAAACCACGACCCGCCTCACCTGCACGCGCCGCCTCAATGGCGGCATTTAGCGCCAGCAGATTAGTCTGCTCGGCAATGCTGCGGATCACATCCAGTACCCCACCGATACTGTCAGATTCTTTACTCAGCTCACCAATTACCGAAACCCCGTGGGTAACCTGCTCCGCCAAACCATCTATTACCCGTACCGTTTGCAGCAACGTCTGCTTGGAGTTACTGACTAGATCCTCGGCATTAGCAGCAGCTTCAGAAGCGCGCATCGCACTGTCTGCCACTTCCTGCGCCGAAGCGGCCATTTCGTTCATTGCCGTGGCCACCTGATCACTCTCGGATTGTTGGCGTGCCACACCCTGCCCGGCTTGACGCATAATGCTATTTAGCTCATTGGCGCTGTGATTCAGCGTTTTGGTTGAGCCAGCAACCTGTGCCACTAAATCCCGGACCTGGCCGGCAAAACGATTAAAAGCTTGCGCCAGCTGCGCTAACTCATCATTACCCTCGGCTTTTAAACGGTGACGTAAATCACCACCACCCTGAGCGATATCGGTCATGGCGGTTACCGCCGATTTCAGTGGCGTAATAATACTGCGCACTACCACCAGTGCCAGTAAGGTAATCACAATTAACGCAATCGCCGCGGTAACAATCGAACTCCAGAGGCTGGTTGCCAGCGAGTTATCGACCCGTTGCTGCATTACCGCAACCTGTTTATCCAGGCTGTCGATCCAAAAGCCGGTGCCTAGCATTAAACCCCATTTGCTCAGCTCTTCGGCATAACCCAGTTTTGGATCCGTGGTATTGGTTTCCGGATTATTCCAGTGATAATACAAGTAACCTTTGCCACTGCGGGCGGCATTCCACAGGCCGCGGATCACTTCAACGCCATTAGGGTCTTTCAGATCCATCAAATTACGGCCCTGCAAGGCCGGGTTAGCGGCGTGCATGACATTGACGCCCTGCTGATCATAGATAAAGAAGTAGCCCATGCTGCCACTGTCATCAAAACGCAGTTGGCGCAAAATATTAATGGCTTGTTCCCGAATGACCGGATTAGTCGCTGCATCTGGCGCGTTATAAAGATGGGCGATGGCAGTTTTACCCAGCTCCATATAGTTTTTAATTACCGCCTGCTGGCTTTGGCTGTATACCTCAGCAAAGCCATCCACGCCCTGCTGGCCGAGGCTACGTGCCTGCATTAAGCTAAAAGTCACCAGCACTATTGCCAGTAAGGTGCTGGGTAATAACGCCAGCAGGAGGATGCGGGTTTGAATGGTCAAATTTGCCATAAGCTACTCTCAGTCTGATGAATATCATTGCCTGCTAAAAGTATAACGTCTGTTTAGAAAACTGCAGAAAAACTGGTAGCTTAGGCGACTGATTGCTGAACTTTTCGGCAATTTTATCAGCATTAAAACCACAAAGCCGGCAACGCCGGCTTTTTCACATCGAAGCGGAAACTAAGCGTTACAGAATCGCCAACAGTTCTACATCAAATACCAGGGTGCTGAAAGGTGCAATAGCATTACCGGCACCGCGCTCACCATAGGCCAGGTTATGCGGAATATATAACCGCAGTTTTGAACCTACCGCCATCAGTTGCAGCGCTTCAGTCCAGCCAGCGATAACGCCGGATACCGGGAATTCTGCCGGTTCACCGCGCTGATAAGAGCTATCGAACACAGTGCCGTCGATCAGGGTACCGTGGTAGTGGGTACGCACGGTAGACGCTGCGGTGGGCTTATCGCCTTCGGCGGCAACCAGAACTTCATACTGTAAGCCAGAAGCAGTAACGGTTACTTCCGGACGCTTGGCATTTTCTGCCAGGAACATTTCACCGGCTTCTGCTAAGGCCTGGGCTTTTTCCTGCTCTTCGGCCTGCATGCGCTGGCTAATAACGGTAAAAGCAGCACGGATCTGCTCATCGCTAACTTCCGGCGCCTGCTCGTTGTACGCAGCGGCTAAACCGGCGGCGACAGCAGTAATATCTAAACCATCGAACGGACGATCAGCCAGTTGCTGACCCATTTGTAAACCGATACCGTAGCTGGCGTGCTGCTCTAACGTAGTAAATTTTGACATGGATTTCACTTATATTGACGGGTGCAGCCGGGCTGCACCACTGTTAAAAGATGGCAGTATCTTACGTCAATTACCGCCAAAAGTCTTGTTCAGGCCGCCTTAACTCAGGCTGCCTGTTGTAAACGTTGCCAAATATTCTGCACCAGCAACTCGTCTGCCGCGTTTAGCTCGCCCTGGGCTATCGCCTGCTGTAGGCTGCTGTTCACCTGCTGCAGCAAGGTAGCCACGCTAAAAGGTTGCTCGGTCAGTTGCAGGGTTCCGACGGCTAAATCAACATGACCACGTAAATAGCCGGCGGCAAACAGCTCATCGTCAGTGGCAACCGGCACGAGCTGGTCAAAAAATTCCGCCGCTTGGGCAATAAAGTGTTCGGTATTGCTATCTTGCATTATGCTTCGTCCTCATAACCTAAGCGGTAAATCACATAATCGTTGTAACCGGTCAGCACCGGGATTAAGCCCTGTAACTCGCGGTCTAGGGCCATATCACCGGTATCGGCCAGTAATGGCCGGCCATTCAGTTGCTGCAGCTTGCTCTTAGTCGCCAGCAGCAGAATATTGTCGCGGCCAATGGAGCGGATCACGGCCGGCGAGAGTTGTTGATTACCGCGGCCAAACACATGGCCCTGACCGCCAATCAGGGTAATAATCAATTTACTGGGTTTATCCTGCACCAATTCAAGCAACTGCGCTGCGGTAACATCTTTGGCCAGCAGTTGGCCATTTTCAACCACATCCACACCCAGCAGGGTATTGTCCAGCCCCAGTTCCGCCATCACGGCGGCAACAGTCGAGCCAGAGCCCATCACATAACGCACATCCGGCTCCATTAAACCGGCGACATAGGCCGCTAAATCATCCAGTACCAGTTCTTCTGATTCTTTGCCGGCCATTTTAACGCTTTGTACATAACGCAGCTCAGCCGGAATGCGCATCTCGCCATAGCGGCGGGCTTTGACGATGCCCTCGCGAAAGGCACTTTCATCGATATCCATCACTGCCGCTTCCTGCTGACTGACCAGCTCACCAGCGACCAATTTCGCCAGCAGCTTACCAGCGGCCAGCGGCGAAATCGCATACACGCCGGAATGGATCTTACAACCGGCAGGAATCCCTAAGACGGTGGTTTTAGCGCCGACGATGCTACAGAC
>DAIOUM010000121.1:3434-5804 GCA_036759505.1 Alishewanella sp. | reverse complement strand
CTCAGGACAACAAAAAAGCAGGCGCCGCCTGCTTTTTTGTTTTCAGGTCCGCTGTGCTATTCGTCAACGCCGGGCAGCTTGATATTGACAGCGTGTAAGCCTTTGGGGCCCTCAGACAAGTCGAATACCACGTCCTGGCCCGCTTTTAGCGTGCGGTAGCCATCCATGTTAATGGTTGAATAATGGGCGAAAATATCTTCGTCGCGTCCGTCTTCCCGGATAAATCCAAATCCTTTGGCATTATTGAACCATTTCACTTTACCGGTAGCCATACTACTTACTTCCTTCTCTAAGTTAGCTATATTCTGTATGCTAGTGAAGCACTAATCAGGAGCCGGAACTGGCCCCGTTATTTAATGTAGATAATTTGAGCAAACAGTCAAGGTATTTGCAAAAATAAGCTAAAACCTTTACGCAATTTTAATAACACGCGCCTTTGCTGGATGGCGCTCGGATGGCTATAGTTAATTTATGAGCGGTAAGCAGAATCCCAACGTACATTTTGATGATATCGCAGAACTCACCCGGCAGCGGTTGGCACCGCCACCGATGTATAAGGTGATTTTGCATAATGATGACTATACCCCAATGGACTTTGTCATCGATGTACTGAGCCGGTTCTTTAATATGCAGTATGAAAGAGCCACCGAAATTATGCTGAAAGTACATTATGAAGGCAGCGCGGTTTGTGGGGTTTTTACTGCCGAAATTGCCGAAACCAAGGTGCAGCAAGTGATGACCTATGCCAAGGAGCATCAGCATCCGTTGCTCTGTACCATGGAACGCGCTTAAAACCGTTGGCATCCCGGGGCTGTGGCCAAGGATGTCTCTAACTCAGGTGGATTAGGAGTGATGTATGTTAAATAAAGATCTTGAGTTAACGCTGAATATGGCATTCAGGTTTGCGCGCGAACGCCGGCATGAATTTATGACGGTTGAACATCTGTTACTGGCCTTACTGGATAACCCTTCTGCGGGCGCGGCGCTGAAATCCTGCGGCGCTAATCTGGATAAGCTGCGCCAGGAGTTGGCCAGCTTTATCGACTCCACCACACCGGTGCTGCCGGAGGGGGAGCTGGAGCGCGATACGCAGCCGACACTCGGCTTTCAACGCGTGCTACAGCGCGCGGTCTTTCATGTGCAATCCTCAGGTAAGTCGGAAGTCAATGGCGCCAATGTGCTGGTGGCGATCTTCTCTGAGCAGGAATCGCAAGCGGTTTATCTGCTGAAAAAAATCGATATCACCCGGCTGGATGTGGTGAACTACATTTCGCACGGCATTACCAAAACTGAAAAGCTGGAACAGCATGATGACAGCCAGCAGGAAGAGATTGGTGAGCAGGGCGCAGAAGAGCACCGTTACCTGGAAAACTTTACTGCCAACCTGAATGTACAGGCGAAAAATGGCCTGATCGATCCGCTCATTGGCCGCGATACCGAAGTGGAGCGGGCAGTGCAGGTACTGTGCCGGCGGAAGAAAAATAATCCGCTGTTAGTCGGCGAAGCTGGCGTCGGCAAAACGGCCATTGCTGAAGGTCTGGCCTGGCGCATCGTACAGCAGCAAGTGCCGGAAGTGATTGCTGATGCCACTATCTACTCACTGGATATGGGTGCTTTGCTCGCCGGTACCAAGTACCGTGGCGATTTTGAAAAGCGCTTAAAGTCGCTGTTAAAAGAAATTGAGCGCGAGAAAAACGCCATCCTGTTTATTGATGAGATCCATACCGTGATTGGGGCAGGTGCGGCCTCGGGCGGTGTGATGGACGCGTCGAATCTGATTAAGCCGTTGCTGTCGAGCGGCCGCTTACGCTGTATGGGGTCAACCACCTATCAGGAATTTAAAAATATCTTCGAAAAAGATACCGCACTGGTACGGCGCTTTCAGAAAATCGATGTGGTAGAGCCCAGTGTTGAAGATACCACCCGCATTCTGCTTGGCTTAAAAGAACGTTACGAGCAGCATCATAACGTGAAATACACCCAGAAAGCGCTGCGCGCTGCCGCCGAGTTATCGGCAAAATATATCAGCGAGCGGCATTTACCGGATAAAGCCATTGATGTGATTGATGAGGCCGGTGCCTCACAACGGCTGCTACCGGCATCGAAGCGCAAAAAAGTGATTAACGTTGCTGAAATTGAGCAGGTGATTGCCAAAATCGCCCGTATTCCGGAGAAGTCAGTCTCCGCTTCGGATAAAGAAGTGCTGGCCAATCTGGATCGTAATCTGAAATTAGTGGTCTTTGGTCAGAATGCACCCATTGAAGCGTTAACGGCGGCGATCCGCTTATCGCGTTCAGGCTTGGGTAACGAGGAAAAGCCCATCGGCAGCTTCCTGTTTGCCGGGCCAACCGGGGTTGGGAAAACCGAAGT
>DAIOUM010000121.1:0-3334 GCA_036759505.1 Alishewanella sp. | reverse complement strand
GATGGCATTATCTGGTTTCAACATCTGGATCAGGAGATTATTCTGCAAATCGTTGATAAGTTTATTTGCGAACTGCAGGTACAACTGGATAAGAAACAGGTGTCGTTGGAGCTTAGTAGTGAAGCCCGGCACTGGCTGGCAGCCAAGGGATATGATCAGGCGATGGGCGCACGGCCGATGGCAAGAGTGATCCAGGAACAACTGAAAAAGCCACTGGCTAATGAAATCCTGTTTGGGGTGCTAACAGAGGGGGGCGATGTGCGGGTGGAACTGGTGGCGGATAAACTGGAATTCCACTATCAGACCAGTAAAACCGCGGCGACCGAAGCGCAGCCGGGTTAATAAGCCGCTCACCGGCAAACAGATGTGGACTAAAACGCAAAAACCCGGCGATGCCGGGTTTGCCTTAAGCTGGCGACGAAAAGCACTAAGTCGGCATTTCGTGCAGACCCAGGCTGCTTAACGCTGGCGGAACACGATCCGGCCCTTGGTCAGATCATAAGGCGTCAGTTCTACGGTAACCTTGTCACCGGTTAAAATGCGGATATAGTTTTTACGCATTTTGCCAGAAATATGCGCGATCACCACGTGACCGTTTTCCAGCTCAACTTTGAACATGGTGTTTGGCAGGGTATCCAAAATGGTACCTTGCATTTCAATTACATCTTCTTTCGCCATTCAGCGTACTCGCCTCTAATAAAATGTGGTGCCTTTAGAAAAACAGCGCAGATTGTGCCGAAAAGCCACCGATAAGTAAAGCAGCAAGCGCTTTTTTAAGCAAATGAGTGCCAGCTGCCATCGAAATAGCGCTGATGCGGCAGAAATTCCTGCTTATAGGCCATTTTGCGACAGCCATCGACCTGATAGCCGAGGTAGACATAGTCCAGCTGCTGCTGTGCCGCCAGTTGTAGCAGATACAGGATGGCCAACTTACCGGGGGAGAAAGCCTCTGCCTGCCGGGCAAAAAAGGTGTACACCGCTGAATAAGCGCCAGCGAGTTCATCCACCACCATCACGGCCTGTAACACCCCGGCCTGATACAACTGCAGCAAGCTGATCGGCTGCCATTTACTGTTTAGCAGCGAGTCCAGTTGCTCCTGCGTTGCCGGATGCATCACCCCATCCGGATGCTTAAAAGCAATATAGTCGGCAAATAAGGCAAATAATTGTTGTCGCTCAGCCACTGAATCGGGCACCTTGCTGAGCTGATACTGCCAGCCGCTGCGCGCGGCTTTGTTGAGCAGACGACGCTGGCTGCTGCTTGGCATAAAATCTGGCAGCGGGATCCTGAGTGATTGGCAGGCGTGACAACTGGGGCAATGTGGCCGGTACAGTTGATCACCGCTGCGGCGGAAATTATGTTTGATCAGCAACTGATATAAACTGGCGTCCATTGGCTGTGGACTGAGCAATACCGCCAGTTGCTCCTGTTGCGAACTCAGGTAGCTACAGGCGGCAGGCGGGGTCAGGCCAAACTGCAAGCTCTGCTCAGTCATGCCCAGGCTCCAGTAGCAGCGGCTGGCTTCGCCAATGCTCTGCCGGTGCAGGTGTCTTGGTTAAGGTTGCAATCAGCGGCAGGTAGTCGCGCCGGGACAGGGTAGTGGCGCCAAGTTTCAGTAAGAACGGGTTAGGTAACTGACAGTCAATCCAGCCGGGGGCATAGCGCTGCAAATGCTGTTGCAGCGCTATCAACGCAAACTTAGCGCCATTATCAATGCGGTTAAACATCGATTCACCGCAAAACAGCTGACCCAGCTGCACGCCATATAAGCCACCGACCAGTTTCTCACCTTGCCAGACCTCGACACTATGCGCCAAACCTTGTTGGTGCAGCGCCAGATAGGCTTGCTGCATCGGTGGCAGGATCCAGGTTTGCGCCTGACTGGGCCGGGGCTCGGCACACTTACCGATCACCTCTGCAAACGCCTGATTTAGCGTGATGCTTAATGCATCACGGCGTAATTGCTTACGCAAGGTACGGTTCAAGCTAAGCGTATCGGGCGCAAAGACGGCGCGGATAGCAGGGCTCCACCAGAGTAGGGGATCGCCTTCAGAAAACCACGGAAAGATACCGCTTTGATAGGCGAGCTGCAGGCGTGCCACCGAGAGATCACCGCCCATAGCCAGCAAGCCATCGGGCTCCCGCAGCGCCTGTTGCACGGGCGGGAACCAGAGTTCATCTGCTAATAGCTCCGGCAGATAGATAGGCATCAGACAGGGCGCGGGCAAGCTGAAGCCGCATGTTGCGGCTTCATACGCTGTTATTTACCCAGGGCGTCCAGATAGCGCTCGGCATCCAGCGCTGCCATACAACCGGAGCCGGCTGAGGTAATGGCCTGACGGTAGATATGGTCGGCCACATCACCGGCAGCGAACACCCCGGCAATGCTGGTTTGTGTCGCGTTACCTTCGGTGCCGCTTTGCACTTTCAAATAACCACCATTCATTTCCAGTTGACCGGCAAAAATATCGGTATTGGGTTTGTGGCCGATGGCGATAAAAACGCCTTGCAGTGCCAGCTCTTTTGCCGCTTCGCCTTGAGTCGACTTTAACCGCACACCGGTCACGCCCATCTCATCACCCAGCACTTCATCCAGCTCGCGGTGGGTATGCAGGATAATATTGCCGCTGGCAACTTTAGCCATTAAGCGGTCAATCAGAATTTTCTCGGCTTTAAAGCTGTCACGACGGTGCACCAGATGCACTTCGGCCGCGATATTGGATAAATACAGCGCTTCTTCCACCGCAGTATTACCACCACCGACTACCGCGACTTTCTGATTGCGGTAGAAGAAACCGTCACAGGTGGCACAAGCTGACACACCACGGCCGCTATAAGCCTGTTCTGATGGTAAGCCCAGATATTTGGCGGAAGCGCCGGTGGCGATAATCAGCGCATCACAGCTGTACTGGCCGTTGTCGCCAGTCAGGATAAAGGGCCGCTGTTGCAGGTTAACGGTATGGATATGGTCAAACACGATTTCGGTATTAAAGGTTTCAGCATGCTCACGCATCCGATCCATCAGCGCCGGGCCAGTTAAACCGTGTGCATCACCGGGCCAGTTTTCGACTTCGGTGGTGGTGGTCAGCTGACCGCCTTGCTGCATCCCGGTTACCAGTACCGGTTGTAAGTTGGCGCGGGCCGCGTAAACGGCGGCAGTGTAACCGGCAGGGCCAGAGCCCAGAATAAGCAGTTTGCTGTGTTTAACCTCTGACATCAGAGCACTCCATTGGAAAATAATGCAAAAAAGATAGCGGGATTCTACGGAAAGCCAGCACAAAGCGAAACCCCGTTGTCGGGAAATGGCGACGGTATAACTGTAAATAAAGGCGC
>DAIOUM010000120.1:0-5820 GCA_036759505.1 Alishewanella sp. | reverse complement strand
GCCTGTATTGATGCCTCACCCTATGCTGAGGCGGTTTGTGATGGTGCGATCTGGGCCGCGAAGGCGCTGACCGCGCCCCTTAGTCTGGTGCATGTGATTGACCGGGCACAGCATACCCAAACACCGGATCTCAGTGGCAGTATTGGCTTGGGATCGCAGGAAGTGTTACTGCAACAACTGGCAGAGCTGGATGAACAACACAGCAAGCTGGCATTGCAGCGCGGCCATCATATTCTGGATGCAGCGCATGCCCGGGCTACTGCCGCCGCAGTCGCTGAAATCAGCGAACTGATGCGGCACGGTCCGTTACTGGAGTCATTAAAGGCACTGCAGGAGGAAACCCGGTTATTGGTATTGGGTAAGCGAGGCTTAAGCAGTACCGATGCGCATGGGCAACTGGGGATGCATATCGAGATGATTATCCGCAGTATGCAAAAGCCTATTTTACTGACGCAGCAGCGTTTTTCCGCGCCGAAGCGGGTGATGCTGGCCTATGATGGCAGTGCTACTGCGCAAAAGAGCCTGGAAATGCTGGCCGCCAGCCCGCTGTGTCGCGGCTTACCGGTACATCTGGTGATGGCCGCAGTACGCAGTGAACAAGCCGAAAAACAGCTGGCCGAAGCCGCCAGTGTGCTAACGCTGGCCGGTTTTGATACCCGTACCGCGATAGTAGCCGGTGAGCCGGACGAGGCTCTGCACCAGTACCAGCAGGAACAAGTCATTGATCTGCTGGTAATGGGCGCCTACGGCCATTCGCGGATCCGGCAGTTTATTTTGGGCAGTACCACCACGGCGATGCTAAGTAAGGCACGCTGCGCGATGCTGGTACTGCGCTAAATCAGTCGGCGCTGGCAGCTGCTGTTGTGATTGCTAGTTGTTTATTGCTGCATGTTGTTAGCCGTTGCTGAGCGCATTCGACTAAAGTCATCAGGCTAACTGCAAATTCTGTTGCAGTTAGTGCTATTAAAGCGCAAAAAAGGGCGTATCATATGCGCTCAATATCAGGCATCAGCCCGATAGAGACCTTTCTGCCTAATCCAATCCCAGTGATTACCATGTCTTATTTAAAAGTTGCGTCTATCTTGTTGCTCAGCCTGTTGTGCTGGCCGAATATTGCTATGGCGGCGACCGGTCCGTTGCCGTTAACCGACAGTGCCCTTGGCATAACTGCCATCGTCATTTTCTTGCTGGCTTATTTGCTGGTCATGGCCGAAGAGAAAATTCATTTACGTAAATCCAAACCGGTGCTGGTGGCCGCTGGCATCATCTGGGCGATGATTGGCTGGCACTATATGCAGGCCGGCATGCCGACCGAAGCGGAATCGGCCTTTCGCCATACACTGCTGGAATTCTCCGAGCTGATGTTATTTTTACTGGTGGCGATGACCTACATCAATGCTCTGGAGGAGCGGCGCTTATTCGATGGCCTGCGCGCCTGGTTGATCCGCACTGGCTTTAGTTATCGCAGCTTATTCTGGATCAGCGGCGTGCTGGCCTTTGCAATTTCGTCTTTTGCCAACAATATGACCACGGCCATGCTGATGTGTGCTGTGGTGATGAAAGTGGCTGAAGGCGATAAGCGCTTTATCAACCTGACCTGTGTCAATATCGTGGTGGCAGCCAATGCCGGCGGCGCCTTTATTCCCTTTGGTGATATTACTACCTTGATGGTCTGGCAGGCCGGTATCGTCACCTTTAATGAGTTCTTCACGCTGTTCTTACCGGCCGTAGTCAATTTTGGTGTGCCGGCGCTGATTATGAGCTTTTTTGTGGAGAAGCGTTCACCGGGCGGTCACGCGGAAGAAGTTGAGTTAAAACGCGGCGCACTGAGGATCCTGACCTTATTTTTATTAACCATTGCCACTGCCGTGGCCTTTCACTCTTATCTCGGCTTACCGCCGGTCTTGGGGATGATGACCGGACTGGGTTACCTGCAGTTCTTCGGCTTCTTCCTGCGTAAAACCTTACCGGGCAGTCTGGCGCGCAAGCGGGCACTGGCTGAGCGCGCCGGTGATATGGAGCGGATCCGTGCACTGGGGCAAGTGGTGCCTTTTGATGTGTTTAGCCGGGTAGCGCGGGCTGAGTGGGATACCTTACTGTTTTTCTACGGTGTGGTGGTCTGCGTCGGCGGGCTGGGCTTTATCGGTTATCTGGAGCTGCTCTCGACTGCGTTATATACCAACTGGAACCCGACTGCAGCCAATGTGGTGCTGGGATTGATGTCGGCGGTGGTAGATAATATCCCGGTGATGTTTGCGGTATTAACGATGAACCCGGAGATGTCTCATGGTCACTGGCTGCTGATTACGCTTACTGCTGGTGTTGGCGGCAGTCTGCTGTCTATCGGCTCTGCCGCTGGGGTGGCGTTGATGGGGCAGGCCAGAGGCTACTATACCTTCGTTGGCCATTTAAAATGGGCACCGGTGATTTTACTGGGCTACGCCGCCAGTGTACTCTGTCATTTATGGCTTAATGCCGAGCTGTTTACGGTATTTGGCCGCCATTAATACTCAGTTGCCTGCCGCTATATGCGGCAGGCTCGCTTAATAAGGGATGCTGATGTCAAAGAAAGTCTATTGTGTTGCCCAATTTTTGCCTAAGGTAGGAAAAGAAGCCGAGTTATTCCGGGTATTACAAAGCCTGGAGCCAAATACCTTACGTGAGGACGGCTGTCTACAGTATGTGGTGACCCGGCAAATCCAGAGTCCTTTTGCTGACGGTAAGAGTTTCCCGATTGCCTTTAATGAAATCTGGGCGGATTTGGCCAGCTTTGAAGCTCACTGTCAGCGCGCGGAAATTCAAGCCTTTTTTGCGCAATATTGCTTAGCGGAGGATGGGCTGGCTGCAGAGTGGAATGTTTGTATCTATAGCGATGAACCTGCCAACTACGATGCGCCCAAGTTGGGTTAAGCACGGCACGCAGCAAATGCCGCCAAAGCAGGTTGCTTAAGCGACCTGCTTTTCTGCCAGATGTAACTCCATCAGCGCCTTTAATAGCCGGAACAAGCGGATAGAGGCATCGATTTCTTCCTTGCGGTTAGTCAGGCTTTCAACGTTCAGGCCCAGCGGCACCTCCAAATTCGCGCAGTGAGTTAAGATCTGCGTCAGATTATCGCGGCAGATCTTAATCGATTCGTTCAGTGGGTTTTCGGCATCCAGAATACGATAACGCGAGGCCTGTGGCACCGAAATACCGAGCCATTGCATAAAATCCAGTGTCTGTTCACTGCCGCACGGGGTAAAGGTTAAAATCACACGTTTTGGCGTCAGGCCCTGCTGTTTGCAGCTGCGGGCATAGCTGGTGATCAGATCAATGGTCGCCTGGGCGTTATATACCGCCTGCGAAATAAAGAATTGACAGCCCTGGGCCGCTTTATCAATTAAGCGTAAATGTTCATCGCCTTTTTTGGCATGGCGTTCGGCAATGGCAACCCCACCCAAAAAGAAGCTTGCCGGATGGGCGGCGAGCTGCTGATAGGCATGCGGTAAACTGAGCTTGATCTGGCCATGTGATGAAGGGCTACCCACTAACACCAGATTTTTCAGGGCAAAGGTTGCGGCACTTTCACTAAGCCAGTGCTCAAATTCGCTGCTATCACGCTGAGCCACACTTTTATAGGTAATGACATCCTGCGCCGATAGCTCGCGTAACAACCGGCTGTATTCGCGCGGGTCCAGAGTGCTCTGAAACGGGAAAGGACGCTCGGTGGCAACCCGGCTACTTTCATCCTGAATATCATAGACAATCAGGCCATCGTATTCGAGCTGTTGCAAACGGCCTAACAACTTACCCGCGATCCGCAAGCTTTTATCAGCAGCGGTGCCGGCTTTGGGTGGAGTAGTACCAATCAGATATACCCCTTGCTGTGGATCTGCAATTTTCTCTGCCAGTGATAATGCCATAATGCTGTTACTCCAAAACCTGATAGCATAAGTATACAGCTATTTAGACGTCTGGCTATCCATTTGGCGTGAAAGTTTTTTCAATCAAGATGAAAAAAATTCAAGTTGAGCCGGCTAAGGCGACAAGGCCAACTTAGCCGCCATCGTGCAGCAGTGCGCCCTTAACGGCCAACTCTGTCAGTAAGGGTAGCGCAAATTCGGTCAGTTGCGCTGCGCTGTAGGGCGCGAGTTGTGGTGCCAGGCTGGCAGTCAGTTGTGGCAAGGTTTGTCCCGGTTGCTCCGTCAGCTGATGTAACAGCAGTAAGCTGGCCTGATTTAACTGCACAAAGATCACTTCATCCTGCCAATCGCGGTAGATCAGAAAGGCCTGGCCTGGTCCGGGTTCGTTAACCTGATAATCCGGGCTCAGGTGCTGTACCGGATACTGGTATACGGCTAACAGGCTGGCTTCGGTTAGCCTTAACCTGGCCGACATTAGTTGTGCCGGTGTAACGGCCTGCTGTGCTGATGTGATGGCTAGTGTCCCGACATAAAGCTCAGCCCATTCGTAATGGGCCAGTTCGGCTAAAAACGGCGGATCGGCGGCAGCGGGCTGATATTGCTGCAGAAAATCGACAAATTGCTGGGCAATATGCAAGAAATAGGGCGAGTGACAGCGATAATCGGCGAAAAAGCGTTGTTTCAGGCTTAGCCAGGCATCGGGCTGATAAAGGGTGCTGAGCACCGGGAAGGCATTATCGATAAAGCCGCTGACATTATTGAAGAACAGCTGCTGATAGATCTGCAGCCGTGCTGCTGGCACCGTCTGCTCCGCATAGGGCTCTTGGGGGTGGCGAATGGCCCGGGCGAACGCCAGTTGGGTTTGCTGTAAGTTAGGGGTTGTAGGCTCAGTCATACTGCGGCTGGTCTCGGGCTGGCAACTTGCTGCAACTGCTTAATCTGCGACAGTTCCTGGCAAAGGTCGGCCAGCGGCGGGATATTAAAGTCCCGCTCGTATAAGGTCGGTTTTACACCATGCTGCTGATAGCTAAGACGCAACAATTGCCAAACCGGATCAGGAATGGCAGCGCCATGGGTATCAATCAGTAAGTCGGCCGCTTGCTGGTAATGTCCGGCAATATGGTAGTAGGCAATGCGCTCGCTTGGCATCGCAGCTAAAAAGGCTCTGGCATCGTAGCCATGGTTGATGGAATTGACATAGATATTATTTACGTCCAGCAGCAGCGGGCAGTCGGCTTCCGTAAGCACCGCCAACAGAAATTCCAGTTCACTTAATTGCTGTGCTGGCGCGGCATAGTAGGAGACATTCTCGATAATCAACGGCCGCTCCAGGATCTGCTGCACCTGTTTAATCCGGGCCGCCACATAATGTACCGCTTCCTCAGTAAAGGGGATCGGCATTAGGTCATACAGATGGCCGTCGGCAGCACAATAACTCAGATGTTCGCTATAGCGCAGGATCTGATGCTGGTCGAGAAAGTGTTTTAACTGCTGCAAGAAATCCAGATCCAACGGGTCCGGGCCACCAATATTTAACGACAGGCCATGACAAAAAAACGCATAGCGTTCGGTCAGTTGCCGAAAGTCTTTCGCCAGTTTACCGCCATAAGGTAACCAGTTCTCTGGCGCAACCTCAAAGAAATCGATGATAGCCGGCTTATCTGCTAACAGTTCTGGCAGCAGCTCGCGGCGCAGGCCAAGGCCTGCGCTGCTGCTACTAAAGTGAGCGAGTGGTTTCATTTGGCGTTAGATAGAGCCGCATTTACCTTCGCCGCACTTCATTTCTTTGGCTTTATCACTGGCTTTTTTCTTGGCATCAGCGGCTTTTTCCTGACCGGCAGCTTTAGCTTCAGCGGCCTTAGCTTTGGCATCGGCTTTATGCATCTCGGCACCGCACTTGCCTTCACCGCATTTACC
>DAIOUM010000119.1:4723-5821 GCA_036759505.1 Alishewanella sp. | reverse complement strand
AGTGGCAAGCTCAGTTTAAACTATCAACCGCAACTGGATTTGGCGAGCGGCCAGTTGTCAGGCGCAGAAGCACTCTGCCGTTGGTACGACGATGAATGGGGTTGGGTGCGACCTGATACCTTTATTCCGCTGGCGGAAGAGCGCGGCCTGATGCCGGAGTTGGGGAACTGGGTGATGCAAACCGCCTGCCGACAACTGAATTTATGGCAGCAAAAAGGTTATCGTTTACCGGGCCGGTTATCGGTGAACGTCTCGGCCCGCCAGCTTGATAATGAGCAACTTGTCAGTGATTTTGCTACCTGTAGCAGTGGTATTAAGCCCACTCAGATTGAACTGGAAGTGACGGAATCGTTGATTATGCGCAATCCGGAGCAGTCACTGCGGCAAATGGCTGAGCTGGAAGCAATGGGCTTTAGCTGGGCCATTGATGATTTTGGTACTGGCTACTCTTCGCTGGCATATCTGACCCGTTTTCGCGCCTCCACGCTAAAGATTGACCGCGCCTTTATCAATAATATCCCCGGTGATCACCATCATAATATGGTGGTTAAAACCATTCTGGCGATGGCGAAAAGTCTGGATATGCTGACCATTGCCGAAGGGGTGGAAACGGCAGAGCAGGCAGCTTATCTGCTGCAGCTCGGCTGTGCCCGGGCGCAGGGCTACCATTTTGGTAAACCGGTACCGGCCGATGAGTTTGCTGAGCGTTGGTTAAAGCCTCTTGCGGCAAAGACCTCTGCTTAACGCCTTACCGAAGCTAAGTTATTTTCAAAGCGCACTGCTCTGGCTACAGAGCTGTTGCAGTACCGGCAAGGCCGGATGGGCGTTGTCACTGCGATAGGCCAGGGCAATGGTGCGCTCCAGCTGCAGGCCGGCAATGGGTTTTAACGCCACATCACTACGCTCTAGTAAGTTGTCAAAATCCGGTACCAGCGCACAACCCACTCCGGCCGACACCAGGCCCAGCGCATACTCTATGGTTTGAATATCAGCACGGATCGCCGGCTGAATATTGCGCCGGCTTAGCTGCGGATACAGTAAATCCCAGGCATCACAGGGCGTGCGTTTAATCAGTGGCAGGTCCTGAAAATCGTCCAG
>DAIOUM010000119.1:0-4623 GCA_036759505.1 Alishewanella sp. | reverse complement strand
GCCAGTAACTTACCGGCATGGCCATACAGCTTATCGCCTTCCTCCGTTGGGGTAACCCCTTTGGGCAGGCGCAGAAATAAACTCACTCCCAGCTCCTGCTCTAACTGCAACAGGGCCGCCGATAACGAGGGTTGGGCGACACAGCATTGGCGCGCCGCGGCGCTGATGCTGCGCTGTTCATAGACCGCAACAAAGTATTTGAGTTGGCGAATATCCATAGTTAAAAGCTATAGCATCTACAGAATTAATATATTTTAACTTTATATCAGGCCGCAGTAGAGTGAGCAATATCGAAAGACGTTTTGGCGTTAACTGTCGGTTATTACAGCGAATGTCAGGCGTTTCCCATGACATAATGAGGTGTAAGATGGCGCGTCCACAATTTGACTGGCAAGATCCGTTTCAATTTTCCCAACTGTTAACCGAAGAAGAGCGGCTGATCCGTGATACCGCCCATCAGTATTGTCAGGAGCGTTTACAAACCCGGGTGTTAATGGCCAACCGCGAAGAGCATTTTCACCGTGAAATTATGAATGAGCTGGGCGAACTCGGCTTGCTTGGCGCGACCTTGCCGGAAAAATATGGCTGCTCAGCTGTTAACTACGTCAGCTATGGCCTGGTCGCGCGCGAAGTGGAGCGGGTGGACAGCGGTTATCGCAGTGCCATGAGTGTGCAATCCTCGCTGGTGATGCATCCGATCCATGAATACGGTACCGAAGCGCAGCGACTGAAATACCTGCCCAGGCTGGCGACCGGTGAGTGGGTAGGCTGCTTTGGTTTAACCGAACCGGATGCCGGCTCCGATCCGGCCAGTATGCGCACTACCGCCAAACGGATTGACGGTGGTTATCTGCTTAACGGCAGCAAGATGTGGATCACTAATAGCCCGATCGCCGATGTGTTTGTGGTTTGGGCTAAGCTGGACGGTGAAATTCGCGGCTTTGTGCTGGAAAAAGGCATGGCCGGTTTGTCGGCACCAAAAATTGAAGGCAAGTTCTCACTGCGTGCCTCCATTACCGGTGAAATCGTGATGGATAATGTCGCTGTGCCGGAAGACGCCTTATTACCTAATGTCAGTGGCCTGAAGGGCCCCTTTGGCTGTCTGAATAAAGCCCGCTACGGCATTGCCTGGGGGGCACTGGGTGCGGCCGAGTTCTGCTGGCATGCGGCGCGGCAATATACGCTGGATCGGATCCAGTTTGGCCGGCCGCTGGCGCAAACCCAATTGGTACAAAAGAAACTGGCCGATATGCAAACCGAAATTAGCATTGGCTTACTGGCCTGCTTACAGGCTGGCCGCTTAATGGATGCCGGTTTGCTGCCACCCGAAACCATTTCGCTGATTAAACGTAATTCCTGTGGCAAGGCACTGGAGATTGCCCGCATCGCCCGCGATATGCACGGCGGTAATGGTATTGCCGATGAATACCATGTTATTCGCCATGTGATGAACCTCGAGGCAGTGAATACCTACGAAGGTACCCATGATGTGCATGCGCTGATCCTGGGCCGGGCCCAGACCGGCTTGCAAGCCTTTAGCTAAGCCGGAGGCCAGCATGACCGAAGCCTTGCACCCCTGGTTGCAGGGGTTTTTGGCGCGCATCGAACAAGGCGCCTTACCCACACCACACTGGCCGGACAGCCTGAGCGATAGCGAGCTGTACCGGCTGTGGCACAGCCAGCTTTGCAGCCGGCTGCTGGATTTACAGTCACGCTTACTGCAAGCCAAAGGCCAGAGTTTTTATACCATTGGCAGTGCTGGCCATGAGGCTAATGCTGCGGTGGCCGCAGCACTGCGCCTGAGCGATCCGGCGTTTTTACACTACCGCAGTGGCGCCTTTTTTATTGAGCGTAGCAAGCAGCTACCCGGCAGTACGCCGCTGTACGATATGTTATTGTCGTTTTGTGCTTCCAGTGAAGATCCGATCTCCGGCGGCCGGCATAAGGTGCTGGGTAGCCTGGCGCTGAATATTCCGCCGCAAACCAGTACCATTGCTTCGCAATTACCGAAAGCGGTCGGCACGGCCTTTGCCATTGATCTGAGTAAGCGGCTTGGCCAGCCCGGTAACTGGCCGGAAGATGCGATAGTGGTCTGTAGCTTTGGTGATGCTTCGGCCAACCACTCGACGGCACAGGGCGCCATTAACTCGGCCTGTTGGGCGGCCTATCAGCATGTGCCGCTGCCGATTTTGCTGGTCTGTGAAGACAATGGCCTGGGGATTTCCACCCCGACACCGCAAGGCTGGATCGAACAAAGCCTGGCTGAGCGGCCAGAGCTGCGCTACTTTGCTGCTGATGGCAGTGATTTAGCCGAAACACTGCGCGTCGCCAAGGCGGCCGCACACTATGTCCGCAGCAAACGCGCACCGGCACTGCTGCATCTATCGACGGTACGCTTATTTGGTCACGCCGGCGCCGATGCCGAAGTGGCCTATCGCAGCAAACAGCAAATTGAAACCGAGCTGGAGCAGGACCCGTTATTAGCCAGCAGCGGTATGCTACTCAGTCGTGGTATCTTATCGCAGGCCGCGCTGTTACAAAGTGTGCAGCAGTTGGCGGCGCAAATTGCCCGCGTGGCTGCCGTGGCCAGTAGCCGGCCCAAACTAACCAGCGCTGCCGCCGTGATGGCCTCGATTGCGCCGAGTTATCCCGCTTTACCGACACCGCCGTTGCCGCTACCAGCTGTGCGACAGGCGTTATTTGCCTTTGACCAGCATAACCTGGGTAAAGGCCAGCATTTAGCCAAGCTGTTAAACTGGGCGCTGCACGATCTCTTTGCGCAATACCCGCAAACCCTGCTATTTGGCGAAGATGTCGGCAAAAAAGGCGGCGTTTATGGCGTATCGCAGCATTTGGTCCATGCTTTTGGCGCCAACAGGGTGATTAATACCTTGCTCGATGAGCAAAGTATTCTCGGGCTGGCGATTGGTCTGGCGCAGCAGGGCTTTTTGCCTATTCCGGAAATTCAGTTTCTGGCCTATGTGCATAATGCCGAGGATCAAATCCGTGGCGAAGCGGCAACGCTGCCGTTTTTCTCCAATGGCCAGTACCATAATGCGATGGTGATCCGCATAGCGGGTCTGGCCTATCAGCGCGGCTTTGGTGGTCACTTTCACAATGATAATTCCTTTGCGGTGTTTCGCGACATTCCGGGCATTATTCTGCTCTGTCCGTCTAACGGCGCTGATGCGGTGCTGCTGCTGCGCCAGGCGGTTCAGCTGGCCTACCAGCAAAAGCGGTTGGTGATCCTGCTCGAGCCGATCGCGCTCTATATGACGCGGGATCTGTTACACCCTGGCGATGGCTTATGGCTTTGCCAATACCCAGAGCCAGATCAGCCGTTGCCTGCGCTCGGCGAGCCGGGCGTGTATGGTGAGGGGGAGCAGCTGGCGGTAATTAGCTATGCCAACGGTTATTATTTAAGTCGCCAGGCGTTAGCGGAATTACCGCAGCAGGCAGCGGACATCCGCTTACTTGACCTGCGCTGTCTGGTGCCGCTGCATATCGACGCCATTATTCAGGCACTGGGCCCTTGTCGCAAAATTCTGCTGGTGGATGAATGCCGGCGGCGTGGTTCACTGAGCGAAGAGCTGTTTACACTGCTGCATGAAGCGCGGCCCGGGTTTTATCAGATCCAGCGTATTACCGCTGAAGACAGCTTTATTCCACTGGGGGCGGCCGCCTATCAGGTGCTGCCATCGAAAGCGCAAATCAGCACTGCCATGCAGCAGTTACTGACTGCGGAGGTGTTAATATGAGTGGTAAAAAAACCGCCGTCGTTGTTTGCCCCGGTCGTGGCAGCTATAACCGCACTGAGCTGGGTTATCTCAAGCAGGTCGCCGCCGACAGTAGCTGGCTTAAGCAATTTGATGCCGTGCGAGAGCAGCTCGGGTTAAGCACGGTAACGGCGCTGGATCAGGCAGCGGCCTTTAGTAGTCGCGAGCATTTAAAAGCCGAGAATGCGGCAGCGCTGATTTATAGCTGTGGAATCGCCGATTTTGCAGCCATTGATCGCGAACAGGTAGAGATCGTGGCGGTAACCGGCAATTCTATGGGTTGGTATACTGCGCTTGGCTGTGCCGGTGTCTGGCAGGGCGATAGTCAGATGCAACTGGTCACCGGTATGGCGCAGCTGACGGCCGAGGCGGCCGGGGCGCAGTTTATCTATCCGCTGGTTAATAGCGACTGGCAGCCCGATGCCGCAAAGCAACGCGCGGTAGCAGAGCAGCTATGGCAACATCAGGGTGCGCTCTTTATGTCGATTGTGTATGGCGGTTATGCGGTGCTGGCCGGCACACAGCAGGCGGTGCAAGCCGCGATGCAGGCCCTGCCGCCCTGTGATGAGCGTTTTCCGCTATTGTTACCCGGCCATGCCGCCTTTCATAGCCCCCTGATGCAACCGGCCTCAGATCAGGCGATGAGTCGTTTTGCCGAGCAACTGTTTCACCCGCCGCAACTCCCGCTAATTGATGGCCGCGGCCAGATTTGGCCGGCTGGTTTAGCCCAGGCCGCGGCACTAAAAGCCTATACCCTTGGCGATCAGGTCTGTCAGACCTATCACTTTAGTAAGGCTATCGAGGTAGCAGTAAAAGAGTTTGCGCCGGATCACCTGATCTTACTCGG
>DAIOUM010000118.1:0-5839 GCA_036759505.1 Alishewanella sp. | reverse complement strand
GGTTATGCAGAATATGGTTCAGTAAGGTGGTTTTACCGGCGCCGAGAAAACCGGACAGCACGGTAACAGGCAGACTGCGCATTTCAATTTACCTTGGGTTGATATGTTATATTGTAGCAATTATAGCCCAGTGCGGCTGTGACCGGAATAGCTTAGTCAAAAAGTGGCAGAAGAGAACCGATTGCATTTTACAGTTGTTCCGCTGCGGCTTTTCTTTTAGTCTGCAGCCAGTTATTCGTTAACAAAGTGTAAGAGGTAGCTATGACGGCGCAAGAGGACAACCATCAAAAAGGTTTTATTGCCTTTGTCGAACGCATTGGTCGACGGATCCCGGATCCGGTGATTATCTTTATCTACTTTTTGATTGGTGCTTTGCTGCTGACTGCGCTGCTAGGTGGCTTAACCTTTGAAACCAAAGGTGCTGGCGGTGCCCCCGTTGTACACGAAATAAAAAATATGCTGGCTCGTGAGCATGTAGTCTGGCTGTTCGATAACGCTTTGCTGGCCAACTGGCTGGGGTTTGGTGGCGGCGTGCTTGGGGTAATTTTAATCGTCATGCTGGGCGTGGGGATTGCCGAGCACTCAGGTTTATTTGGCGCTGTACTTAAAAAAGTGAGCCGCGGTTTGCCGCTGAATTGGTTGCCATTGTTTTTAGTGTTTATCGGTATTATGAGTTCTATCGCAACGGATGCCGGTTATTTGATTTTAATTCCGCTGGCAGGGCTACTGTATGCAGGACTGGGTAAAAATCCGTTAATTGGTATGGCGGCAGCCTTTGCCGGTGTTTCAGCTGGCTTTAGCGCCAACCTGATCCCGGCAACCCCTATCGACGTCATCATTGGTATGAATGCTCAGGTATTTGCTGAGGCGCAGGGCATTCCTTTTGTTAATGCGGCGGGGGAGGCGCTGACTCCGGCGACGATGAATTACTATTTTATTCTTGTCTCAACCTTTGTGTTAGCGACGGTTGGTGCCTTTGTTACGCTCAAGGTCGTTGCGCCAAGGCTGGCACATAAAGCCTACACGATCCCTGAGGATTTAAGGTTAACAGATTTTGACCTCAACCCGGCGGAACAACGTGGCTTACGCGCCGCCGGTGTCGCCTTGGTCTTGGCGATTGCTGCAGTCTCGGCACTGGCACTGGGACCGTTGGCCAGCTTTACCAATGCTGCCGGGCAGCAGGTTACCCCGTTCTTAAACAACATTATTTTGCTGATTACCTTTGTTTTTGCAGCTGTGGGTATTGCTTTTGGCGTAGCCAGCGGCAAATTTAACAGCATGCTAGATGTCGTCAAAGCCATGGTAAAACAGATGGATACTATGGGTTATATCCTAGTATTGACCTTTTTCTGCTACAACTTTTTAGGCTTGCTCAGTTACAGTGGCTTAGGTGCTTATATCACCTATCTTGGTGCCAAGGCCCTTATCTTATTAGGCTTACAGCAATACCCTGTGTTACTGCTTATCGGCTTTGTGCTGGTCACCGCCATTATTAACCTGTTTGTCGGCGGTTTAACCTCAAAGTGGATGTTGCTGGGGCCGATTTTTATTCCGATGCTATACATTGTTAACCCTGCGATGACCCCGGATTTAGTGGCCGCCGCCTTTCGGGTAGCGGATTCCGCCACCAATATTATTACGCCGATGATGAGTTATGCCGGTATTATCTTGGCCTTTATGCGCAAATATAATCCAGAGCTAAGCTTCGGTGACATGATAGCGATGATGTTGCCTTACTCTATGGCGTTTTTAGGGGTATGGATCCTGTTATTGGTTGGCTTTTTTAGTTTTGGTATTCCGCTGGGGTTTTAGCCTGAACATGGTTGCCAGAACATAAATCGCTTGGTCTTTATACACGCCCGTCTCACCGCCCGTGGTTTAGAGCAAAAAGGTTTCTATGGTTCTGGCCAGTGTTTCCCGCTCGATATCATAGGTAATAAATACCAAACGGGTTTGCCGGTCAGCGTCAGGCCAGGCAGTTAAAAAGGCCGCCGGATGAAAGATATGTTGCACCCCATGGATCACCACAGGGCCGGAGTGCCCCACGACATTAACAATGCCCTTCACCCTGAGCATATTCGAGCCCATTAACTGCATCAGGATATTAAGCCAGCCTTCCAGCCGACCAGGTGTAATGGCTTGTGGCAGCGTAAAGCAATGCGCCTTGATATGATCATTATGGCGGTTGGGATCATTCTGGCTAAGCGTGGCACTGGGCGCGCTGAGACTGGCAAGTTGCCCCGGCACAGTGTCACTCAGGCTGGTCAGTGAAAAGGCGGCACTGTTTAGCCATTGCCGCAGCGGGATAGTGCTTTGCTGAGGCTCAATATGGTCAAGACTCAGCAGCGCTTGTGGTTCTAAGTTGCCTTGCCGGATGGTTCTGATCTGGGCGGTCGGATTAAGCTGCTTTAACCGTGCAGTAAGCTGTGCCAGCTCTGACGTTGGTTCGGCTTGTAAATCGGTTTTAGTTAGTAGCAACAAATCTGCTACCGCCACCTGCTTTTGTGATTCCGGATGCCGGTCCAGGGTTGCGGCAGCATGCAGGGTGTCGAGTGTGGTAATAACACCTTGCAGCCGGTATTTGGAGGCGAGGGTAATATCCGTCATCAGGGTATGCATAATAGGTGCTGGCTCAGCCAGGCCCGTGGTTTCAATAATCACCCGATCGAAACTGCGCTCGCCCTGGCGGGAGAAGCGCCAGTGAATATCACGCAAAGTTTTAGCCAGATCGCCACGGATGGTGCAGCATAAGCAGCCGCTGGCCAATTCGATAATCGTATCGTCACTGGTATGGCTGACCAGTAAATGATCCAGGCTGACAGTGCCAAACTCATTAATAATAATCAGGGTTCTGGTCAGCTCAGGTTGTTTTACCAGCTGGTTTAACAAGGTGGTTTTGCCACTGCCTAAAAAGCCAGTCAGTAAAAATACTGGTAAACGGGTGTTATTCGTCATAAAAATGTTTCTCAGCGCCTTCGTGCAGTAGTTTGACATCGGCGCAGTATTCCGAGACCGGTCTGATAAATAAGCGCGCCAAACCGATAGGCTCACCCGTTTCCAGGCAGTAACCGAATTCCTTACGGGCGATGCGCTTTAGCGCCTGATCGATTTTAGGTAATAGCTTACGCTCGCGATCCATGATGCGCAGGCTAAGCCTCGACTCTTCTTCATATTGCGCCCGATCAACTTCATCACTAAGCTCTGGTGGGCTACTAAGCTGCTGTTTTAGCTCCTCGATATGCAACATAGTGCGTTGTTTTAAATCGAGTAAATAGCCTTTAAAAAATTCGAGTTGTTCTTCATTCATATAGTCTTCGTCTGGCGAGGAGAGCAGCCGGGCATGCTGCTCTGCGCGTTGGCTCAGATATTCGGCGGTCATAGCTTTACTCCTGCAGCTAGCCGGGCAACGGCATCGTGGGGATGCAAGGCTTCTAGATGCTTGACTTCAATTGAGAACATAGGAAATAGCGTGCTGGTTAAATCAATACCTTTCATACCAACATAATCTAAATCGTTCCCAGGGCTGCTAAGGTGAACCGAGGTGATGTCAATTAGCGATGAAGAGCTGATTTCAGAGGATAGTTGCAACATAGTAAGGTCTGCTAGCTGAACAATAATGTGATATTATCACATTATTGTTCAGGGCCAAGCACTTTGCGCAAATTAGCGCTTACCCATGCTTGCAGAGCTAACAAGCTTATAGCCCTGGTTTTCTGGTGTTAATCGAACAGAGCTTGCAGCGCATTGCGCTGCACTTTAGGATGCGGCAACTTTTACAAGGTGAATAAATTGTGATGTTTAGACTAGCCAAAATCTCGTTAGCCGTCGTGACGGTGCTGGCTCATAGCCAGGTTGCGTATGCGGAGCAGTCGGAGGCCATTGCTTCAGAGGCCGCTGCTAAAGTGGAACGTATTGAAGTCCGCGCTTCAGGTTTAAAGCGCGAAGTGGTCGAAATGGCCGGTCCGGTTTCGGTATTAAGTGGTGAAGAGCTGTTGCGCCGCACTGATGTCAGCATTGGTGAAACCCTGAAATATGAGGTTGGCGTGCACGCCAACTATTATGGTCCTGTGGCATCGCGGCCGGTGATCCGGGGTTTAGATGGCGCCCGGGTACAGGTCGTGCATAACGGCATGGGCACCGGCGATGTGTCGCGGGAGGGACCGGATCATACTATTACCGCCGATGCGGTGACTGCTCAGCAAATCGAAGTGTTACGGGGGCCCGCAACGCTACTGTATGGCAGTGGTGCCATTGGCGGCGTGATCAATGTGGTCGATAACCGCATTCCGCAGCGGGTACCAGTGCAGCGTGAAACGATTCTGCAAACTCGCTATGGTACCGCAGCGGGGGATCGAAGTCTGAGCTTTGCCCATGACAGTGGCCAGGGCAACCTGGCCTGGCATGCCGACGGTAGCTACCGCAAAGGTAACGACTATCGGGTGCCGCGCTATCAGAATGACGAGGGTGATAGCAGTCGCCGCTTGCAGAATTCCTGGTCTGAGCATCAGGTGCTGAATCTGGGTAGCAGTTATGTGGCTGAGCAGGGCTTTGTCGGTGTCAGTATTGGCAAGCTCAAAACGGAGTATGGTTTGCCGGAGGGCCCGTCCAGCGAGCCGGCAGAAGGTGAGTATATTAAACTGAACCAACAGCGCCTGGCGCTGGCTTCAGAGTATCGGCCGCAGCAATCCAACTGGCAGAATCTGAACTTTGATCTGGCTTTTACTGACTATGACCACGCTGAGTTTGAAGATGATGAGGCCGGCACCGAATTTCTGAGTAAAGCCTGGGAGCTGCGCAGCTCGGCAACTTATGAGTTACCAGCCAGTTGGCGCGGCATCTTCGGTTATCATGCCATTCTGCGGGATTACCAGGCGCTTGGTGATGAAACCTTTACCCCGAACACTGACACCGACAGTCATGCCCTTTTTATGTTGCATGAAAAACGCTTTGGCCCGGTGAAGCTGGAGTTTGGTAGCCGGTTTGAGCGTTTAACCCATCAGGCATATGAGCTGACCGATGATAACGGCAGCCGGGATCTGCGACAGCAGTTTAATCTGTTTAGCTGGTCTGTCGGTGCGGTTTACCAACTACAAAGTGAGCAGCAGCTGACGCTATCTTACAGCCAGGCGGAGCGGGCACCGGCTGCCAATGAGCTCTATGCCAACGGTATCCATATTGGTACCCGCTCTTATGAAATTGGTGTGGCCTATCAGGTCGCAGCAGAAAGCTCGGGGGCCAGTATTCTGCATGATGCTGCACTGGCGACTGCCGAGCGTGCCAACAATCTGGATTTAGGTTGGCGCGGTCAGTTTGCCGATGTCCGGGCTAATATCAACCTGTTCTATAATCAAATCGATAATTATGCGTTTTTAGCTAACCTGGGCTTTCAGATCGCCGGCTTTGCTGCCTATCAGTATCAACAGCAAGATGCGCGCTTGCATGGCGCAGAAGCCAGTATCAGCTGGCAGTTGACACCTGAACATCAGTTAACGGTGCTGGGTGATACCGTAGTAGCACGACTGCGCAGTGGTGGCTATCTGCCGCGGGTACCCTCATTCCGGCTGGGTGCTGAATATGAATACCGGGCGGATAACTGGGCCGGTCAGCTGGGGCTAACGCACTATGGTAAACAAAACCGGCTGGCCGAAAATGAAAGCGCGACCGCGGGCTACACCCTACTGGAAGCGGGCTTGAACTATTACTTCGACTGGCAGCAACAGGAAGTGATGGCCTTTGCCAAGGTACAGAACCTGACCAATCGCCTGGGCTTTGTGCACAGCTCCTTTATTAAGGAAGACGCGCCTCTGCCGGGACGACAGTTGGTACTGGGTTTACGCTT
>DAIOUM010000117.1:0-6193 GCA_036759505.1 Alishewanella sp. | reverse complement strand
TACCGCTTCTAATTATTTAGAGGTCGTAAAAATGCCAGTCAATTGACTGGCATTTTTTTTGGAAGTTTTTATTCCTAATCACAGCGTTATTAGCGATAATTACCAGCTATTTGCAATTCTTCGGGCTGTTTTATGGGTAAAAGAACCATTATCGCTATTGCCGGCGCCTCTGCTTCCGGTAAAAGTTTATTTGCCTCAACTGTTTATCAGGAACTGGTAGCTGAGTTGGGTGGCGAGCGTATTGCGATCCTGTCTGAAGATGCTTACTACCGCGATCAGAGTCATTTGTCTTTTGAACAACGGATCCTGACTAACTATGACCATCCGTCAGCCTTCGAACATGAACTCTTGGTCGAACACTTAAAGGCATTGCGTGCAGGCCAAACCATAGCGATGCCGCAGTATAGTTACAAACTTCACACCCGCATTGAGGACACTATCAAGGTCCAACCGGCAAAAGTGATCCTGGTAGAAGGGATCTTATTGCTGACAGACGAGCAGTTACGTGATCAATTTGATATCACGGTTTTTATGGATACGCCGCTGGATATCTGTTTGCTGCGCCGGATCAAACGTGACCTCGAAGATCGCGGCCGCAGTTTGTCCTCGGTGACTGAGCAGTATGAAAGCACAGTGCGCCCTGCCTTTTTTGAGTTTATCGCCCCCTCGAAACAATACGCCGATCTGGTGGTCACCCGCGGTGGCAAAAACCAGATTGCTATCGATATTATAAAAGCAAAAATCCGCCAGCTATTGTCGGAATAACAACCAGGAAAACATTATGATGGGATTAGTGGGCATTGTTGCCCTGTTATTGGTCGCCTACCTGGCGTCAGCAAATCGTAGCCGGATCAACTGGCGCACTGTTGGTGGTGCCTTTGCCATTCAAATTGCCATTGGTGCCTTTGTGCTCTATGTGCCCTTTGGTCAGGAAGTGCTCTACAGCATCTCTCAGGTCGTAGCGAATGTTATCGGCTATGCCAACGCCGGTATCCAATTTCTGTTTGGTGACTTGGGTAACTTCTCGCAAGGCTTTATTTTTGCCATCCATGTACTAACCATCATTATTTTCTTCTCGTCATTAATAGCGGTGCTATATCACGTCGGTATTATGACCTGGGTAATTCGACTAATTGGCGGTGGCCTACAAAAATTACTCGGCACCAGCCGGCCTGAGTCGATGTCAGCTGCGGCCAATATCTTTGTTGGTCAGACGGAAGCACCACTTATTGTTAAACCTTTTATCCCAACGATGACCCGCTCTGAGTTGTTTGCCGTGATGGTAGGGGGGCTGGCATCGGTAGCTGGTTCGGTATTAGCCGGCTATGCTGGCTTAGGTGTGGAGTTAAAGTATCTGATTGCGGCCAGCTTTATGGCGGCACCGGGTGGCTTTTTAATGGCCAAGATGATTTTGCCGGAGACCGAAACGCCAAAAAATGATCTGGCAGAGATTACTACTGAAAAGCCGCATACTAATCTGATTGATGCCGCAGCAGCAGGCGCTTCCAGTGGTATGCAGCTGGCTCTGAATGTTGGTGCAATGTTATTGGCCTTTGTCGGTTTAATCGCCTTGGTTAACGGCATTGTCGGTGGAATCGGTGGTTGGTTAGGTAAAGACGATCTTACTTTACAACTGATTTTCGGTTACGTATTCCAACCGCTGGCTTTTATTCTGGGTGTGTCCTGGGAAGAAGCCCGCGCGGCTGGCAGTTTTATCGGTCAAAAGCTGGTGATTAATGAATTTGTCGCATACCTCGACTTTGTGCAGGTGAAAGAGCAGTTAAGCGCCCATACTCAGGTGATAGTTACTATCGCTCTGTGTGGCTTCGCCAATTTCTCATCAATTGCCATTTTGTTAGGCGGCCTGGGTGGTATGGCGCCAGGCCGGCGCGCTGATATTGCCGAGTTAGGTTTAAAGGCCTTACTTGCTGCAACATTAGCGAATTTAATGAGCGCTGCGATTGCAGGGTTCTTTTTTTCTTTAGGCTAAAAACAGGTCTTTTATATGACTCAACATGTTCCAACGTTGGATATAAGACGGTTTGCCACCGACAAAGATAACTTTGTTGCCGAAATTGGCAAGGCCTATACTGAGTTTGGATTTTGTGGCATTAGTGGTCACGGTATTCCGGATGAGGTAATAGAGAACACTTATCAAGCTATTAAGCAGTTTTTTGCACTGCCAACCGAAGTTAAAGCCAAGTATCACCAGCCAGGTCAGGGTGGGGCACGTGGATACACCGGTTTTGGCGTGGAAAAAGCCAAGGATTCTAATCACCCGGATCTGAAGGAATTCTGGCATGTGGGCCGGGAGCTGGACGGCCCAGCGCCGCATCCCAGTTTATATCCGAATGTCTGGCCAACTGAAGTACCGGCATTTAAAGACGCGACTTACCGTTTATATACCGAGCTGGAAAAGCTGGGTAACCGGGTATTGGAAGCACTGGCGCTTTTCCTGGGGCAAGACCAGTCGTATTTTGCTGATAAAGTGAATTACGGTAATTCCATTCTGCGGCCGATTCACTATCCGCCGATTAAGGACACCTCAACCCAATCGATCCGGGCTGGTCAGCATGAAGATATTAACCTGATCACCTTATTGGTGGGTTCTAATGAGGCTGGACTGGAAATTTTGCGCCGCGATGGTAGCTGGTTACCGGTGACCACCATTGAAGGCACTATTGTCGTCAATATCGGCGATATGCTGCAGCGCTTAACTAACCATGTACTGCCATCAACGACGCATCGGGTGGTGAACCCGGCGGGTGCAGCGGCGGGTGAGCCTCGTTATTCTATCCCGTTTTTTATGCATCCGAATCCGGATTATGTGATTGAAACCTTAGCCAGTTGTGTCAGCGCTGAGCGGCCAAACCGCTATCCGGAGCCGATTAACTCTAACGACTATCTGATGCAACGTCTGGAAGAGATTGGCTTGCTGAAAAAAGCCCAAAAAGGCTAAAACGCTGCTAAATTGTGCAACCGCGCTTATCAGGCTGAAAATCGTATTGACGCGGCCTGATAAGTCGCTATACTGCACGCCACGTTAAGCGTACTGCGCAAAACGTTATGCAGATGTGGTGGAATTGGTAGACACGCAAGCTTCAGGTGTTTGTGCCCACAAGGCGTGAGAGTTCGAGTCTCTCCATCTGCACCAAATTAACCGGCCAAGGCCGGTTTTTTGCTTTTATGTGCCTATAATCCACCCGGGCATAGCTTTTACCAGCGTTTGGCTCCGCGCGTTGTAAATTTAAGCAAACAGTAAGATTTTTAAAAAAGCCAGTTGACGCTGCTTTTGAAATCGTTATACTGCACGCCATGTTGAGCAGCTAGCGCTGTAGACATAACGCAGATGTGGTGGAATTGGTAGACACGCAAGCTTCAGGTGTTTGTGCCCACAAGGCGTGAGAGTTCGAGTCTCTCCATCTGCACCAAATTAACCGGCTTAAGCCGGTTTTTTTATCGGTTTAATTCAATGCGCCGGATAAAATCTTCAACTAGCAGATCATAGAGTTTGCTGCCTAAATACAAGTCCTCGACACCATCATCAATATTGGGGTTGTCATTAACCTCAATAACAAATACCTGGTCACCCGCTTGCTTCAGATCGACACCGTATAGACTGTCACCTATAGGTTTACAGGCGGCAAGCGCAGCTTGCAACACATGGGCCGGCACCTCTGCAATCGCACAGGTGGTAAAACCGCCACTCTGAGTTTTGCCCTTACCGTGCTTATAAATTTGCCAGTGATTGCGGGCCATAAAATACTTACAGGCGAATAGTGGCTGACCGTTCAATACGCCAATCCGCCAGTCAAACTCGGTATAGGTATAACGCTGGGCCAGGATGATAGCGCTCTGTTCAAACAGAGCATTTAGCTGTGCTTTTAACTCGGTCAGAGTACTGACTTTAACCACGCCACGGGAGAAGCTGCCGTCAGGGATCTTTAAAACCAAAGGTAAGCCAAGCGTATCGGCGGCGCGTTCCAGATTATCTTCGTCTTGTTTAAATAGCATTAAGCCGTCCGGCACCGGCACTTTATGCTGCTGAAATAAGGTCTGTAGGTATACCTTATTACCACAGCGTAAGATTGAGTTCGGATCGTCGATGACAGCCAATCCCTCGCGCTCTGCCTTTACTGCCAGATGAAAGGTGTGGTGATTTACACCTGTGGTTTCGCGAATAAACAGGCCATCAAACTCCGGTAGCCGCTGAATATCCCGGGCTGAAATTAATTCAGTATCCATAGCCGCGCGCTTTGCAGCTTTTCGAAATAGCTCCAGCGACTTCGGAGTGCAAGGTGGAAAGGGCTCGTTTGGGTTGGTCAGAACAGCCAGATCATATTTAAAGCGGGCATTCTTTGGTTCCAGCCGCCAGATTTTGTGACTGTAACGTTCCAACACTTCAGCAAAATGCCCTTGTTCCTGCTCAGTTAACTTATGCACCGCACCAATTTTTATGGAACGGATCTGCCAGTGATTCTTTTTACTTAGCTCAACCCGAAGAATGGGCACTGGCAGTGCCTCAAATAAATAGCTGGCAAATTTACGCAGGGCTTTTGATGAGGTTTCACCAAAATAGATGTTAAACAGCAGTTGCTGTTCTGCAGCATCAGCCAGCGCTTTGTCGAGCAAGCTTTGTAATGTGCCGGGAAGCTCTTCGATAAGTTCAGATATTTCAAAGCGATTAAATTTATTGAAAGCTCGCAATGATGGCATAACGTTATGTCCACGTGCTTCAGCCAGCAGTGAGCAGTAATAGCCGGTGCCCAGATAGTGGGATTGGCGACACAGATTAATAACCCGTACCCGTTGTTTTTGTTTCGGTTGCCATTTTAGATATGCCGGCAGACTCATTACGCCGTCATATTGGTAGAAAGGAGCCCAGTCTTGCAGTTTATCGACAACAATAACCAGTTTCGCCATAAGTTAGATCCTGTCCTCTTACCTGAGAAATTACCTAAAGTATCGGTAATAAGAATAAAGTCCGCTACTATACTGAGTATAATCAGATATTAGCTTTGAGTACTGTATCGGATGGATGTTCAACAGTTTATTGAGATCCGGGAAGCGACAAGTCAGGATCTATCGGCATTGCTGGTTATTGAGCTGCAATGTTTTCATAGTGACCGCCTTAGTCAACGCAGTTTCAGACGTTTTATCTCTGAAAAACGTAGTGATCTCTTTGTGCTATGTTTAGACAAGGAGATAGTAGGTTACTATTTATTGATCTACCGGCGCGGTAGCAGTATGGCTAGGCTATATTCAATAGCTGTGTTACCGCGTTTGCAAGGGCAAGGTCTGGCCAAGCGTTTGATCGCGGATGCGGAGCAAAAGGCGCTGCTCAGGCATTGTGTGTTATTAAGATTAGAAGTGCGGCCTGACAATCAGCCAGCAATAAAACTTTACCAAAATCTCGGCTATCATCCATTCGGCGTTAAGCTGGATTTTTACGAAGATCATAGTGATGCGTTGTGCCTGCAAAAGCAAATTCATCATTATCAGGCCGCGTCCTATACCAAACTGGTGCCTTATATTGCGCAAACCACTCCATTTACTTGCGGCCCTGCCTGTCTGCTAATGGCATTTAACTATTTTCAACCCGGGGAATTCAGCCCCGAACATCTGGAAATTGAACTATGGCGGGAAGCAACAACGATATTTATGACGTCTGGTCATGGAGGTTGTGGTCCTAGAGGCTTGGCGTTAGCTGCGGCAAAGCGCGGCTTTATAGTGCAAATTTATCTGAATCAGGATGGTCCCTTATTTTTGGATTCGGTGCGTAGTCCTGAAAAAAAGTCGGTGATGCAGCGGGTCTATCAGGCTGACCAAGCCAAAGTTACGCAACTAGGCTTACCTTTGGTACTAACCGAACCGGATCTATCTTTAATAAGCAAGCTGCTAAAGGATGGTTATATTTTATTGGCGCTAATCAGTACCTGGCAGTTTGACCGTTCGAAAGCGCCGCACTGGATAGTGATTTGTGCGGTTGACGCTGACTTTGTCTATATTAACGATCCGGATGTAGAAGACATTCCCTGGCTTTCGCCAACGGAGCGCCACTATATACCAGTAAGTCATCATATCTTTAACAAAGCTTTTGCTTACGGTAAAAGGCGTCTGAAAGCTTTGTTGGCGATTAAAAAGGTCTAAAAATAGCCGCTTTGCTGCATTTTTCTGCGAACGATCTAAAAAC
>DAIOUM010000116.1:3729-6250 GCA_036759505.1 Alishewanella sp. | reverse complement strand
ACCACCCGAAACGCATAGATGTCCATTACATCATTGAACATCAGCTCTTTGTTTTTCATTTTGCGGTAGATGCTGTACAGATGTTTTTCGCGGCCGCTGACTTCCGCCGCAATGCCGGCTTGTTGAATACGTTGCCGGATATCCTGCTGCACCTTTTCCAGCAGCTCGCGGCGGTTACCGCGCGCTTGTTTTACTGCCGAGCTTAACGCGCGATAACGCATCGGATACAGCGCCTGAAAACCCCAGTCTTCCAGCTCGTTTTTGATATTATGAATACCCAGCCGGTTGGCGATAGGGGCGTACAGCTCGAGCGTTTCTTTGGCAATACGGCGGCGTTTTTCCGGCTTTAAGGCGCCTAAGGTGCGCATATTGTGGGTGCGATCGGCCAGTTTAATCAGAATAACCCGGATATCCTGGGTCATTGCCATAAACATTTTTTGCAGGTTAGTGGTTTCAAACTCTTTGATATCTTTAAATTTAACTTTATCGAGTTTGCTAACACCCTGCACCAGCTCGGCCACGGTCGCGCCAAATAAGCGGGTAAGATCTTCTTTGGTAACCGGGGTGTCTTCAATGACATCATGCAGCAATGCCGCCATCAGCGTTTCGTGGTCGAGTTTCATCTCGGCCAGAATACTGGTGACCGCTACCGGGTGGGTAATATAAGGCTCACCGCTAGAACGAAACTGCGGTGCATGTGCATCTCTGGCAACCACATAGGCCTGTTGTACCAGATTAACCTGCTCCGGGGGCAGATATGCACTTATCTGATTTTTCAGACCTTCAAACAGATACACGGGATCTCCAAACCAACACAGCACAGGATAAGCGCAGCATAGGTTAATCCTGGCTAAGCACGGGTGCGGCACAGGTTAACACAGCGACTATGCTGTTTAAGCTTAGAATATACGTGTAAATTTGGCGAATGCCAACGGCTGAGGTGCCGTTGGCAGCAGTTTGGCAGGCTTTTTTACTGATCTGAGCCGATAATGGCAGCCACAGCAGCCATCTCAGACGCTTCTTGCTGTAATTGATCGCGGCGTTCCTGTTGATCCAGGATGCTTTGATTGATAAAGCCTTTTTCAATTTCACGCAGTGCCACTACCGTTGGCTTGTCGTTTTCACGGTCAACCAGCGGCTCTTTGCCTTCCACTGACAGCTGACGAGCACGGCGTGCTGCAACCAGAATTAAGTCAAAACGGTTACCAATTTTATCTACAGCATCTTCAACGGTTACGCGAGCCATTCAGCACTCCGGAATAATTCAGTGTTAGTACAGGTATTACAAGACCGCCTAGTGTACGCTATTTTGCTGCTTTCGCCAACAATTGTTCCAGCAAAGCGCTATGCCGGTGTGCCTGACTGCTACAGCGGTTACGCTGTGCCAGTACAATGCGTTCCAGCTCATTAAACGCTTGCTCCAGCTGGTCATTGATAATCAGATAATCATATTCAAAGGCATGTGACATTTCGCTTTGGGCCTGGGCCATGCGCTTGGCGATCACTTCGGCGCTATCGGTGGCGCGGTTTGTCAGGCGTTGCTGCAGTGCTTCGACACTGGGCGGCAGAATAAAGATGCCAATGGTGCCGGCGACTTTAGCGCGGATCTGCTCGGCGCCTTGCCAGTCGATATCCAGAAACACATCGATACCCTGACTCAGTAACTCACGAATGGCATGGGCGGAAGTGCCATAGTAGTTACCGAATACTTCGGCACACTCCAGAAATTCGCCATTGGCGATGCGCTGCTGAAAATCGGCGACGGTAGTGAAATGATAATGTACACCATCCTGCTCGCCAGTGCGCGGCGCCCGGGTGGTGTGTGACACACTTAAGCGCATATCGCTGTAACGCTTTAGCAGCGCCTGGATCAGCGTTGATTTGCCGGCGCCACTGGGCGCCGAAATAATAAACAGGTTGCCGCTTAATTGCTGCATGCTGTGGTCAATCACGGGGAATACCTTAGCTAAATAGGAATAGGCTAAGTTTACTGTGGCCAGCTTGCCGGTGCAAACTGGCGCGTCAGTTAAGATTTTTTCGCTTTGGCTTTAATTGACAAGGTAAGGGTAAAACTCGCCATCACGTCGTCACCATTTTTTTCCGGGCAAGTCACGATTACCGACACCGGGCGATTGACCCGCTCGCCGGTTGCGATAGACTCATCCAGCATCTGGTCAATCACATCGCCATCATGGCTGATAAAATGCACTGTGCTCTCCGGCCGTTTCAGGAATTTACCTTCAACATCTTTAAAGGCAAAGTTAGCATTAACACCCCGTGCCTTGGCTTTGGTAAATACCAAAAAAGCACCGGCTAAGTCAGCACCAATGGCTAAGGCACCAAAATAGATACTGCCAAGATGGTTTTTGGTGCGCCATTTATGCGGCATCGTCACTTCGACGGTTTTCTCATCCATACGGATAATTTTTGGCGAGCAAAAGCCAATCAGTGGGATATAGCGCCAGGCAAACAGCTTTAAAAACCAATTCGCTTTACGTAACGATACCGCCATAACCACTCC
>DAIOUM010000116.1:2049-3629 GCA_036759505.1 Alishewanella sp. | reverse complement strand
TGGGCAGTTGTTTCAGCTGATTAATATGTAAGTCAGAGGAAAGCTGCTTGAGCACTTTATCAGCTAAGCTAACTAACAGTCTCGACAATAGCTTTTTATCGATGTTACACGTTTCTGCAAAGTCTGCCAGCTGATAGGCGTGTATGGTGTCAGGTTCAAATTCATCGCCCATCGCCATTGCCAGTACATGCTTGAATTGTGGGAACATCGAGACGTTAACTAAATCATAAGCTGGGGTAAAGCGGGCGGTGCTGTCATCGAAATACAGCGACACGTTTTTGCCGTGACTGTCGTAATTGCCGATCATCAAATTGAACAATTGCCAGTGGATAAGCCATTGTATGCTCTCTACCGGCGAAGACATTTTTCGACAAAACTCAAACAATTTTTCTAAACTTGCGCCATCACGAATATGCTTCACGTCCCGGCCATCGCCAAGGTTACGCTCATATTTATGGTCTCTGGATAAGTTAAGCGCCTGGCAGCCGTCTATCACGTGGCGTCGCAACACTTTGCTATCGTCGCTCACATATTTGCGATCAAAGCGCTTAACGATCAGTGCCGGATGAGAGCCGAAGCGCCTGAATGCCACCTCGGCTGTCGGTAAACCAATAGCAGTTGAAAGCGTCATGCAGAAGAATTCGTTTAACACGAGGTTTGGGCAGTTTTTCTTTTCAAATTTCAGGATATGGGTAGAGCACAGGGAGCCGTCGCCAAAACCAAGGTTTCCGGCATTATCGATAAAGACATTTAATTTGTCCTGCACACCTGCCACGCTGAGCCGCGGCTTGTCGTCCCATGTTAGTAAACCAAACTCTTCTTTAATGTTGAGTCTTTCAATTAACTCTGCTTCTTCAATTAGCCTGAAGATGGGTTGCGTCCTATCTATCTGCTCTGCTTGCACAGGCCTAAATACGATGGCACCTGCTAAATCATTACCAATAGCACGTACTTGCGAATAGACATTTTTTTCCGAAACACCTAAGTTTTCAGCCAGCAGCTTTCGCGCTTCACCTTCCGGTAGGGCGTTATCAAGATAGTTGTAGGCAACTTCCGGTGCATGCTGATTGTTAAGTGGTAAATGCGGTGAAATGGCAAATCCCTGTTGTTGCCACTGCGGTGTATAGCTAAGTTTTAATAAATTGGTTGTGTTATCCAACGCCAAGGTACCGATAACATCATCACCATAAGTTACCTGCAGTTGGTACGCATCGATTTTCGCCATCATCAAATCCACTTCCTTTCAGCTGAGGAGGAATTCGCTGCTGTCGTCAACTCTTTCGATGTTAGCTTAATTCCCAAGCCGTTTAACACAGAGAAAACTGCGGCTAAAGTGCAATTGGCGTTGCCGTTTTCAATACGTGATAAGGTGTTAATGCCAATGCCGCACAGCGCCGCACAGTCTGCCAATTTAATGCCAAGCTCTGTGCGCTTCGCTTTAATCAGTTGCCCTAATATTTCGGCATTTTCGATAAATACTGAGTTAGGCATGTTTGACGCCGTGACTTTCTTTGCCATAACAGGAGTCGCTTCTTAATATATTAATCACCATATCCGGTGATTATAGTTGGGCTTTGGGA
>DAIOUM010000116.1:0-1949 GCA_036759505.1 Alishewanella sp. | reverse complement strand
TATCGAAATGAGCTATGTAACAGAGCAGATACTACAAAGCCTTCGAGAAGCGCGAATAAGTAAGGGTTTTAGCCAAAGAGAGTTGAGCGCGCGGTCGGGTGTGCCGCAAAGTCATATTTCGAAGATCGAGTCTGGTGGCGTTGATTTAAGAATGTCCAGTTTGATAGCGATTGCCCGCGTGCTCGATTTAGAGTTATTTGTCGCACCTAAAAAATCTGTTCCTGCCATTAAGTTGATCATTCGAAGTAGCAAAGGTACTGATAATAACGGCCTTGGTGATGAAACTGAGCCAATGTCGCCCGCATATCAGTTAGATGGAGATGACGATGACTAATAATGTCTCTACGCTCAACGTTTTGCTTTATGGTGAACCCATTGCAACGATCACTAACGTGGGCAATGACAGAACACTTTTCGCTTTTACAGATTCGTACATTAATAACAAATCGCGGCCTGTGTTGGGGCTGGGGTTTAAAGATTCCCTGGGTGGCCTGCTGACCAACTTCAAACCCACCCAAACCAAGTTAACGCCTTTTTTCTCCAACCTTTTGCCAGAAGAAACCATGCGTAAATACCTGGCAGAACGTGCCGGTGTGAACCCTGCGCGGGAGTTTTTTCTATTGTGGGTGCTAGGGCAGGATTTAGCTGGTGCGGTCACGGTTGAACCCGCCAATGGTGAAGCGCTGCCGCCAGTTATGCATCAAGGCATTAAAAATAAAGATAAAATTGAAGCGCCAATGCGTTTTTCATTGGCCGGTGTGCAATTGAAGTTTTCAGCCGTGCAACAGGCAAACGGCGGTTTAACGATCCCTGTTACGGGTAAAGGTGGCTCTTGGATAGTGAAATTGCCGTCGTCTCGATTTGAAGCTGTGCCTGAAAACGAATATTCGATGATGGAATTGGCCCGAATGTTGGGAATGGATGTACCAGAGACGCAGCTACTTGCCATGGACCAGATTGCCAATATTCCAGAAGGTATTGGTAAATTCGGCAATTTTTTTAAAAATGCACAGGCTTTTGCGATAAAACGCTTTGACCGTGTTAATGGTAAAGCGATACATATTGAAGACTTTGCGCAAGTGTTTGGCGTTTATCCGCAAGATAAATACAAAAACGCCAGTATGCGGAATATTGCTCAGGTTATCGGCATCGAAGGGCAAGAGGAGGACATCGCAGAATTTACGCGTAGGTTGGTGTTCAATACGTTAATTGGCAATGCAGATATGCATTTGAAAAATTGGTCTGTGATTTATAAAGACAAGCGTACCGCTTCGATTGCGCCTGCCTATGACTTTGTCTCAACCATCCCTTATATCCCCGACGATAGCGCGTCTCTAAAGGTTAGCCGTAGCAAAAAGTTCAGTGATTTTACGTTGGATGAATTATCACACCTGGCGGCGAAAGCCATGTTGCCAGAAAAATTAGTATTGGATACTGCCAAGCAAACCGTGGCAGGCTTTCATGAGATATGGGCAAAAGAAAAAGCGCATTTACCGCTTAGCAAATCGATGATTGCTGCAATCGAGACGCACTTAAGCAGCATACCGCTTAGCTAATAAGCTGCAAGCGGGATGGTTGTCGCGGAGTAAGTCTTATTATTCACCTCGCGATGTGAGTAGATTGTGCAATGTATTCACCTCAATCAGCAGGAGCCTTACCTATGTAGATCTGGCAACAACCAGACTGGCCTTGCCGTTAGCAAAAGGCATCACAAGTCTTTCGTTATGATATTGTCGTATTTTTGCTAATTAATCTCAAAACGCATGCCGCTTAACTTCATCCAAATTAGCCACCATAATTTGCTGCGCCTCTGGGCGCGCTTCTATTTTGGCTAAATCCAGGTTTAACGCCTGCACGGCATAAGGCACCAGCGCAGAGCGTACTGAGAACACCCGCTTGCCGTGTTGCATATTGTAATCTTCGGCAATAATGGCTTTTTGATAGTCAGT
>DAIOUM010000115.1:0-6277 GCA_036759505.1 Alishewanella sp. | reverse complement strand
GCAGTATAAAAACTTTTACTAACTTTGTCATCCGGCTTCTGACACTAACTTCAATTGGTTGCTGCTTTTTTACGCTGAAAACGCTTAAAACACCAAAGGCGCTAATTAGCGCCTTTGGTTTCTAGCGGGCAGAACTGTAATTACTCGTCCAGGAAGCTTTTTAGTACTTCAGAGCGTGAAGGGTGGCGCAGCTTACGCAGGGCCTTGGCTTCAATTTGCCGGATCCGCTCACGCGTTACGTCAAACTGTTTGCCCACTTCTTCCAGGGTATGGTCGGTATTCATATCGATACCAAAACGCATCCGCAGTACCTTGGCTTCGCGGGCGGTTAAGCCGGCCAGTACTTCGTTAGTGGCGTTTTTCAGGCTTTCCATGGTCGCAGAGTCCAGTGGTGATTCACCGCTGGAGTCTTCGATAAAGTCGCCCAGATGCGAATCTTCATCATCACCAATCGGCGTTTCCATTGAAATCGGCTCTTTGGCGATCTTCAGCACCTTGCGGATCTTATCTTCCGGCATTTGCATCCGTTCTGATAATTCCTCTGGTGACGGCTCACGACCCATCTCCTGCAGCATTTGCCGTGAAATACGGTTCAGCTTGTTGATGGTTTCAATCATATGCACCGGGATACGGATGGTCCGCGCCTGATCAGCGATAGAGCGGGTAATGGCCTGCCGGATCCACCAGGTTGCATAGGTTGAGAACTTATAGCCGCGGCGGTATTCGAATTTATCTACCGCTTTCATCAGACCGATATTACCTTCCTGAATTAAGTCCAGGAATTGCAAGCCACGGTTGGTGTACTTTTTGGCAATCGAGATCACCAGACGCAAGTTCGCCTCAACCATCTCTTTTTTCGCACGGCGGGCTTTGGCTTCGCCAATCGACATCCGGCGGTTGATATCTTTAATTTTAAAGATACTAAGGCCAGTTTCTTCTTCGATCTTCTTCAGCTTTTCAATGCAGCGAATTAATTCGTCTTTGGCTTCCGCCAGTTTTGCTGAATAAGGTTTATTACCGCTGATTTCTGCATCAACCCAGGCCGTCGAAGTTTCGTGGCCGGTAAAGGCTTTAACGAAGTTTTTCTTCGGCATCTTGGCGTATTCAACGGCGTGTTTCATTACCAGCCGTTCCTGCACCCGCACCCGGTCCATCATCTCACGCATGTTTTTAACCAGGCGGTCGAATTGTTTAGGTACCAGGCGGAAGCAGCGGAATACTTCGCTCAGCTTTTCAATTTCGGTTTTGGTGGTGGCGTGCTCGCGGCCATTCTGCACGATAGAGTTACGGGTAACTTCGTACTGGGCACGCAGCTCGGCAAACTTCTGTTTTGCCAGCTCCGGATCCGGACCGCTATCACCGTCATCGCTATCGCCGTCGCTTTCTTCATCGCTGTCATCGTCACTGATGTCAGCATCTTCCTGATGCTCTTCCGGCAGATCCGAACCGATATTGCTGCCCATGACCGGGGCATCGTCCACTTCATTCGGATCAACGAAAGCAGACACGATATCGCTTAAGCGGATTTCTTCTGCTTCGTATTTGTCCCACTGTTCCAGCAGGTAAGTAATGGCTTCCGGATATTCGGCGACTGAGGTTTGCACCTGGTTGATACCGTCTTCGATCCGCTTGGCGATATCAATCTCGCCTTCGCGGGTCAGCAGTTCCACGGTACCCATTTCCCGCATATACATCCGTACCGGATCGGTAGTACGACCCAGCTCTTTGTCTACGCTAACCAGGGCCTGAGCGGCTTCTTCTACCGCGTCTTCATCGGCGGTGGCATCAGACATAATCAGATCATCAGCGTCTGGGGCACTTTCAAATACCTGAATGCCCATATCGTTGATCATGCGAATAATATCTTCGATCTGATCAGAGTCGATAATGTCTTGTGGAAGGTGATCGTTCACTTCGGCAAAGGTCAGATACCCTTGCTCTTTACCTTTCAGGATCAGGAGTTTTAACTGCGACTGAGGACTTTGCTCCATAGAGACTTATCTTCCACCAAAGTTGTTAATCTAAAAATGCGAACTAGCGATTATAACAAAGCGGGGCTTTTCTAGCCAGCCGCCGTTAACTCACCGGACGCGGTTTTTTGCTTTTCAGCGCTTGCAGCAGCAAATGATATTCCTGCCACTCGGTTTTTGTCAGTTGTTGTAACTTGTCTTTTCGTTCCAGCGCTTCCAGCCGTTGTTGCAGATATAAATCCTCAATCGAATGAAAGGTATCGAGGAAGTCCTGCGTCAGCTGCTCGGGCGCGATTTGATGTTCCCAACTTGCTAACTTTAACAGTATGGTATGCTCTGGCAGATCTCTCCAGTATTCCAGTAATTGCGCTGTGGTAACCCCGGGTTTCGCCAGAATATGCTGTTGCAGGCTCAACAATAAATTGATGCCAGGCAAGGCGGCGTCGGCCAGCTCGGGGGCATCCGGCATAACCTGCACTAAGCCCGGATTTTGCAGCAACAGGGCAATAGCCCGACGCATTGGCGTAATTTTTAGCGTGGTCGATGGCGCTGTTGGCCGGGCTTTGGCCGTAGCTTTGGCTGTGCGGGCACTTTGGCGGCCGAGTAAATTATCCAGCTTGCTGCTCAGCTGTTCCTGATAGTAGGTGCCCGGTACCAGCCGGATCAGCTCAGTGGCCTTCGCCGCCAGCGCGGTTTTACCGGCATCGGAGCTGGGATCGCTCTCAGCCAGTAAATGCTCAAATAAATATTGACTCAGTGGTTTAGCTTGCCCCAGTCGCTCTAAAAATGCGGCTTTGCCTTCTTTTTGCACCAGCGAATCCGGGTCTTCACCATCGGGTAAAAATACAAATTTTAGCTCCACACCGTCTTTTAGCTGTGGCAGGGCATTTTGCAGCGCGCGCCAGGCGGCATCACGGCCGGCGCGGTCACCGTCATAGCAGCAAATCACCTGGCTGGTATAGCGAAACAGCGTATGGAAATGATCTGAGGTCGTGGCGGTGCCCAAGCAGGCCACCGCAAAGCGGATATCGTGTTCCGCTAGTGCCACTACATCCATATAGCCTTCGACCACCAGTAACCGTTCCAGATGGCCCGGTTGCTGCCGCGCTTCATACAGGCCATATAGCTCACGACCCTTGTGAAATAGCCGGGTTTCCGGTGAGTTCAGGTACTTAGGCTGGCCATCACCCAGTACCCGACCACCGAAAGCAATCACCCGGCCGCGCTTGTCGCGAATGGGGAACATCAGGCGGTCACGGAAAAAATCAAACTCGCGGCCGTTATCGTTGCGGCTAATCAGTTTTAAATCGTAGAGCTGGTCGCGTTTGGCTTTACTGTTGGCGTTAAAATGCTTCAGCAGCCCATCCCAGCTCTCTGGCGCATAACCCAGCTGGTAGTCGGCAATACTCTGCGCACTCAGGCCACGTCTGGTCAGATAGGCCTGAACCTCTGCGGCTTTCTGATGTTGTTGCAGCTGCTGCTGATAATAACTGGCCGCTTGTTGCATTAGCGTGTAGTCATCAGCCTGAGCTTGTGGTCTGTTATTAAATTGGCCTTTTTCGCGTGGCACTTCCAGATGCAGATCTTTGGCCAGCTCTTCGATGGCTTCAACAAATTCCAGCTGCTCAAATTCCATCATAAAGCTGATGGCATTGCCATGTGCGCCGCAGCCAAAGCAATGGTAAAACTGCTTATCCGGGCTGACAGTAAAAGACGGGGATTTTTCGTTATGAAAAGGGCAGCAGGCCGTGTAATTGCGGCTACCGGCTTTTTTTAGCGGTACGCGCTTATCAATCAGTTCTACTATGTCCGTACGGGCCAGTAGCTCATCGATAAATTGACGGGGAATTTGTCCTGCCACTGTTGTCCTTTTTATTCGGGTCTTAGAAAAAGACAAACCGTGTTCGAAGAACACGGTGTGCAGATAAAGCATTTAAACCAGGGCTGGTGAGCCCTGCACCGTTATCCGGCAGCTGTAACTTAGTACAGGCGGATACGACGTGCGTTTTCGCGAGACATTTTCTTCGCGTGACGCTTAACAGCAGCAGCTTTCTTGCGCTTGCGGATCCACGTTGGTTTTTCGTAGAACTCTTTTGCACGTACGTCAGCTAAAACGCCGGCTTTTTCACATGAGCGCTTGAAACGACGCAGGGCTACGTCAAACGGTTCGTTCTCTTTTACTTTAACTACAGGCATTAAATTCTCACCTCAGGCCAAAACTGGTTTTCGTTAACCAATACGATTAAAAATGGTGCGGTATTCTACGCAAAAAGCACCACTAAAGTAAAGCGCTTGTGCGATCTTAAATCAGATCCTCTGGCGACCACGGCGCCAAGCCGCTACAATGCACGTTTTTAAGGGCGAGGAGTATAGCGAAGTGTGCTGCACTTAGCGATCTTTTTCCCGCTTTAACGCCCGAAATTGAGGTTTAATACATGCGAGTACTGGGAATAGAAACGTCCTGCGATGAAACCGGCATTGCCATCTACGATGGTGAGCGCGGCCTGCTTAGCCATGTATTGTATAGCCAAATCCCGCTGCATGCCGATTATGGTGGCGTGGTGCCTGAACTGGCGTCTCGCGATCATGTCCGTAAAACCCTGCCACTGATCAAGCAGGCGCTCAGCGAAGCCGGTTTAACCGCCGCCGATATCGATGGCGTCGCCTACACTGCCGGCCCCGGCCTGGCGGGTGCGTTACTGGTCGGGGCAACTTTAGGTCGTAGTTTAGCCTTTGCCTGGCAAAAGCCGGCACTGGCGGTACATCATATGGAAGGCCATTTGTTGGCACCGATGCTGGAAGAAAAATCGCCAGAGTTTCCGTTTCTGGCGTTGCTGGTCTCAGGCGGTCATACCCAGCTGGTGGCGGTGAAGGGTATCGGGCAGTATCAGTTACTGGGGGAGTCGATAGACGATGCCGCCGGTGAAGCCTTTGATAAAACGGCCAAGCTGATGGGGCTGGATTATCCGGGCGGGCCTTTACTGGCGAAACTGGCGACGCAGGGTGATGCGACTAAGTACAGCTTTCCGCGGCCGATGACCGATCGTCCCGGGCTGGATTTTAGCTTTAGCGGCTTAAAAACCGCGGCCTCGATGGTGATTCAAAAAGAAGGCAATTCGGCACAGGTGCAGGCTGATATCGCCGCCTCCTTTCAGCAGGCAGTGGTGGATACCTTGCTGATTAAATGCCGCCGCGCTTTGGAGCAAACCGGCTACAAGCGGCTGGTGATTGCCGGTGGTGTCAGTGCTAATGAGTCATTACGCCAGCAACTGGCGGCACTAATGCAAAGTCTGAAAGGGGAGGTGTTTTATCCACGCAAGGAGTTTTGCACCGATAACGGCGCCATGATCGCCTTTGCCGGCTACCAGCGTTTAAAAGCCGGGCAGCAACAGGATTTATCGATTGGTGTCACGCCACGCTGGCCACTGGAGCAGCTACCAGCGATTTAAAGCGGCACTTATTGCAACCTGGCAAGCGGGTTATTCGCGAACCCGCTTGGATTTATCCCAAATCTTACTTTCCTGCCGACGGTAGAGCCGGCGGATATTTTCATGATGGCGGGCAATAATCAGGATACTCAGCATCAGTACTGGCAAGGTATAGAGTGGTTTGATCCACCAGGTGAAGAGCGGCGCCAGCGCCACCGTGATTAACGCACCGAGTGACGAATAGCCGGTCAGTAATACTACCAGCAGCCAGGTGCCAATCAGTAAGCCCGCCAGATCCAGACCAATCGGCATCATGGCGCCAAAGGCGGTAGCCACAGCTTTGCCGCCTTTAAAGCCAAAAAACAGCGGGTAGATGTGCCCTAAACAAGCACAAATCGCAATAATCCCCAGCCACAGTGGCTCAATTTTCAGAAAGTACGAGCCCCAGACCGGGATAGTGCCTTTTAAAATATCAAACAATAACACCAGCAGAGCGGGCAACTTGCCGCCCAAGCGCAGTACGTTGGTGGTGCCGGGATTGCCTGAGCCATGAAAGCGCGGATCCGGCAGACGAAATAGCTGACACACCAGCACAGCCGATGAAATCGAACCCAGCAGGTAAGCAGCTAACATCATGATCAGGATCAGCAGGGTCATTCCGTGGTTCCTCAGCACCCATTTTTGCGATACTATGACGACAGTTTTATTCGGGCAGCAGAATACGGGTGTTCCTGCATTTTACCTATCCGACCAGCCTACCTGAAACGAAAAATAACGCAATGCGGAATTCACCGGATGGATATCGTTTTTATCAAGCAACTTGCCGTTGATACGGTGATCGGCGTTTATGACTGGGAAAAACAGATCAAGCAGCGCTTA
>DAIOUM010000114.1:1273-6443 GCA_036759505.1 Alishewanella sp. | reverse complement strand
GGCCGGCTAACAAACCAGCGGCCCAGCTGCCACAGCAAATACAGGGATAACAGCGGAAATAGCAGGGTTTTCAGGCTGTATACCACGATAAGCTGGATCAGCTTTTCTACAATATTGTCAGAGAAGCTGCGCATCGCGCCCAGCATATCAGTGGCTTTGGCGGCCATTTGCCGCAGCCAGCTAACTGAGCCATCCTCTGTATTGCTAATGGGCTGATCAATTTGCTGCAAAGCAGCCGTTTCACGGTTCAGTGCCGCTTCGGCGGCTTCGCGTTGTGGCGTAAGTACCCAATCCGACAGTTCGGCCACACCATAAGCCGCCAGTGGAATGCCAATGCGGATAATCAGCAACAGCGCCACAAAAAGCCGCAGCAGATAGCGGCAACTATTGCGCCAGCTGGCTGGCCCGCATAACAGCAATGCTGCCGAGGCCAGGATGCCACTGCCAAAAAGTGGCAAGGCGGCCAGCTGACCAAAGTGCAGTAAAAAGAGCTGTAACCCAACCGAAGTCATCGCAATCACCATCACATCCGAGTAGCGCACTGCCATATCCTGCAGCGGCTTTAACAGCTGGCCCGGTTTTACGCTGGCAACACCGACGCCAACTTCGGCTTCGGAAACAAAAGCGATACCGCGGTCAATCAACCGCGCCGTGGCGAAGGAGGCACTGCTTAGCAGTAAACTTTGTTGTAAAGCCTGCTCGGCTTTTTGATCCAGTGGCGCCAGGGCCGGGTTTATTAACCGCTGTTGCAGCACACCGCTATAGATCCCACCAGCTAACGTAAACAGGCAGAGCAGTAGCAGCGCTAGCCGCTGCCAGGTACTGAGTTTGCTGAAAAAACGCATGCTGTTCTCCGCTAAATACACTTTGGCTCAGTATTCACGATATCAGGGCTGAGATAAAGCCGTTGGCGCCACAGTAGCTTAAGTTCGCTAAGAGAGATTAACAGCAGACGGCAAATCTGCCGTGATCCTGTGCCTTACCAAGATTCCGCCACGGGTATGGTTAACCTAAAAAAGCGTAATATTTCATTAAAAAAACATGCCTGCTTATTTTGTTTTACAGCTTTTCCCGGTTGTAGTAAGGTCTGGCCGATTAGCGTTAATGGCAGTTAACGCTGTGGATTGGGAACTTTTATAACTAAGGAGCTGTGATGACTATGTTACGGACACTTTCCCGTCTGCCTTCACCAAAATTCGATCAACAGTTGGCCACCGGTGACACTCACCTTGACCAGTATTTACAGGCACTGGACGCTGAGTTGGTGGGAGCCAAAACGGTGCGTAACCATACTTTGGCTGCAGTTCGGGAGCAGTTGGTTGCACAAAAAGCGAGCTTAATTGCAGATGGCAAGGAGGCAACAGCTGCCAGTTTGGCCGCAGTAGAACAGCTCGGCCCGGCAGCAGTACGAGGTCAAGCTCAGCGTCAGGAGCGTCGTGCTTTTTACGTTAATATGATGCTGAGCACCAGGCTGCCGTGTGCGGTATTTATGACGCTTTTTAACCTGAGCTCGGAGACAGCGCAGGAAAGCTCATGGTCCGGATATATAGCGATGTTTATGTTTTATTTTTTGTTTTTCGGCAATGTTATGGCTGCTTATTTAACCTTTGGTCAGGCACCGGCAAAAACAACACAAGGTATCGAGTCCCTTAAGCCGGGTGAGACATTAGAGGTTTTCTCGCCGCCCGCCAGTAAAGCTGCCGCCGCAATTTTGATGCTATTGATGCTGTTTGTCGGTAGTGCCGCTTTGCTTGGGATATTTAATATAGGCTTTATGGCGAATACCCATCTTGCTGCCAATCTGTTTATGGTTTATATCGCCGGTGCCGGGATCCTCGGCGCAACCATAGTAAACAACCGGCTGTTGGTACAAGGAGATACCTTAATCAAGCAAAACTTATTCTCCAGGCAGGTAATTCCGCTTACGCGGTTAGTGGCCGTTGAGCCAGCCCCTGGCTGGCAAGCCTGGTTTCGGATTGGTTTTGGCCAGCGTTATATTTTGCGTTTTAGCGATGCCGGCGGCGGCAGTATTAAATCCTCGCTGATCTTAAATTATGAAATGCATAATAGTGAGCAGTTACTGACCTTGTTACAGCAGAAAGTTAAACAAATTAGCTGATTATTTTTGTCGGATAAGCTGATGTTGGGAGTTTTTAAGGGAGGGGTATTTTGGCAGGAATCGATTTTAGTCGTTACAGCGTAGAAGAGCTGCGCCAGGCACAGGAAAGTATCGACGCTGAACAATATCCGGAAAATTATGCCCGCTTAATGGCTGAACTGGCGAAGCCGGAGCGGCAGCAACAAGAGCAGGCAGAGTTGCGCGCAAAGGAAATAAAGAGTCATGACGCGAAAAAGGTATTAGGCCGAACTTTTTTGGTGATAACTGGTATCGGTTTGTTTTTTATGGCTTTTATTTTTTATAGTGACGGAGTGATTAAAGGTAAGCATGGCAGCGTTATCGTAAGGCTGGCGGATAATCCGGAGGGATTTTATTTTGGCCTTGTTGTTATTGGCATTGGTGGTCTCTGTACCTTGTATACAGGGCTTACCGGTAAAGGTTTAAAAAAAGAATATCAATAACCACATAAGATAAGCTTGTAACCAAGCCAACTTACAGCCTTGCATTAGCGTGTCCGGTTTAGTAAAGCAGCGCCGGTGCTGTGCTACGGGTTGTGGTCCAGCGCAGTGGCAAGCTGCTGATAAAGTTGTCGATGCCCCGGCCCAAGCTGCTCCGGGATAACTTGTTGCAGGTAAGTCCTGGCCTGTGCGGGTTGCTGCAGTTGCAGGCTGATTTCGGATAAGCGCAGCAAATGGATCTGATGTTGCACGCGGTGTTCTGCGGCAGCGGTAAACTGCAGCGAGTCCTGATACAGCTGCAGCGCTTCCTGCAGCTGACCTAATAGCTGCCTGGTGCGCGCTAAATTACCCATAGCAACAATAATCTTATTATGATGACCAAGCGTACTGGCGGCGGTTAAGGCTTCGCTACGGTAGGCCGCGGCGGCTGCCAGATCGCCACGCTGATGGGCGACTAATGCCAGATTGGAATTAAGCTCAAAGCTAAACTGGGGATCCTTACTTTTTTGATATCGCGACTGTGCCACCTGCAGCAGTTGCCCGGCCTGTTCAAGCTCACCCAATGAATAGTGCAAATTTGCCAGCTCGACCAGTCGCAGCGGATCACCAAAGGCATGGTAAACCTCTTCCAGCATCGCGAGAGCCAGTTTGGCATAGTGTTTTGCTTCGTCACGCTGTTCGAAATAAAACAGGGTTTTCGCGTAATAAAAGTACAGTTGTACCCTTAATACTTCGGGTAGATTGGGCTGTTGTAATAGCTGTTCGGCTTCGGTGTTTAATTGCCGGAACTGATGTTTATCAAACAGGTAGTTAAGCTGATAAGCCTTGATCCGATACCAGGCAGAGCTATAAGGCGTTAATGCCGTTAGTTGTTGCTGCAGATGGTCGCCACAGTTTTGCGCTGCCACTGGCGCGCAGAATTGTGCATGGTCGCTTAGATTTTCTGAAGCGTTAACCGAAAAAGTCAGGCATACCACAACAACGAAAGTATGGCGCATATAAAACCTACTGCAGCATAGGTGTCCAAGGTAGTGAGTTATCACTATGCCCGCGGCTCTTCAGACCGTCAATGCTCGTCAGCAATTAACCGGCGTTAAGACGTGAACGAAAGAATAGGGCGGTTATCTTGGTCACTTAAAGGTATAATAGCGGTTTATTCGCGCGCGCAAGCTGTTGCGTAGTAGCCACACCCTAGGATTTGTGATGAAAAAAACCTTTGCCTTAAACCACCCCAAGCTGCAACCAGCGCGTTTAGTTGACGCCATTAAACACGAAATTCGCAAATATCTGGCGCGTGAACGGCGCAAAGCGGTACCTGCTGATAAAGATTATTGGACCTTTGATTGTCGCTTTGGCGCCTCAGAAGCGGAAGCAAAGCCAATGTTCACCTCTGAAATCAACCAACATATCGATGCCGCGGCTGCGCAGCAGTGGCCACAGTTTTATATTGAAATTCTGGCCCGTGCCTGTAATCACAAGCCACGCCCGGATAGCGATCTTGAGTAAGCTTCACTTTTAAACTGCAGCCAGGCTGCAGAGGAACTTCTATGCAATTTTCAGCTTTAAATTTGGCACCAGACTTACTGCGCGGTTTAACGGCGTGCGGCTTTAGCGAGCTAACGCCTGTGCAGGCGCAAGCCATAGTGCCGGCGCGGCGCGGTAAGGATTTACAGGTTACCGCCCAAACCGGTACCGGTAAAACCGCTGCCTTCGCTATTCCATTATTACAACGCTTGCTTGATGCCGCTAAACCCGCGCTTGCATGCAGGCCGCGAGCCTTAATTTTAACGCCGACCCGGGAATTAGCAGAGCAGATCGCCAATGCGATCAGCAGCTATGCGCAATTTTTGCCTTTAAAAGTTACCGCCATTTACGGTGGGGTAAAAATGGGCGGCCAGGCCAGTAAATTACAGGCCGGCCTTGATATTCTGGTCAGTACGCCGGGGCGTTTAATTGAGCATATGGCGCTGGGTAATGCCATCTTAAGTGATGTCGAGTTTGTGGTACTGGACGAAGCCGACCGCATGCTGGATATGGGCTTTAGTACCGATGTGCTGAAGTTATTACAGATGACCCCGGCCGTCCGGCAAACCCTGTTGTTCTCCGCCACCACCTCGCCGGCGGTAAATGAGCTATCGCATAAGATCCTGAAAAACCACCAGCAGATCCGGGTGGCCAAAACCAACAGCACTGCCGATACCGTTGAGCACGTCGTGTATCCGGTTGAAGAAAGCCGGAAAATCGAGCTGTTTGAACAGCTGCTGGCCGAACAAAACTGGTTCCAGGTGCTGGTATTTACCAGTACCAAAGAGCAGGCTGATCGCCTGTTGGCAGATTTGCAAAAAGCTAAAATCAACGCCGCGGTGTGTCATGCCGATAAAAGCCAGGGCAGCAGAAGGCGTGCTATTGCCGATTTTAAATCGGCCAAGCTGCAGGTGCTGATTGCCACTGAAGTTGCCGCCCGCGGTCTGGATATTCAGGGGCTGGACTATGTGGTGAATTTTAATCTGCCGTATTTACCGGAAGATTATGTCCATCGCATTGGCCGTACCGGCCGCGCCGGCGCTAAGGGGCAGGCCATTTCCTTTGTCAG
>DAIOUM010000114.1:0-1173 GCA_036759505.1 Alishewanella sp. | reverse complement strand
ATTTATCCGATGCTAAAGCAGGACTATGCGCTGAGTTTTACCCAAATTGGTTTAATCACGCTGATTTTTCAGCTTACTGCGTCGTTACTGCAGCCGGCGGTTGGACTTTACACCGATAAGCATCCCAAACCTTTTTTATTGCCGCTGGGGATGCTGTTTACGTTGCTGGGTTTAGTACTGCTTAGTGTGGTCGGCAGTTTTCCACTGTTACTACTGGCGTCTGCGATGATTGGCTTGGGGTCGTCAACCTTTCACCCGGAAGCATCACGGGTGGCCAGGATGGCCTCAGGCGGGCGGTATGGCTTTGCGCAGGGGCTGTTTCAGGTTGGTGGTAATGCCGGCTCTGCGCTGGGGCCGCTGCTGGCGGCCATTATTATTATGCCGCGGGGGCAGGGTAGTATTGGCTGGTTTTGCTTGTTTGCCATCGTCGGAATTATGGTATTGCTGCGGGTGAGCCGTTGGGTGGTCAGCTCTAATGCCCGCTTGCAACTGCGCGCGGCAGCGACAACGGGTAATGGCTTAACGACGCGGCAAACCCGGCGCGCGCTGCTGGTCCTGGCGCTGCTGGTATTCTCTAAATATGTGTATATGACCTGCCTGAGTAATTTCTATACCTTTTATCTGATCGAAACCTTTGCGGTATCGGTCGCCACATCGCAGTTGTATTTATTTCTGTTTTTGGCAGCTGTGGCAGTAGGTACGGTACTGGGCGGGCCGATCGGCGATAAAATTGGCCGCAAGCCGGTGATTTGGGTATCGATTTTAGGTGCCGCACCGCTGGCCTTACTGCTGCCATACAGCAATTTAGCGGGTGTTGCTGTCTTAACGGTATTGATTGGCCTGATTATGTCGTCGGCCTTTTCGGCTATTATTGTCTTTGCCCAGGAGTTGATGCCTGCCAAAATCGGCATGATTTCCGGTGTATTCTACGGCATGATGTTTGGCATCAGTGGCATTGCCGCAGCTTTGCTCGGCATGCTGGCCGATGCCACAAGTATCAGCACCATCTTTAAGCTTTGTGCCTGGTTTCCGCTACTGGGGATGCTGGCGTTTTGGTTACCCAGGATCCCGCGGCCACAAACCTAGCACGCATAATCAGCTTTTGGTTAATCCCAGTGCTGAGCGGATTGAGTTGGCAAATTCGGTAAAGCGCTCCTGTAGGGTGCGTTTTAC
>DAIOUM010000113.1:0-6513 GCA_036759505.1 Alishewanella sp. | reverse complement strand
CTTAGCGGCAATCTTAGCGTACGGGAGCTCAGTTTTCGTTATGCCAGCAATGAGCCGCTGCTATTTCATGGCTTAACACTGGAAGTTAACGCCGGTGAAAATATTGCCATTATTGGCCCCTCTGGCTGTGGCAAAACCACGCTGCTGAAACTGTTACTAGGGTTGCTAAGCGCAGAAAGCGGTAAAATTGAGGTTGATGGTGTTGATATTAAACAGCTTGGCTTGCGTAACTACCGCAGTCAGGTCGCTGCGGTGATGCAGGATGACCAGTTGCTGTCGGGTACCTTAGCAGAAAATATTAGCTTTTTTGACCCGGAAGCTTCGCTGGAGCAGATCTATACAGCGGCGCAGCTGGCCGGTATCCATCAGGATATTCTGGCGATGCCGATGGGCTATAACAGCCTGGTCGGTGATATGGGCAGTTCCTTATCCGGCGGTCAAAAGCAGCGCTTACTGCTTGCCCGTGCCCTATACCGGCAGCCGAAGATCCTCTTTCTCGATGAAGCGACCAGCCATTTGGATGTGCAGCTGGAACACTATGTTAATCAGGCGGTGCAACAACTAAAGATGACCCGGATTATTATTGCCCACCGCCCGGAAACTATCTTAAGTGCAGAACGGATTTTACTGCTACAACAAGGGCAACTTATTGATATCAGTCAGAGCTACCGCGCGCAGTATCCGGCATCATAATAGCGACAGCTATTACCAACTTATCCGCTAGCCTGCCTTAACGCTGCGCTGAATGGGCTACTTGGCTGATTAGGTTACTTGGCTAACTCCCCTGTTCCGGCAAGCGCAGCTTATCAAAGAGTATTCCGGCCAGGGTGCGGTTATTTACATTAAGCTTGCGTAAAATCGCCGATACATGCTGCTTGATGGTGGTTTCCTGCACCTGCATCTCATAGGCAATTTGCTTATTGAGCAAGCCATCAGCAATCATTTTTAATACCCGGAACTGCTGGGGTGTCAGTTGCTCGAGACGTTGGGCAAAATCCTGATCAATCAGCGGCCGGGCATTTTTTACATCTTCAGACAATTCAGCCGGCAACCAGCTATCACCGTTTAATACCGCATTAATGGCTTCGGACAGCAATTCCAGTGGTGCTGATTTTGGAATATAGGCGCCCGCTCCCAATGTCAGAGCTTGCTTAATAATCACCGGATCTTCTTCGGCTGATACCATTACCACCGGTACGTCGGGGTACTCAGTGCGTAGCGCAGTTAAACCGGTAAAGCCGTCAGAACCTGGCATTTTCAGATCCAGAAAAATCAAATGGGTGTCGGGATGTTGGCGCAGCAGGGGCCAGACCTGCTGCATGGTTTGCGCCTGCAGTAAGGTGGCATCACTGCCCAGTATGGCCGCGCAGGCCTGAGATAGTGCCACCCGGAATAGCGGGTGGTCATCAGCAATAATGGCAATCATAAGGTCACTTTGGGGTTTTTACCCAATAATGAACCGGGGCTGACGCCCCGGCAAGTGTTTTCGCTTAGAAGCGATAACCTACACTGAAGCTAAAGGTTCTGGGGTCAATATAGAAACCCAGTACCGAGGTATCCAGTGCCGGAGCGGCAAAGTTATAACCAGCGATCCGCGCTTCTTTATTACCCAGGTTTTTGCCCTGCAGCGATAGATCCCAGTGCCCGTCGTTGGAGTACCAGGTTACGCCGGCATTAAACAGTGTATAACCGCCATAGTCCAGTAACGAGGGGATTTCAAAGATCTGGGTTTTACCACGGTGCGCCAGATTGCCGGTAAATACCAGCTCACCCGAGCTTAATGCAACGCTGTAAGTACCCGCCAGGGTCGCCGTAACTTTCGGGGTATTAGCAAAGGACCACAGGTTAGATACATCCACTACCCGTTGCTGGGTCGGATCGAAGAACTCAACCTCGTTAAACTTGGCATCAACATAACCAACAATCAGGCTTAGGTTAAACTCACGGGTGGCCGCGAAGGTGGCTTCCAGCTCAGCGCCATTAATATCGGCATTGGCCGCATTCAGCACCTGAGACGCCACAGTGATATTACCCGGTGACAGCTCAACAGAGCGCTGCACGGTAACCTGCATATCGTCATATTTAGACATGAAGACCGCGGCATTTAAGCGCAGACGCTGGTTGAGCCACTCGCTCTTCATCCCCAATTCATAGGTATCAACGGTTTCTTCGGTATAAGGCTTATTGGCATCCGGGTTAACCGCCTGGTTGGCCCGCATATCAAAACCACCTGACTTAAAGCCATTGGTATAGCTACCGTACAGCATCATATCGTTACTGTGCTGGTATTCTACCCCTAAGCGAGGTGAGAAATGACTAAAGCTGGCGCTGTCAGCAAAATCGGTTTGTACACCGATACGTGTGCCACCCGACCGGCGGGGGAATTTATAACCGCTGTAAACATAACGGTAAACATTAGCATCTTTGTCATCCTTGGTATAACGACCACCCAGTGTCACCGACCACTTTTCATCTAACTGATAACTGCCCTGGGAGTAGAAAGCGCGGCTTTCAGTATCGACACAACCGCCGTTTTCAGTGGTCGACAAACCGTAAACTACCTGACCAAAGGCACCACAGGCTTCGCCGGAGTAATAATAAATACCGCTGGCGACTTTTAAACGGTCGCTGTTGTACAGGAACTGAAGCTCTTGTGAAGTTTGTTTATCTTCATAGAAGGCCGGAATATCCAGCGTCGGTGCCGAAGTAGAGTCAAAGTCGATGTTGGTATCCGTGACACCCTCACGGCGGGCCGTGATAGACTTCACGGTCCAGTTATCGTTAACATCCCAGCTTAGCGTTAAAGATTGGCCTTCCGTTTCAACCTTGTTTTCTACCGGCATACTGATATTGGCATCATAGACCTTGGTTGGCCGCACATCATTTGGTGCCCGCACACTGGGGAATAAACGGAAGCCACCACGTGGGTTGGATTCGTCAATGGTTTTATCGGCCGCTAACCGCACTTTGAAATTGTCTGCCGCGTTCCATTGTAAGCTGACCCGGCCAGACATCAGATCTTTATTGTAGTTATGATCGCCGGTATTCAGGAACCGACCAAAGCCATCACGGTTATACATGGCCAGCGCGGCCCCGACAAAGACCGTGTCGGTCAGGCCGGTTTGACCAGATACTTTAAGATCCTGCTGGTTATAGCTACCCAGGGTGCCGCGTACCGCAAATTGGGTGTCGCCCGACAATTCCTTGGTCACATATTTTACCGCACCACCAATGGTATTGCGGCCATAGAGGGTACCTTGTGGTCCACGCAGTACTTCAACGCGTTCAACATCATACACATCCAGTGCCGCGCCCTGCGGCCGGGCCAGATAAACATCATCAATATAGATACCGACGCCGGGCTCAAAGCCCCAAAGCGGATCCTGCTGCCCAATACCGCGGATATAAGCGGTCAGGGTGCTGTTGGTGCCGCGCGATACCTGTAAGGTGGTATTCGGTGAGTACTGTTGTACCGAGGTAATATTATCGATACCGCGCTGTGCCAGCTGCTCTTCACCTAAAGAGGTTACTGCTACCGGTACCGTTTGCAGGTTTTCTACGGTGCGACGGGCAGTGACTTCAATACGCTCCAGCTTAACCGCCTCATCATCGCTGCTGGTGGTTTCCTGTGCCAGGGCCGGCATGGCCAGACAGCTGCTAATAGCCAGTGCCAGCAGGCTCGGCTTCAGATTACGGGGATAAGTGGCGCGATAGTTAATCTTATTGTTGTTGGCCATAACCGGCCCTCCTGTTGTGTCGATGTTGTGCTGTCTGCTTTTTGTTACCGGAATAACCAGGTACTCCGGCGTTGTTATATGTTTAGAGTAGCCGCGATTGCAGAAATATTAACCTGTACCTTAGTACTATGGCTGACACCGGCAGACTGTATCAGACTAGAAAAAAACAAGAACAAGGATTATCCGATGTTAAGTTTGCTCGGTTTACTGCTTGGTCTGGGGCTGCTGATTGTCCTGACCATGCGCGGCTTTAACCTCTTTATCACGGCCCCGCTCTGTGCCCTGCTGGTGGCGCTGACCAATGGTATCCCGTTCTGGCAGGTGGCAGATAAGATTGATTTTGTGCACGGTTATATGAACGGCTTTTCCGGTTTTGTCGCCAACTGGTTTCTGATGTTCCTGCTCGGTTCACTGTTCGGCAAGCTAATGGAGCATACCGGCGCTGCCGATGCAGTGGCACTGGCGATTGTGAAACGACTGGGGCATAAGCGGGCGGTACTGGCTATAGTACTGGCTTGTGCGGTGTTAACCTATGGTGGCGTCAGCTTATTTGTGGTGGCGTTTTCCGCTTACCCGATGGCCGTAAGCCTGTTTAAAGGCGCTAACTTACCACGGCGCTTTATTCCGGCAACACTGGCGCTCGGCTCTGTCACCTTTACCATGACCTCTGCCGGCTCACCCGAGATCCAAAACTGGATCCCGATCCCTTATCTGGGTACCACCCCTTATGCCGGCTGGGAAGTCAGTTTAGTCGTTGCCGCCTTTATGGCCATTGGCGGTTACGCCGCGCTAATGTGGATGATCAAAGGCGCGCAAGCACGTGGCGAGCACTTTATTGCCCGCGCCACAGATCCGGAACTTAGCGATAAAGCCCTGCCGCATTGGTTAACTGGCTTAATCCCGCTGCTGGTGGTACTGGTCACATCCTTCCTGTTGCATGACAGCCTGCAACAAGCTGCGCTGATTATTGCGCTGGCTGGTGGCGTGGTAAGTTTGTATCTGCTGAATTTCCGTTTTCTGCACAATCCGGCCGCCGCCACCAATGAAGGCGTGCTGGGTGCCTTGCTGGCCATTGGTAACACTGCTGCCGTGGTCGGCTTTGGCGGTGTGGCGCGACTGACCCCCGCCTTTGGCGAGGTGGTCCATTTTATGACACACTTACCCGGCCCGGAACTGATTGGCGCCGCAGTGGCGGTAAGCGCCATTGCCGGTTTAACCGGGTCGGCATCTGGCGGTCAGGCTATCGCCTTGCCGGAAATTGCGCCAACCTATCTGGAACGTGGCGTTGATGCTGAGCAACTGCACCGGGTGGTCGCCATTTCATCCGGCGCACTCGACTCACTGCCACATAATGGCTATGTGGTCACCACCATCCGCGCAATTTGTGGCGAAACACACCAGAACGCCTATTGGCCGGTAGCGGTAGTCAGTGTGCTGATGCCATTACTGGGTGTGGTGCTGGCCATCCTGTTATTTCAATGGTTTTAATGGAGTTTAAGATGCTACTGCCTCTGCAACTACTTGTGCAACTGCGGCTACCACTGCTCAAGGTGAGTTTACTGCTTGGCTTACTGCTGCTGAGTAGTTGCAGCCGGGCCGAATCCTTGCTGGTGGAAAAGCAAGCCTTTGAAATCGCCAGTTTTACCACCCAATCCGGGCAGCAAATCGCTCCGGTTCGGGTCGGCTGGGAAGCCTATGGCAAACTTAATGCCGACAAGTCCAATGCCATTTTGATCACCCATTTCTTTTCCGGTACCTCGCACGCCGCCGGTAAATACCAGCCGGATGATGCCGTAGCGGGCTACTGGGATGCCATTATTGGCCCAGGTAAAGCCATTGATACCAATAAGTTTTATGTGATCAGTGTCGATACCCTGGTTAATGCGAATGTGTTTGATCCCAAGGTAATTACCACAGGCCCGGCGACCATCAATCCGGCAACAGGTAAGCCCTGGGGGCTCAGCTTTCCGGTGGTGACCATCACTGACTTTGTCGAGGTACAACGCCAGCTACTGGATAGCCTGGGTATTCAGCAACTGCATGCGGTGATTGGCGCCTCAATGGGCTCGTTTCAGGCCATTGAGTGGGCGGTACGTTATCCAGAGCGGGTGCAGCGCTTGATCCCGGTGATTGGCACGGCCTATATGGACGCCTGGGCTGCAGTGCGGTTGGAGCGCTGGGCCTATCCGATTAAACAGGATCCAGCCTGGCGGGATGGCGACTATTATGCCTATGGCCAACCTGTGCAGGGCCTGAGCACGGCCGTGGCCTATATCACTCAGGACGCCCTTTATCCAACGGCTTTTAATCAGCGCTTTACCGATCCGTTGCAGGATCAGGCGCCGCAGCAGGATATCCGAGCGCCCTTTTCTGCCTGGCAGCAGTTAATGGCTCAGGCCGCTGAGCGCAGTAAATTGCAGGATGCCAACCATATCCTGTATCTGATCCGTGCCTCGCAACTTTGGCGCGCCGGTATGGGCGATAACTGGCAACAGGCGTTACAGCAGGTCAAGGCAAAAACCTTATTTTTGCCGGCGAGCGGTGATCAATTGCTACTGCCCAAGATGTCAGTCCAAAGTGCAGCGGCCATGCCACCGGCGCAGGTAACCCTGGCAGAAATTCCCGGTGATTGGGGACATCTGGATGGGGTAGTCAATATCAGTGCGGTGGCCGCGCAGATCGCAGATTTTTTAAAGGATTAAGCCAGCACCAAACTGCGGTATCAGTTAGTCAGTTCTTCCTGGGGGTGCGGCTTGGCTTAGCGCACCTTTTTTTA